>JBGAGP010000016.1:0-48615 GCA_044226685.1 Dongiaceae bacterium
CCCTATGGCGTCTCGTTCCATGTCGGCTCGCAGCAGATGCAGCCGGAGCAGTGGGACGCCGCCATCGCGTCGGCCCGCGGTGTGTTCCGCCAGGTGGCCGAGGCCGGTATCGATCTCAAGATGATCGACCTCGGCGGCGGCTTCCCGGCCAGCTACAACGCACCCGTCTCGGCGATCGACACGTACGGCGACGCCATCATGACGGCGATGACCAAGCATTTCGGCAATGACTTGCCGCGCATGATCCTGGAGCCCGGCCGCTACATGGTGGGCGACGCCGGCGTGCTGGAGGCGGAGGTCGTGTTGATCTCCAACAAGAGCTATGACGAGGACCGCCGCTGGGTCTATCTCGACATCGGCCGTTTCGGCGGCCTGGCCGAGGTGGAAGGCGAGGGCATCCGCTATCGTATCCGCCCGGTGCGCAAGACCAAGGGCAAGGACGGCCCGGTGGTGCTCGCCGGCCCGACCTGCGATTCCGCCGATATCCTCTACGACAAGGCCAACTACCAGATGCCGCGCGACCTGAAGATCGGGGACCGCGTCCGCATCTTCTCCACCGGCGCCTACACCACGACTTATTCGGCGGTGAACTTCAACGGCTTCGAGCCGCTGAAGGCCTACTATATCTGATCGGGATCGCGTTCCGCCCGCCCCGGCCGGCAGGCCCGGGGCGGGCGGAACAGTTCAGGGCGTTTCCCTGGCCGCCCGTTGCCCCGGATTCCCTCAATTCTGCGTGCTTTTGCCGCTGCTTGCAGGTTCCGCGGCGAATCCCATATTTCTAGGCTAGACTGGCGTTTGTCGCCGATTGAGCCATGCCGGCCTCGCGGGCACCGCTTCGGAGCGTTTCATGAAGAAGACCGTTACCTACGTCCTGGTCGCCGATGGCGCCCGGGCGCGCATTTACGTCAATGAAGGGCCGGGGAAGGGGCTGCATCCGCTGTCTGGCGCCACCCACAAGGCCGATCTGCACCACCATTCGCGCGACGTGAAATCCGACAAGCCCGGCCGCTCGGTCGATGCCGGCACTGGCCAGCGTTCCTCGATGGAGCCGCACCAGGACTGGCACCGCTTCGAGAAGCATAAGTTCGCCCGCGAGATGGCCCAGGTGCTGGACGCCGCCGCTGCCGGCAAGGCGTTCGACCGGTTGGTCCTGGTGGCGCCGCCCACCACATTGGGCGACCTCCGCATGGAACTTGGCGAAGCCACGCTGAAGCTGGTCTCGGGCGAACTGGCCAAGGACCTGACCCGCCACCCGGAGCACGAACTGCCGCAGCACCTGGCCGGGGTTCTGGCGGTCTGATCGCGTCAGAAGCGATAGGGGATCAGTTCCGCCGCGGCCGGCGAATCCCAGGGCAAATCCCACGCATCCGGCTCATCATAGGTGTAGGTGCTGGTCGGCATGTTGATGACGATGGCCTCGTCCGTCCCGATGTTCTTCCAGCCGTGATAGAGATTGGGCGGCACCACCACCAGGCCGGGGTTGCGGTCGCTCAAGGTGAACTCGTTGACCCAGCCGAAGGTCCTGGACTCCGTGCGGCCATCGTAGACCGCGATCTTCACCAGCCCCTTGGCCACGAACAACCGGTCCGTGCTGAATCGGTGCAGCCCCCAGGCGCGATGCCGCCCCGGCAGCGTGGTGGTCATGTGCACCTGGACGACCGGCACGTCGAGGATTTCCCAGCCCTGGCGCGCGATCTCGATGACATGGCCGTCCTCGTGCGGCACAGGCCGGGTCAGGCGCACCTTGAGCCCGTCGATCGGATCGACGCGCAAGGCGCCGGTCGCGTCGACGGCGGAATGCTTGGCGACCAGGACGTTGTGTCCCTTGATGCTCGGTGAAACCCCGCTCATGCAGACTCCGAAATGGTGATTGGATAATGGCCATGTCGGATGCGCCAAATGCGTATTGCGACCTCGGCAAGGTGGACTCTACACTGAAGCGAATTCCTTGGAACGTGAAATTGAACTGATGACCAATCCGGCCGGATGGATCGAGTTGGCGCCAGGACGTGACGGCGCCCAATTGCGGGCCGGTGGAGCCTGGATCGTCGACCACGCGGCTAAGTTGCATGAGTTGACGGCCGCACTTACGACGCCGCCCGCTGGTGGCAAGCGCCCAGAGTCTCTCGACCTATCCGAGATCACGCTGCTCGACTCGGCCGGCGCCTGGCTGCTCGCCCGGGCCAGCGGGCAGGGCTCCGACGGCGCCATTCCCTGGGTCAATCTGGCGCCCGAATTCCAGCCGCTGGCGGAGCGCGTGCTGGCGGCCGGGCCGAAGGTCACGCCCGAACAACCGGCACCGCGCGGCTTCCTCGACTGGGTCGCCGATGTCGGGGCGGGCGCCGAAGAGGTCTTCAACGAGACCCTGGACCTGATCGCCTTCTTCGGCGAATTCGTCCTCGCCCTCGGCCGCGTGATCCTGCATCCGCGGCGCTTCCGCTGGAAGCCGCTGCTGGTCCACATCGAACAGACCGGCATCAACGCGCTGCCCATCGTCGGGCTGATCTCGTTTCTGGTCGGCGTGGTCCTCGCCTACCAGGGCGCCGACCAGCTGCGCCGCTTCGGCGCGCAGATCTTCACCGTCAACATGGTCGGCGTCTCGGTGCTGCGCGAGATGGGCATCCTGCTCACCGCCATCGTCGTCGCCGGCCGGTCCGGTTCCGCCTTCACCGCCCAGATCGGCACCATGCAGGTGAGCGAGGAGGTCGACGCATTGCGCACCATGGGCCTCGACCCGATGGAGGTGCTGGCGATCCCGCGCGTCGCGGCACTGGTGATCTCGCTGCCGCTGCTGACCTTCTTCGCCGACCTCATGGGCCTGCTCGGCGGTGGGTTGATGTGCGTGCTGCTGGTCGACATCAGCTTTGGCCAGTATCTGGGCCTCTTGAACAATGCCATCACCGTCACGCAGTTCTGGGTCGGCTTGGTGAAGGCGCCGGTCTTCGCCATCCTGATCGCCCTGGTCGGCTGCTTCGAGGGCCTGCGCGTCTCCGGCAGCGCCGAGAGCGTGGGCCAGATGACCACGCGCGCGGTGGTCGAAGGGATCTTCCTTGTCATCATCTTCGACGCGCTGTTCTCCGTGCTCTTCTCCATCCTGAGCATCTGACATGGCCGAACGCTCCGCCAACGTCATCGAGATCCGCGGGCTGGTGAACCGCTTCGGCGCGCAGGTGCTGCATGACGGGCTCGACCTCGACGTCCGCCGCGGCGAGGTGCTGGGCGTGGTCGGCGGCTCGGGCACCGGCAAGTCGGTGCTGCTGCGCACCATCATCGGCCTCAACCGGCCGGCCGGCGGCGACATCAACGTGCTCGGCCAGCTGACGCGGACGCTGGACGAGGAATCCTGGCGCAAATTGCAGACCCGCTGGGGCGTGCTGTTCCAGAACGGCGCGCTGTTCTCCTCGCTCACCGTGTCGGAGAACATCCAGGCCCCGATGCGCGAGCGCGGCGACCTGCCGCCGGAGCTGATGGAGGAACTGGCCGGGTTGAAGATCAAGCTGGTCGGCCTCCCGGTCGAGGCGGGCGGCAAGTACCCCTCCCAGCTCTCCGGCGGCATGAAAAAGCGCGCCGGCCTGGCGCGCGCCCTGGCCCTCGATCCGGAAATCCTGTTCCTGGACGAGCCCACCGCCGGGCTCGATCCGATCGGCGCCGCTGATTTCGATCAGTTGATCCGCAGCCTGCAGCAGAGCCTGGGCCTGACCGTGGTCATGATCACCCACGATCTGGACTCGCTGGTCACGATTTGCGACCGGATCGCCGTCCTGGTAGACAAGAAGGTGAAGGTCGGAACGCTGGACGAGCTGATGCGCGACACCCACCCCTGGATCCAGAGCTATTTCCACGGTCCGCGCGCGCGGGCCGCCGGCATTGGCGCGGCCTGACCGGGACGCCGCCGCATGGAAACCCGCGCCAAGCACATCGCCGTCGGCAGCTTCGTCCTGCTTTTCGTGCTGGGCATCGCCTTTTTCGTCTTCTGGCTCGCCCGCTTCGAGGGCGAGGTGCGCTACGACCACTACTACGCGCGCTTCTCCGGCTCGGTCGCCCAGTTGCGTATCGACAGCACGGTGCTGCTCGGCGGCATTCCGGTCGGCCGCGTCACCGATGTCGGCATCGACCTGGAGAATTCGGAGCTCGCGCGCGTCGACATCGAGGTGCGGGGCGGTACGCCGATCCGCGCCGATTCCAAGGCGACCATCGAAATTCAAGGGTTGGCCGGCGGCGTCACCGTCCAGATCAGCCGGGGCAGCCGCAATGCCGAGTTGTTGCCGCCCGACAGCGAAATCACCGCCGGCCCGTCGGCGCTGGAACAGATCGTGCGCCAGGTGCCCGACCTGCTGACCCAGGTCGAGGAGATCACGCGGCGCCTGAACGACCTGCTCAGCGACAAGAACCGCCAGGCCTTCAGCAACGCCATCGCCAATTTCGAGACCATCACCAACCAGCTGGCCGGGCAGGCCACCTCGGCCGAGGGGGTGATGGACACCGCCCATGGCGCGATCGAGCAGCTCAACAAGGCCGCGGCCGAATTCACCCTGCTGGCAACCGATCTGCGCGGCGCGGTCGGCGACGTGCGCGGTGACGCCACCAAGGCGGCGAAGAATTTCGCCGCCATGGCCGAGAGCTTCACCAAGACCTCGCAGCAGCTTTCCGCGGTCATCGACGACAACCGCGAGCCGCTGAAGCAGTTCTCCTCCACCGCGCTCTACGAGACCGCCGAGCTGGTGAGCGAGCTGCGCCGCCTGGTCGCCTCGATGACCCGGATATCGCACCAGCTGGAGAAGGACCCGGCGCGCTTCTTCCTCAACGACCGCAACACCGGAGTGCCGACCCCATGATCGCGCGCCGCGACCTCGTCCTGATGCTCGGCGCGGGGGCGGCGCTCGCCGGCTGCGGCGGCCTGCTGCCGCAGGTGAACGAGCCGGTGCCCCTCTACACCTTGTCGGCGGTCACCGAGTTCGGCCAATCCCTGCCGAAGGTCCACTGGCAGCTGGTGGTCGGCACGCCGGTGGCTTCCGCCGATCTCGACACCACGCGCATCGCGCTCACCCGGTCGCCGGGCGTAGTGGAATATTTCGCCAAGGGTGCCTGGGCCGACAATGCTCCGGTATTGCTGCAGACCAAGCTGATCGAGAGTTTCGAGGCATCGGGCAGTATCGTCGCCATCGGCCGCGATGCGTCCGGCCTCAAGCCCGACTATGTCCTGCAATCGGAGCTGCGCGATTTCCAGGCGGAGTTCGACGGCGAGCAGCCGACCGCGCATCTGCGCCTGGCGGCCAAGCTGGTACGGATGCCGGACCGCCGCATCATCGCCACCGTCACCATCGACCAGCGCGTGCCGGCCGCCGGCGGCTCGCTGGCGCAGATCGTCGATGCCTTCGACCGCGCCGCCGGCGAGGCCTTTCAGGAAGTCGTGGTCAAGGTCCTGACCGCGCAGCCATAGGACACATCATGCTGCTGGAGCCGAAGAAGAGCGCCCTGTTCGAGCGCGACCTGCAATTCCCGCTGCCTGTCATCGTCAAGGGCGAGGGCGCCTATCTGATCGACGATGCCGGCAAGCGCTACCTGGATGCCTCCGGCGGTCCGGCGGTGTCCTGCCTCGGCCACTCGCATCCTCGGGTGATCGAGGCGATCAAGCGCCAGCTCGACCAGGTCTCCTATGCCTATTCGCTGTTCTTCACCACGCCGGTGATCGAGGAACTGGCCGACACGCTGGTGCGCCAGGCGCCGGCCGGCCTCACCAAGGCGTTCTTCGTCGGCAGCGGCTCGGAAGCGGTCGAGGCGGCGATGAAGCTTGCCCGCCAGTATTTCCTCGAGATCGGGCAGCCGAAGCGCCGCCTGTTCATCGCCCGCGAACGCTCCTATCACGGCAACACGCTCGGTGCCCTGGCGCTGGGCGGCGACGCCAACCGCCGCGCGCCCTATGACCCGCTGCTGCTGCCGGTCACCCACATCGGTCCGTGCTACGAATATCGTGGCCGCCGCGCCGACGAGAGCGCCGAGCAATACGGCCTTCGCGTCGCCGACGAGCTGGAGACGGCGATCCAGAAACTGGGCGCCGAGAACGTCGCCGCCTTCTTCTGCGAGACCGTGGTCGGCGCCTCGCTCGGTTGCGCCGCGCCGGTGCCCGGCTACCTCAAGCGCCTGCGCGAAATCTGCGACCGCCACGGCGTGCTGCTGGTCTTCGACGAGGTCATGTGCGGCATGGGTCGCACCGGCCACATGTACGCCTGCGCCGAGGACGGCGTGACGCCGGACATCCTGACCATGGCCAAGGGGCTGGGGGGAGGCTACCAGCCGATCGGCGGGCTGCTGATCGCCCAGCGCGTCTTCGACGCCATCGCCGACGGCTCCGGGGCCCTCAAGCACGGCCAGACCTATGCCGGCCATACGCTGGCCTGCGCCGCCGCCCTGGGCGTCCAGCAGGCCATCGCCGAGGAGGGGTTGCTGGAGCGGGTGCGCAGCCTCGGCGGCCTGCTGTTCCGCCGCCTCGGCGAGCGGTTCGGCCAGCACCCCAATGTCGGCGACATCCGCGGCCGGGGCCTGTTCATCGGCCTGGAACTGGTGGCCGACCGGGAGACCAAGGCGCCCCTCGACCCCCAGCGCAAGACCTGGCAGCGGGTCCGCCGTGCCGGCTTCGAGGAGGGCGTCGTCTGCTACCCCTCCGGGGGGTGTATCGACGGGGTGCGGGGCGACCATGTGGTGCTGGCGCCGCCCTTCATCCTTGCGGAGGCCCAGGTCGATGAAATCGTCGATAAATTGGCGAAATCCATCGATCGGGCGGTAAAGGGCTGAGGGCGTCAGGTAGGGGTTTGTTAACCCGTATTTGTTTGACTCGCTAGACGGCGGATAGCGCGAGGCGAATCCGCCAGATAGTGGAGTTTCCCATGGCCCAGATGCTGACCGAAGCGGATGTCAAACGGCTGATCGCCGATCCCAGCGGGGAGACGCGCGCCGAGACCGCCGCAAAGGTCGCCAGCGCCTTCGAGACCGGCGGCCTGTCCGCGGCGGAACGCGGCCTGGCGGAACAGATCTTCCGCGTCCTCGCGCGCGATGCCGAGGTGAAGGTGCGCGCCGCGCTCTCCAGCCACCTCAAGGCCAGCGACCAGCTGCCCCACGACGTCGCCATGCAGATGGCCAAGGACGTCGAGCAGGTTTCGCTGCCGGTGCTCGAATTCTCCAAGGTGCTCAGCGACGAGGACCTGGTGGCCATCGTGCGCTCGGCCGGCGTCGAGAAGCAGACCGCCGTCGCCAACCGCGCCACCGTCTCCGGCGTGGTCGCAAATGCGCTGATCGACCACGGCAAGGCGCCGACCGTCGTTGCCGCACTGGCCGCCAACAAGGGCGCCGAGCTGGGCGAGAAGGAAGTCAACAAGATCCTGGAGCGCCACGGCGAGCATGTCGCCGTCACCAATTCGCTGGCCGCGCGGCCGAACCTGCCGCTGGCGGTCTCCGAGCGTCTGGTGACGATGGTCTCGCAGAGCCTGCAGGAATACCTGGTCAAGAAGCACGACCTCTCCGACGAGATGGCGACCGACCTGGTGCTGCAGGCGCGCGAGCGCGCCACCATCAGCCTGCTGCCCGCCGGCGCCGAAACCACCGACGTCGTCCAGTTCGCGAAGCAACTGGCTCGCCACGGCCGCCTGACGCCGTCGCTGGTGTTGCGCGCACTTTGTTCGGGCGATATCGCTTTCTTCGAGGCTGCGCTGGCGACGCTGTCCGGCGTGACGGTGGTCAACGCCCGCCAGCTGATCCACGATCCGGGACCGCTCGGCCTGCAGTCGATCTACCAGTATGCGCATCTGCCGGTCGATCTGTTCCCGGTGTTCCGGGCGGCGTTCGACGTGGCGCGCGAGATGGACTATGACGGCGGCGATCGCGACCGCCAGCGTTTCAACGCCAAGCTGATCGAACGGGTGCTGACCCGCCTGGAGCAGCTCGACCACGCCAATCTCACCTATCTGATGAATCGCCTGCAGAAGCTGGCGGCGTAGAGCCCCAGCTTTCACCGCCACCGGCGGCTCAGTCTTTAGCCGCCTACGGCGCCGTTAGGCTTTCACCGCCTCCGGCGGCAGGGCATCGACGATCAGGCGGAACTTCGTCCGCGCGTTCGACGTCGTGCGATAGAAGGTGAGCAGCTGGTCCCAGGGATCGGCGACCTTCTGGAATCCCGAGATGAATACCACCAGGGTGCCGACCTCGGTCTTGCCCTGCAGCACCAGCCAGCCGCCCACGGTCAGCACGATCAGCGGTCCGATGGCGTCGATGAAGTTACCCAGGAAGGTCAGCGCGAACTTGACCCGGTAGATCAGGACCCGGGTCGCCCTGGCGCCTTCCGCCAGATGGTTGAACCGCCGCTCGGAATGGGTCGGGGTCAGGTGTACCCGCTCGCCGGTCACGATGACGCCGCCCAGCTTGCGCAGCAGCCGCGCATGGATCGCCGCCCAGCGGTTGATCCGTCGTTGGCCCAGCGGCACCAGCAATATCTGCGGCAGGAACAGGGCGAGCGCGAAGGCGGCGATCTCCGGCTGCACCCAGAACAGGTAGCCAAGCGTGCCGAACGCGGTACCCGCCTGCAGCAGCGGCATCGAAATGGAATCGCCGACGAACCCCGCCACCTCCTCGACCTCGGCCGAGGTCATCGAGACGACGGCGCCCTTGTCGACATGCGGCGACTTGCCGTCGCGGGTTGGCCTGCCGATCAGGTGCTTGAAGATCCGCCGGCGCAGCTGAAGCGCCACCCGCTCGACCAGGCCGCCGCGCGCCACGTTCAGCCAGTATTTCAGGCCGCCCTGCAGCAGCAGCACGACCAGATAGACGCCGCACAGCAGCAGCATGTTGCGCAGATCGCGGTTCTCGATGGCGTCATTGACGATGCGGCGCTGCAATTCCAGCGGCGCCATGCTCATGGCCGCCACCACCAGCGTGATGGCGCAGAGCAGGATCTGATCGCGCGCGCTGACTTTCCAGATGAAACCGTAGAGCGACTTTGGCAAGGCAGGCCTATTGATGCAGCTTTCCGGTGACGCCCCAGGTATCGGCAATCACGTAGCCCTGGGTATATGGATCGGTGGCGTCGAGGCAATAGCTGTGGAAGCCGGTCACCCATGCGCGCCCTTCAATGCGCGGCAGGATCGCCGGCCGCCCGGCGATCGTGGTTTCACCGGCGATCGTGCCCTTGAAGCGGGAGCCGATGATGCTTTCGTGGAACATGTGGTCGCCGACCTTCATCTGGCCGCGGGCGCGCAGCACCGCCATGCGGGCGCAGGTGCCGGTGCCGGTGGGCGAGCGGTCGGAACGGCCGGGCGAGACGATGCAGGTGTTGCGCGTCGCCCTGCCCACGCCCTGGAACGGCTGGTTCAATTGCACGATGGAGACGCCGTTGATGCCGGGATTCTCCGGATGCACGACCTCCAGCTGCTCCCGCGCGGCCAGGCGCACCTTCTCGCCCAGCACCGCCAGGTCGCGCGCCTCGTCCGGCGCGATGGCGTAGCCCAGCTTCGTCGCGTCGAGGATGGCGTAGAACATGCCGCCATAGGCGACGTCGACCTTGACCGAGCCCACGCCGGCAATCTCCAGATCCGCGTCCAGCTTGTCGACGAAGCAGGGGACATTGCCGAACTCCACCGACTGGCATTTGCCGTCGGCGCAGCGGGCGACGACTTTCACCGGGCCCGCCGGGGTGTCGACGGTCAGTTCGGTGACCGGTGATTTCATCGGCACGATGCCGGTCTCCAGCGCAACCGTCACCGTGCAGATCAGGTTGGAACCGGACATCGGCACGTATTCCGTCGGCTCCATGATGATGACGCCGATGTCGCAATCGGGGCGCGTCGGCGGCACGATGAAATTGACATGCCGCGCCACGCTGCCGCGCGGCTCGCACACCAGCAGCTTGCGGATGTGGTCGTGGTCGCGCTCCATGCTGCGCATCTTGTCGTACATGGTGGCGCCGGCGGGCGGCAGGACGCCGCCGGTGATGACGTCGCCGACCTCGCCCTCCGCGTGGCAGCCGACGACGGAGATGGTGCGGATGGATTGCATGGATGGTCCCCAGGAGATTGCTGGCGCGAGGGTAGCGACTTGCCCGACGACTCAGCAAGGGCTCTCGGTTGCTCTGTCATCGCCAGGACCAAGCCCGACCGTGCCGGCAGGGAAGTGAGCCGGGCTAAATCACCTTGCCGGGATTCAGGATCCCCTTTGGGTCCAGCGCCGCCTTGATCCGGCGCATCACGGCGATCTCGGCCGCCGAGCGGCTGTGGCCGAGATAGTCGCGCTTCAGCGTGCCGATGCCGTGCTCGGCGGAGATGCTGCCGCCGATGCGGCGCACCTCGTCATAGACGATGTCGTCCATCGGATGCGCCACCTCCACCAGCGTGCCGCCGGCATAGGCGGAGAGGTGGATGTTGCCGTCGCCGACATGGCCGTAGACGTAGAACTTGCCGTCCGGCCAGCGGGCCAGCAGCGCCGCGCTCAGCCGTTCGGCCAGGTCGCCCAATTGCGCCGTCGGCGCGCTGACGTCGAAATTGATCAGGTAGGGATACATGTCGAGCGGCTCGCCCTCGCGGATCTTCCAGAAGCTGCGCGCCTCGCGCTCCGACTGGGCGATGACTCCATCCAGCGCCTCGCCGGCCTCGATGGCTTCGCCCAGGCAGGCCTCGAACCGTTCGCGGTCGCGCTCCGCCTCGTTGCCCTGGTATTCGATCAGCGCATAGAACGGATGATCGGCCGCCAGCGGCTTCACCCCGCTCGAGGGATGCTCGATGACGAAGCGGTAGAAATCCGGCCACATCGCCTCGAAGCCGCTGATCTCGCCGAGGCCCGCCTGCAGGCGCCGCAGCAGCTTGACCGTCGCGGCATAGTCCGGCGTGGCGACCAGGGCGGTGGTCTTGCCCGGCTTGCGCGGATGCATGCGCAGCACCGCGCGGGTGACGATGCCAAGCGTGCCCTCGGACCCGATGAACAGCTGGTTGAGGTCGTAGCCCGCGTTGTTCTTCATCACCTTGGTGAGCGCGCTCAGCACCGTGCCGTCGGCCAGCACCGTCTCCAGGCCCAGCACCTGCGCCCGCGCCATGCCGTAGCGGATCACGTGGTTGCCGCCGGCATTGGTGGCGATGTTGCCGCCCACTTGGCACGACCCGCGCGAGCCGATATCGAGCGCGAGGTATAGCCCGGCCTCTTCCGCCGCCTTCTGCGCGGTCTCCAGCGGCGTGCCGGCCAGCACCGTCATGGTGGCGCTGTCGCGGTCGATCTCCTCGACGCCTTTCAGGCGTTCGAGCGACAGCACGATTTGTCCGGCCTTCGGCGTGGCGCCGCCGGCAAGGCCGGTCAACCCGCCCTGCGGCACCACCGCCAGGTTGAGCGCGTTGCAGGTCTTCAGCGCCAGGGCGACCTCGGCCACATTGCGCGGGCGGAGCACGGCCAGCGGCCTTTGCCGGTCGACATTGGACCAGTCGCAGGCGTGCTTCTCCAGCACGTCGGGCGCGGTCGATACCATGTCGCCGAGCACGCCGAGAGATTCCAGATGGTCCATGATCGCCGCCCCAGATCGGGCGGCCCAATCGTCAGCCGCGGTGCCAGTCCTCGCCCGGCGACTGGATCGGCGGCGCGACATCGGCCAGGCCGAGGTCGCGCTGCAGATGTTTTGACAGGCTTTGCGTTCGAATCAAGCGCTCTTCCGGGCGCCGGCCGGTCAAGCCGAGCAGCCAGTCGCGCCAGCCGCGCCGGGAGCGGGCGTGGCTGGCTTCGACGACGCGGCCTGGCAGTGTGGCTAGGTGCATAGGCATGGCCGCCCTCAGAACACCCGGTCGATCGGCAGGCCCAGCGCCATGCTGCCGGCATAGGTCGCCTGCGGCCCGCTCTGCAGCGGGTGGAAGCGCGCGCCCTGGATGTCGCGAAACCGCCGCTCCAGGCCGGCCGACCGGTAGAAGGCCCCGCCGCCGGCGGCTTCCATGGCCAGTTCCACCGCGGCAATGGCGTGGCGCGCCACCAGGGTGCGGCCGATCATGACCTCGTTCACGCTCTCGGCGCCGGGCTTGTTCTCCAGCGCCGTGGCAACCATCGCCCGGTGCGCCATCTGCGCGCCGCGCAGCTCGGTCTGCATGCGGCCGACCAGCTCGGTGAGATGCGGATCCGGCCGCCGCTTCTTCGCCATGCCGACGGCGATGTCGCACGCGCTCTCGGCCACGCCGAGATAAGCGGCGTAGATCAGCGGGAAGGCGATGGTGGAGATGATCTGGAACAGCGGATGCCACTCGCCCGCCTTGCGCTTCAAACCGACCGCCGCGTCCGGTACCACGTGCCCGTCGATCAGGATGTCGTGCGAGCCGGTGCCGCGCATGCCCATGGCTTTCCACACCGGGACGATCTTGACCTGGGGCGAGTTCATCGGGATGCCGAAATGCAGCACCTGCTGGCCGCCGCCGTCACCTTCCCAGATCGCGGTCGTCATCAGCAGGTTGCCGGCCGGCGCGCCCGAGGAGAACACCTTGCGGGCGGAGATGCGGAAGCCGCCATCGACCTTCTCCGCGGTGCCGGAGCCGGCGATCCAGTCGCTGCCGCCGCTGGACAGCAGGATGATGCGCTCGGCCGCGATGCGCTTCAGCAGCGGCTCGACCGGTGCCGCCTTCTGGTGCACCCAGCGCCAGGCCGGGATGGCGACCTGGTGCGTGTGCATGGCGAAGGCCAGCGCCGTGGAGCTGCAGTGATGCGCCAGTTCGCGCAGCATCTCGCATAGCGCGGCGACGTCGTGGCCGCCGCCGCCGAATTCCTTGGGCACGCCCGCCTCGACCAGGCCGGCGGCGCGCAGGGCCGCGTAATTCTCGGCCACGAACTCGTCGCTGTCGTCGAAATGGGCCGCCCGGGCGGCGAATTGTGCGCCCAGCTGCCGGGCGATGCTGGCGGGATCCTGGCCCTCCAGACCTGTGGTTTTCACGTCGGGAACAGCAGCCATCTCAATCTCCTTGTTTGAAGTCCCTCAAGTAGTATGGAAGGAGACTCGTCCATTTGATCGCTCGATTCCAGTTCAGGATCTGTATTGCGGCGGTTGACCGCCGGGCGGGGAAATTTTAATATATTGAAATATAACAGTTTTATTTCATCGGCGGGCGGTCGGCGGGGCGTGTTTTTGATCACGGCTACAGATTCTGGAGTGGCCGAGCGCTTGTGGAATCCATAACATCGCCTGCAATTGCCAAACTGCAATTGCCAAGCCAAGGAGGCATCTATGGAAGGCTCATATGGACAGTTCTGTCCCGTCGCCATGGCGGCGGAAATCGTCTGCTCGCGCTGGACGGCGCTGATCCTGCGCGAGCTGCTGTGCGGCTCCACCCGGTTCAACGACCTGCGCCGCGGCGTGCCGCGCATGTCGCCGACCCTGCTGTCGAAGCGGCTGAAGGAACTCGAGCAGGCCGGTGTCATCGCCACCCGGCCCACCGGCCAGGCCGGCATCGTCGAATACGTGCTGACCGAATCGGGCGAGGACCTGCGCGAGGTGGTGATGACGCTCGGCAGTTGGGGCCATCGCTGGGTCGAATCGAAGGTGTCGCTGAAGAATCTCGACCCCTCGCTGCTGATGTGGGACATGCGGCGCTGGCTCAAGCTGACGCCGGAGCCGCAGGGGCGCCAGGTCATCCAGTTCGAATATCCCGAACTGCCGCCGGCGCGGCGCAACTTCTGGCTGGTGGTGGAAGGCACCAGCGTCGATCTCTGCTCGGTCGATCCGGGCTACGAGGTCGACCTCTTCGCGCAATCCAGCCTGCGCACCATGACCGCGATCTGGATGGGCATCTCCACGGTTCAGGCGGAGCTCGATGCCGGCCGCCTGGAGCTGACCGGCGACACGACGCTGGCGCGCTCGATGCAGCAATGGCTGGGGCTCAGCCCCTTCGCGAAGGAGAAGCGGCGCGCGGCGTAGCGCGGTCAGAATAAGGCTGTCAGGCGGGGGGAAATGGTCGGAGTGAGAGGATTCGAACCTCCGGCCCCTGCGTCCCGAACACAGTGCTCTACCAGGCTGAGCTACACTCCGACACATGATCGCGGGCCTTTGGGACCCGCTCGGGACATGGTGGGCGAGGGGTATATACAGACCCCGCCCGGCTGAGGCAAGCCCCGGATTCGCCTTGAAAAAAGGCAAGGAAATCAGGTGGCGGCGGGTCCGCCGAGGCGGCCCGGGCGGGCGATGGCGCGGTGGCGGCGTCGCAAAACCTTCACCCCGGCGCTAAACGGGGGTCATGCCCGGCGGCCAGCATCGCGGCCCCGGCAAGGATGGCGAATCGTCTCTTGCCAGCCACTTTGCCAAGCACCGGCCGACCCAGAAGGAGATTGCCCATGCCCCGCATGCTGCCGCCACGTCCGCGCTCCCGCCGCACCTTCCTGAAACTTGCCGGCTCGGCGGCCGCCTTGGCGCCGCTCAGCCTCGCCCCGCTTGTCGCAGCCCCGCGCCTGTCGCGCGCGGCGACGCGGCCGATCGTGACCCATGGCCTGCAATCGGGCGACATCGGCCTCGATCGGGGCGTGCTCTGGGCGCGCACCGACCGGCCGGCGCGCGCCGCCTTCGAATGGTCGACCACCGAAAGCTTCGCCAACGCGCATGCCCTGCCGCCGCTGGATGTGCTGCCGGAGAGCGATTTCGCGGTGAAGCAGCTGGTCGAGAACCTGCCGAGCGGGCAGGACATCTTCTACCGCGTCACCTTCAGCGATCTCACCGATGCCAACGCCACGTCGGAGCCGGTGACCGGCCGTTTCCGCACCGCGCCCGCCGGCGGCCGCGACGTCAGCTTCGTGTGGTCCGGCGACACCGTCGGGCAGGGCTGGGGCATCGACCTCGACCGCGGCGGCATGCAGGCCTATGCCACGATGCTGAAGCATGCGCCGGACTTCTTCATCCATTGCGGCGACAACGTCTATTCCGACGGCCCGCTCAGCGCCGAGGTCGACCTGCCCGACGGCACCAAGTGGAAGAACGTGCTGATCGAGGAGAAGTCCAAGGTGGCCGAGACGCTGGCCGAGTTCCGCGGCCAGTACAAGTACAACCTGCTCGACAAGAACGTCGTCGCCTTCAACGCCCAGGTGCCGATGCTGGCCCAGTGGGACGACCACGAGGTTTCCAACAACTGGTCGGATTCCAAGGTCTTCGACGACCGCTACACGGAAAAGAACGTGCGCCTGCTGGCCGCCCGCGCGGCCCGCGCGTTCCACGATTTCATGCCGATCGCCCCGGTGGCGGCGGAGCAGAGCCGCGTCTATCGCAAGGTCGCCTACGGGCCGCTGCTCGACGTCTTCTTCCTCGACATGCGGCGCTATCGCGGCCCCAACGGCGACAATCTCGAGGCGTCCGAGGGCGGCAACGCCGTGTTCCTCGGCCGCGACCAGATCGAATGGCTGAAGCGCGAGCTGCTGGCCTCCCGCGCCACCTGGAAGGTGATCGCCGCCGACATGCCGCTGTCGCTGGTGGTGTGGGACAACGGCAAGGACAAGAAGGGCTTCGAAGCGGTCTCCAACAACGAGCCCGGCGCGCCGAAGGGCCGCGAGCTGGAATTCGCCGAGCTGTTGCGCTTCTTCAAGGCGGCGCGGATCCGCAACACGGTCTGGCTCACCGCCGACGTGCATTACACCGCCGCGCATTACTACGATCCCAACAAGGCGGCATTCCAGGATTTCGAGCCGTTCTGGGAATTCGTCTCCGGCCCGATCCATGCCGGCACCTTCGGCCCCAACGACCTCGACATGACCTTCGGCCCGGAAGCGAAGTTCGTGAAGGCGCCGGAGGCCGGCCAAGTCAACCTGGCGCCCTCGGCCGGGTTGCAGTTCTTCGGCCATGTGAAGATCGCGCAGGATACCGGCGTGATGACCGTGACGCTGCGCGACGTCGCCGATGCGGCCCTGTGGTCGGTGGATCTGACGCCGCAGCAGGCCTAGCCCAAGGCGGGCGCATCCTTGCGCCCGCTGCCGAATGCCCGCCGGGCCGCGGATGTACCGGCCTGGCGGGACTTCGGCGCCCTGACTCCGGATCGACCTAGCGGTCGCCGGATTGCATCGCCGCCGGCTGGATCTTGCGCTTGGCAAGCAGGTTGCTGAGCCAGTCCGGGTCCATCTCCGGCACCGAGGACAGCAGCAGCTCGGTATAGGGCGGGTGGGGCGGGGAAAGCACGCGGGTCTTCGGCCCCTGCTGCACCACCTTGCCCTGGAACATCACCACGATCTCGTCCGAGATCGCCCGGACGGTGGCGATGTCGTGGGTGATGAAGAGGTAGGAGACGTTGAACTCGCGCTGCAGCCGCAGCAGCAGCTTCAGGATTTCCTCCTGCACGATCTGGTCGAGGGCCGAGGTCACCTCGTCGCAGATGATCAGCTCCGGATCGGCGGCCAGCGCGCGCGCGATGCAGATACGCTGCTTCTGCCCGCCGGACAATTCCCCGGGGAAGCGGTCGACATGGCTCTCGTCCATCTCGATCAGCTTCAAGAGCTCCAGGATGCGGGCCTCTTTCTTCGCTCCGGTGAGGCCGAGATAGAGTTCCAGCGGCCGGCCGATCACCTCGTAGACCGTCTGGCGCGGGTTCAGCGCGGTGTCCGGCATCTGATAGATCATCTGGATACGGCGCAGGATGTCCGGGCCGCGGTCCTTCAGCGCGGGCGGCAGCGGCTTGCCGTCGAACACGATCTCGCCGGCGGTGGGCGGCAGCAGGCCGGTGATGACGCGGGCGAGCGTCGACTTGCCGGAGCCGGATTCGCCCACCACCGCCACGGTCTTGCCGCGCGGCACGGTGATCGACACGTCGCTCAGCACCTTGACCGCGTTGCCATAGGCGGCGGTGACATTGTTCACCTGCAGCACCGGCGCGCCGCCCGGCTGCTCGTCCTTGCCCAGCTTGCGCACCGACCACAGCGACTTGGTGTAGTCCTGTTTCGGGTTGCTGAGCATCTCGCGGGTCGGGGCTTCCTCGACCTCCTTGCCGTAGCGCAGCACCATGATGCGGTCGGCCATCTGGGCGACCACCGCCAGATCGTGGGTGATGTAGATGGCGGCGGTGTGGAACTGCTCGACGATGTCGCGGATCGCCGCCAGCACCTCGACCTGGGTGGTGACGTCGAGCGCCGTGGTCGGCTCGTCGAAGATGATGAGGTCAGGCCGGCAGGTCATGGCCATGGCCGTCATGGCGCGCTGGAGCTGGCCGCCGGAAACCTGGTGCGGATAGCGGAAGCCGATCTCCTCCGGGTTCGGCAGGCGCAGGCGGCGATAGAGCTCGATCGCGTCCTTCTCGGCCTCGCCACGACCGCGCAGCCCCTCGCGCATCTCGGTCTCGATGGTCTGCGTCATCAGCTGGTGCGCCGGATTGAACGAGGCGGCGGCACTCTGCGCCACATAGGCGATGCGGGTGCCGCGCAGGTGGCGCCGCTTGTCCTCGCCGATGGCCATCAGGTCGATGCCGTCGAAGGTCACGCTGCCGCCGGAGATGCGGCAGCCGGGCCGGGCATAGCCCATGGCGGCGAGGCCGATGGTGGACTTGCCGGCGCCGGATTCGCCGATCAGGCCCAGCACCTCGCCGCGCTTCAGGGAAAGGTCGACGCCCTTGACGATCGGGCGCCAGACCTCGTCGCTCTCGCCCTCGATCTTGAGGCCGCGGATCTCCAGCAGCACGTCGCCTTTGGTGCGGCCGCCTGTTTTCGCGTTGTCGTTCATTCGCGCAATCCGCTCGTCTTGTGCAGGAACCAGTCGACCACGAAGTTGACGCCGACCGTCAGCAGCGCGATGGCCCCGGCGGGCAGCAGCGGCGTGATGTTGCCATAGGTGATGAGGGTCTTGTTCTCATAGACCATCGAGCCCCAATCGGCGGTCGGCGGCTGGATGCCGAGGCCGAGGAAGGAGAGGGCGCTGATGGTGAGAAACACGAAGCAGAAGCGCAAGCCGAACTCGACCACCAGCGGCGGCAGGATGTTGGGGAAGATCTCCCGCCGCATGATCCAGGGCAGCTTCTCGCCGCGCAGCCGCGCCGCCTCGACATAGTCCATCACCACCACGTTCTGCGACACCGCGCGGCTCAGGCGGAACACGCGCGTGGAATCGAGCACGGCGATGATCAGGATCAGGTTCAGGACCGAGGTGCCGAAGATCGACAGCAGCATCAGGCAGAAGATCAACGTCGGGATCGACATGAGGGCGTCGACGATGCGGCTCGCCACCTGGTCGAACCAGCCCTTCGTGATGGCGGCGAGCACGCCAAGCGATCCGCCCAGGAGGAAGGAGAGGATCGTGGTCAGCAGCGCGATGCCGACGGTGTTGCGGGCGCCGAAGATCAGGCGGCTGAACAGATCGCGCCCCAGCTGGTCGGTGCCCAGGAGATGCGTGCTGCTCCACGGTTCATAGCCGCCGCCGACCACGTCCGCTTCGCCATAAGGCGCGAGGATCGGCGCGAAGATCGCGGCGATGGCATAGCTGGCGATGATGACGACACCGCATTTGGCGCTGAGCGGCGCCTTGGCGAAGCCGCGCCACGCCTTGCCCAGGCGCGAGCGCTGGCGGCGATGGCTGATGCTGGCGCCGGCGGCGGTCGGCGAGGTGGCTTGTTCGCTGGCGCTGGTCATTTGGGGTGCAGCAGTCTGGGGTTGGTGACGATGCCGATCACGTCGGCGGTGAGGTTGAGCAGGATGTAGGTGGCCGCGAAGACCAGGGCGCAGGCCTGCACCACCGGGATGTCGCGGGCGGCGACCGCCTCCACCATCATCTTGCCCATGCCGGGATAGGTGAAGACGAACTCCACCACCACCACGCCGACCACCAGGTAGGCGAGATTGAGCGCGACGACGGTGACGATCGGCGCCCAGGAATTGGGCAAGGCGTGGCGCAGGATGATCTGCCACGGCTTGGCGCCTTTCAGCCGCGCCATCTCGATATAGGGGCTGCTCAGCACGTTGATGATGGCGGCGCGCGTCATGCGCATCATATGGGCGACGATGACCAGCGAGAGGGTGATGGCGGGCAATGCGCAGCGCCACAGGCGTTCAGCGATTCCGGCATCCTCGCTGATATTCGCCAGGCTGGGAAATATTTGCCGCCCGGCCGGCGAGGCGAGCAGGACGATGGCGATGTAGGCGATGAAGAACTCGGGGAACGAGATCGAGACCAGGGAGACCATGTTGATCGCCCGATCGAAGATCGAATTGCGATAGAGCGCGGCCAGCAGGCCGAGGCCGACCGAGAGCGGCACCGAGATCAATGCCGTCATGAGCGCGAGGAACGCGGTGTTGTAGGCCCGCGGCGCCAGGATCTCCGCCACCGTGCGGCGATAGCCGACGCGCGACGAGAACGAGGTGCCGAAATCGCCTTGCACCGCTTTCGACACCCATTCGACGTAGCGCTGTGGCGCCGGCTTGTCGAGGCCGATCTCCTTGTTGAAGGCGGCCACCGTCTCCGGCGTCGCCGCCTGGCCGAGGATCGCCTCGGCGAAGCCGCCGGGCAGCAACTCGATGGCGGAGAAGATGATCAGCGAGACCACGAACAGGGTCAGAAATCCCAACCCCAGCCGCTGCAGCACGATCTTGAGCACGGACTTCATGCGCGGTGTCTTCCCCCTCCGTCTGCCGCGATCATGGTGAAAGCGGCGCGGGCCGCTCTTGCGAGCGGCCCGCTGCTTGCCGTGGTTACGCGAACCACCAGCGGGATGCGATCTTCATCCCGTCGATGTCCCAGTTGGCGGCGATATCGCCGTGCGCCAGCTTGTCGCTGTGCGCGCTGACGTAGTTGTTGAACATGATGACGATGTTGCCGCCGTCATCGGCCTGGATCTGCTGCATCTCGGCATACATCGCCGCGCGCTTGGAGCTGTCCGTCTCCGAGCGCGCCGTCTTCAGCAGCTCGTTGAAGCGCGGATTCTTCCAGAACGCGTCGTTCCAGGCCGCGTCGTCGGCATAGGCGGTGGCGAACATCCAGTCGCAGGTCGGGCGGCCGTTCCAGTACGACGCGACCCACGGCTTCTTCATCCACACATTGTCCCAATAGCCGTCATCCGGCTCGCGGATCACGTTGATCTCGATGCCGCACTTGGCCGCGCTCTCCTTGAACAGGGTGCAGGCGTCGATGGCGCCGGCAAAGGCGGCATCGGCGGTGGAGAGGTCGACCTTCAGGCTGTCGAGCCCGGCCTTCTTCAGGTATTCCTTGGCCTTCTCCGGGTTGTAGTCGTGCCGCGGCTGCGGATCGATCCAGTACTGGATGGTCGGCGCGATCGGGTTGTCGTTGCCCGGCGTGCCGTGGCCGAAGAAGATCTTGTCGACGATCGCCTTGCGGTCGATGGCGTGCTTGAGCGCCAGGCGGACGTTGACGTTGTCGAACGGCGCCACCGTCACGTTCATCGGCAGCACGTAGTGGCCGTAGCCAGTCACTTCCGTGATCTTGACGCCCGGCGTGGCCTGCAGCTGGCTCAGCGTCTTGAGGTCGCAGCGGTCCATGTAGTGGATCTCGCCGGAGGTCAGCGCCGCGGTGCGGGCGGCGACGTCCGGGATGCAGATCATCTCGAACTCGTCGAACCAGACGTCCTTGTAGAAGCTGTCGTTGCGCTTCATCTTCGCGCGCACGCCCGGCTCGAACTTCTCGAGTTTGAAGGGGCCGGTGCGGATACCGGACTGCCAATCCACCGCGCCGTCCTTCGCCGGCATGATCGGGATGTGGTAGTCGCTGGCGTAGAACGGGAAGTCGGCGTTGCCGGCGTTCAGGGTGAAGACGACGTTGTCGCCGTCGGCCTTGATGTCGGCGATGCCGGAGAGGATCGACTTCGCCGCCGACTTGGAATCGGCGCCCATGTGGTGGCGGAACGAGGCGATGACGTCGTCCGGGGTGACGGTCTTGCCGTCATGGAAGGTGACGCCCTTGCGGACCTTGAACACCCACTTGGTGGCGTTGTCGGCCGGCTCGAAGCTCTCGGCCAGGTCGGGCACGACCTCGCCCTTGGCGTTCATCTCGGTCAGGCTGTTGCCGATCGAGCCCCAGCCCATGGTGCCGGTGAACTGGTCGGGATAGGTCGCCGGGTCGAGCGAGTCCGTCGTGGCGCCGTGGCCGACGCCCATCTTGAAGATGCCGCCCTTCTTCGGGCCGGCCGGCTGCACCGCCGCCTGCTGGGTCGCCGCCGGGGCGGGGGCTGCCGCCTGCTCGGCTTCCTTCTTGTCGTCGCAGCCGAACAGCATGGCTGCGGTGCCCAGCATCGTGGTGTCGCGCAGGAACTTGCGGCGGTCCACCTGGTAGCGGCCGAGCAAGCCGGGTTTATTGTCTTTAGAGCCAGAACTCATCGTCATTCCCTCCGTTACGCGTCGCGCCCTCGCGCGATCGCTGTGCACCAAATTCGCCCGGTCGCCACGGCCATATCCCCCGCCGTGGCCGAAGCCGGCTAGCTGACATGTTTGGGCCGGTGGATATGCGATACCCAAAAGCGGCGCCGGCAAGCCGGCGCCTCCCGGGCGGACCGCAGACCCGCCGGCTGCTCCGCCTGGGGCGGAGTCGCGTTGTTCCTGTCACCAAGGCCAAGCCAGCGGGTATTCCGCATCAGCTTGTGACCCTCCCTGTCGAAGGTTCTGTTTGTTGTTCCGTTCCTCGGCGCCTGATCGCGCCGGGCCGGTGGCCTTATCGGTACGCTGTCACGGACCTCCCGGTCCGTCAATTTATTCGATCCTGATTCCGTCACCTCAACTTGACATATTCCGACTCATCCAAGCCTCATCGCGCCGCATTGGGCGGCGATCTCCGCCTTCGTGGTCGCGGCGACGGCTTTCTTTCCGGGCGGTCAGGATTCGCCGCGCATGGTTCGGCGTTCCGCCGGGTCCAGCCGGACCGGTCACGCCTCCTCGCGGCGCAGCGCCTGCGCCATGCAGTGGATGCCCCCACCGGTCTTGGAAATCTCGCTCATGTCCATTTCGGCCACGTCGAAGCCGCGTGCCTTGAGCGCCGCGATCAGGGTCCGGCTGTGCTTGGGGGCGATCACCCGGTCCTTGCCCAGCGACATGACGTTGCAGCCCAACGTCACCGTGTCCTGGAAGGGGACGGGGATGATCTCGATCTTCCTGGCCTTGAGCCAGGCGACCACGTCGGGGGCCGTCGTTTCCAGGCAAACCGCCGCCAGCTTCTCGGCGATCATCACCACCATCAGGTCGATGTGCACGTAGAACGGGTCGAAATAGGTAACCTTGGTTTCCCAGCCTTCGGCGTCGAACCAGCCCTTCACCTGCTGGGCGGCCTCGTCCTGGGTGCGCTCGCCGCCGCAGCCGATCAGCACGCAGCCCGGCTCGATGACGTTGAAATCGCCGCCCTCGAAATGCCCGGCGGTGATCATGTCATAGATCGGAATTCCCATCTGCTGGTAGGTGCGGATGGCGGCGAAGTTCTCGCCCCGGCGCCACCAGTTGGCCATGTTGGTGATGACCGCGCCATAGGGGGTCATGAAGCTCGAATCGCGGGCATAGACCTGGTACGGCAGGTTCGGGTCCATGACGTGGAAATGGACCTTCACGCCGAAATGTTCGTAGGCCGAAATGAGTTCGGCGTGCTGCTTCTTCGCCACCTCGATGTTGCACGGGCTCTCGCGCAGGTATTTGCGCGACAGCGAGCTGGTGGAGAGGTGCTTGATGTAGTCCGCCTTGCCCAGCAGCACGTCGGTCAGCACGCCGTATTCCGACTTGCAGCCCCAATAGTTCATCGTCGGGGTGCCGCCGGCATCGTTGCGGCGCTTCAGGCTGAAGGTTTCGCTGGTCGGCGTGGCGAGCGGTGCGTTCACGGCTTTTCTCCTCGGGCGTGGCGGCGCCGGATTTTCCGGCGCCGGATGCCCGAAACCGTAGCTTGAACCATCCGGCGGAAAAATCGAATAGCTTTTGCAAAAATGGTGAAGGGATTTCACCCTCATCCGATACTTCCGTTGCCTGCCGACCAGGCCGCGGAGCGTCAGTCGAGGCTGCCCGCCGTCGCCGCCAGCCGCCCCTTGATCCAGGTGCGGAAGGCCCGCACCAGCGGCTGCTTCAGGCGGCCGCGATCGGCCACCAGATAGTACGAGCTCGGCGCCCGGTGGGCGAGGGCGAAGGGCCGCACCAGCCGTCCGGCGGAGAGCGCGCCGCCGGCGATGATCGGATCGCCGATGGCGATGCCCTGGCCGGCCAGCGCCGCCGCGATCACCAGATGCATGTCCGAGAAGACGATGCCCTGCGCCGGGTCGACATCGTGGGCGCCGGCCGCCATCAGCCATTGCGTCCAGTCGCCGTGGTCGGAGAGATGCAGCAGCGTCACCTTGGCAATGTCGCTGGGGTCGGCCAGCCCACCGCAGGCATTGATCAGGGTGGGGGAGCAGACCGGCGTGTGATACGGGCTCGCCAGTTCCTCGAACCACCTGCCGCCCCATTCGTCGCGGCCGAAGGCGATGAAGATGTCGATGCCGGTGGCGTTCACGTCGTCGAAGCGCTTCGGCGTCACCACGCTGATGCGCGCTTGTGGATGCGCGGCGTGGAAATCGCCGATCTCGCCGCACAGCCAGAAACTGGCGAAGCCGGGCGCGCAGGAAATGACCAGCCGGCCGGTCAGCGACGCATCGGCCGACCGCGCCCGCGCGTCGGTCAGGGTCTGCAGCGCCTTGCGCACCTCGCGCGCATAGGCCTCGCCGCGGGCGGTGAGGGCGACGCCGCGCCCCTCGCGCTCGAGCAGCGCGAAGCCGACTTCGTCCTCCAGGAACCGCAACTGGTGGCTGACCGCGCTGCGGGTCAGGTTCAGCTCCTGCGCCGCGCGCGTGACGCTGCCCAGCCGGGCGACGGCGTCGAAGGCGCGCAAAGCGCTGGTCGAAGGCAGGCTCAGCTAGTGCCCCCGGCGGATGCAGAAATCGACCACGTCGATCAGCGCGCGCTTCTCGGCGCTGTCGGGGAAGATGCCGAGCGCGTCGCGGGCCATGGCGCCGTAGTGGGCCGCGCGCTGCACGGTGTCGGTGAGTGCGCTGTGCTTGGCGATCAGGCTCTGCGCGGTGGCGAGGTCGCCGTCGCGCTGCTCCTGGCTCTCCAGCGTGCGGCGCCAGAAGGCGCGTTCCGCCTGGTCGCCGCGCAGGAAGGCGAGGATGACGGGCAGCGTGATCTTGCCTTCGCGGAAATCGTCGCCCACCGTCTTGCCCAACGCTTCCTGCTTGGCCGAATAGTCGAGCGCGTCGTCGATCAGCTGGAAGGCGATGCCGAGATTGAGGCCGAAACCGGCGAGGGCCTCCTGCTCGCGCTTCGAGCGTTCGGCGACCACGGCGCCGACCTCGCAGGCGGCGGCGAACAGCACCGCCGTCTTGCCCTTGATGACCTCGAGATAGGCCTGCTCGTTGGTCTCGGTGTCGTTGCTGGTCATCAGCTGCAGCACCTCGCCCTCGGCGATCTTGGCCGAGGCGGTGCACAGGATGTCGAGCACGCGCAGCGACCCGTCCGCCACCATCAGCTGGAAGGCGCGGCTGAACAGGAAATCGCCGACCAGCACGCTCGCCTTGTTGCCCCACAGCACGTTGGCCGAGGCCTCGCCGCGGCGCAAAGCGCTGTCGTCGACCACGTCGTCATGCAGCAGGGTCGCGGTGTGGATGAACTCGACGCAGGCGGCGAGCCCCGGCGCGCGCGGCCCGCGATAGCCGCAGAGCTGGGCGGCAGCGAGGGTCAGCACCGGGCGCAGCCGCTTGCCGCCGGCGGCGATGATGTGGCCGGCCAGCTGCGGGATCAGCGCCACCGGCGACTGCATGTTGGCCAGGATCAACTCGTTGACCCGCTCCAGCTCGTCCTTGACCAGCTGGCTCAGGCGGTCCAGCGCATCCGGCTGCTTGTCCCGCTCGGCTTCGAAATTGACGATGACCGCCACGCAAATCCCTTCCGGCGGCGTGCCTGCCGCCCTGCACCACTCGATTGCGTTCGCCGCCCCGCCGCCCTTGCCAGGCGGAATTTCGGGGCCGGGCTTCCGCCGCCCACTTCCGCAGCCTTTTTCCAGGGTCTTGGTCGCGGACGCAACTTCAAAGCATAATGCCGGTCGGGCGGAACGCAACGGCAACATTCGCCGCAGGCCGGGCGGCCTAGGAGGTTGGGACGTGAAAGAGGTGGCGCGCAGCAACGATCCGGTCCGGCTGTCCTTCCTGACCGCCCTGCTGGCCGATGCCGGCCTGACCGCGATTCCCCTCGACACCCACGCCAGCATCGTCCAGGGCAGCCTCGGCATGCTGCCGCAGCGCCTGATGGTGGTGGACGAGGAATTCGACGCGGCGGTCACCGTGCTGCGCCAGGCCGGCGAATGGCACGGCCCGGAAGACAGCAATTGGCCGTTCGGCTGAGCAATGCCTCCTGTGCAAGCCGACGCCACTCTGCCGGAGAGCACCATCGACGCGGTGCTCGGCGGCCGCCTCGTGCTGCGCCAGCCGCGGGCCGGCTATCGCGTCGCCATCGATCCGATCCTGCTGGCCGCCGCCTGCGCCGCGGAAGCTGGGGAGACGGTCGTCGATCTCGGCTGCGGCATTGGGACCGCTGCTTTGTGCGTGGCGCGGCGCCTGCCCGGGGTGCGCGTTGCGGGAGTCGACGTGCAGGCACCGCTGATCGCCTTTGCGGAGGAGAACGCGGCCGCCAATGATCTGGCCGATCGCGCGCGCTTCCTCGCCGGCGACATCCTCGACCCGGCGCTGCCGGTCTATGCCGCGCGCGCCGGGCAGGTGATCGTCAACCCACCCTATCTGCCGCGCGACCGCGCGACGGTCTCGGCCAATCCGATCAAGGCGCTGGCCAATGTCGAGGGCGATGCCGATCTGTCGGCCTGGGTCGCCGCCGCCGCCCGCGCGCTGGAGCCCGGCGGCTGGGCCACCTTCGTGCATCGCGCCGACCGGCTGCCGGAACTGCTCGCCGCCTTCTCCGGCTCCTTCGGCGCGATCAGCGTGCTGCCGATCCAACCCAAGGCGGACCAGGCAGCGCGGCGGGTCATCGTCGCCGGCCGGCTGGGCCAGCGCGGGCCGGCACGCGTGCTGCCCGCTCTGGTGCTGCATGAAGCCGATGGCGCGTTCTCCGCCGCTGCGCAGCACATCCTGCGCGACGGCGGCGCCTTGTCGCTGGCGGCGCCGTGAGCTGGCGGAGAGCAGGGTTTCCTTGACCAGTCCGCGGCCCGCCCGCTAAATGGCCCGATGTTCTCGATTCCGACCTTTCCCAAGCTGCTGCTGATCGCCGTGGTGATCGGCGTGTTCTGGTGGTGGAACCGGCGCAACCAGATCCGGGCGCGCGAGCGGGCCGACCTCGATCGCGAGGCGCGCGGTGGCGTCGGCCGGTCCCAATCCAAGGGCGGCAAAGGTGCTGCCAAGAACGCGGCTACCAAGCCGATCGAGGACATGGCGCAATGCAAGGTCTGCGGCGCCTATGTGCCGGCAAAGGGCGCTTCCCGCTGCGGCCGCGCCGATTGCCCGCTCTGAGACCGACGCCCACCTGACGGACATCCGGTTGCGCTCCGGCGCCGTATCTAAGCCATGTGGTCAGCTTATCAATTGGTCCGGGCGCTGCGCGCCGCGGCCTTGCTCGCCTGCGTCGCGCCGGTGGCCGGGTGCGCGCAAGAATCGCTGTTGACACCCCTGAACTGGGCGGCGCCCGCCGCGCATGTGGAAAGATATGCCTCGATCGCCTATGGCGGGGATCCTCGCCAGACACTCGATCTCTATGTCCCCGACCGAACGCAGCCGGCGCCGGTGATGATGTTCTGGTATGGCGGGTCCTGGCAGAGCGGTGACAAGGACTACTATCGGTTCGTCGGCGCCGCCCTTGCCGCGCGCGGTTTCCTGGCGGTGGTGCCGAATTACCGCCTCGCGCCGCGATGCCCGTTTCCGTGCTTCATGCTGGACGCCGCGTTGGCGGTGAAATGGGCAAAGGATCACGCGCAAGCCTATGGTGGCGATGCGGGGCGGCTCTATCTGTCCGGACATTCGGCGGGCGGCCACATCGCGCTGCTGCTCGGTCTGCAGCCGGGTTATCTCTCCGAGGTCGGGCTCGTGCCCGCGGACCTCGGCGGCATCGTCGCGCTGGCGGCGCCGACCGGTCTGGAAAATCTCCGGGCCGGATCGCTGGCTGGCGTGTTTCCGTCTTCGGTGCCGGACGAGGCCTTCTCGCCCATTGCGCTTGCCGGGGCGCGGGCTTTGGGCGCGCCGCCGATGCTGCTGCTCTCCGGCGCCGACGACGCCGTGATTGATCCCGCCGACACGAGAAGACTGGCCGCCGCCTTGCGCGCGGGCGGCGGCCGGGTCTCGCTTGCAGAGTATCCGGATACCGGACATCTCGGCCTGCTGCTGCAGTTCTCGCAGCTGTTCGGTCGCCGCGAGGGCGCACCGGACGCCGCCGCGCGCTTCGTCGACCAGCTTCGGTGACGCACGCCTGCGGCTCAGGCCTTCGGATTCAGCTCCGCGTGCAGCGCCTGGTTCTTGGCGAGCGTGCGCTGCCAGGCCGGGCGAGCCTGCAGGCGCTGGGCATAGGCGGTGAACTCCGCCCGCTCGGGCAGCGCCTTCATCATCATGCCCCAGATGACATGCGAGCCGAGGATGACATCGGCGGCGCTGAACCGCTCGCCCAGCACATATGAGCCCTTGGCCACCGCCTGCGCCACCGTCTCCACGGTGGTGTCGTAGTCGCCATAGCCCGACGCGCGCGGCTGGCCGGCGTCGCGTCCGTTCATCCGATCGAAAACCGCCATCTCCAGGCACCCCGGCGCGAAGAACATCCAGCGGTAATAGGTGCCGCGCCGCGGGTCATCGAATTTCGGCGCCAAGCTGGTTTCCGGGAAGGCATCCGCGAGATAGGCGCAGATTGCCGCCGCCTCGGTGACCACGACGCCCTTGTGCTCCAGCGCCGGCACCTTGCCCATCGGGTTGACCGCCAGATAGGCGGGCTGCTTCTGGTCCTGGCGGTCGAGGCTCAGCAGGTTGAGGCGATAGGGAATGCCCATCTCCTCAAGCATCCAGAAGGCGATGTTGCCGCGCGACATCGGCGCGTGATGCAGCAGAACTGTGTCGGTCATTTGATTTCTCCGGGTTGGACAAGCGCGGGGCAACCCTAGCGCGGACTACTGCCAGAATATGGCAGTAGTCGGGGACCCCGTCAGAAACTGCGCGACAGCGCGTGGTACAGCGGCACCGGGCAGAGCAGGCGCGAGATCGCCGCCGCCGTCAGGGTTGTCAGCATCAGGGGCAGGGCCATGCTGGTCTCTGCCGTCATTTCCAGCACGATGACGAAGGCGGTGAGGGGCGCCTGCACCACCGCGGCGAAATAAGCCGCCATCATCAGCAGGAAGATCATCGAGTTCGGCACTCCCGGCATCATCCAGTCGACGCATTGGCCGAGCGCCGCGCCGACCGACAGCGACGGCGAGAACAGGCCGCCCGGGATGCCGCTGATGGAGGAGAGCATCGTCGCGCCCAGCTTGGCGAAGCCGTACCACCACGGCAGGCCGATGCCGGTCTCCAGCGCGGCGCGCGTCTCGTGGTACGAGGTCCCGTTGGCGTAGCCGCCGGTAGCGAGGCCGAGCAGGGCGACGATGAGGCCGCAGCCGGCGGCGAACAGCACCGGCCGCGTCTTGACCGCGCGGGCCAGCCGCGAACGGTTGAAAGCGAAATGGATGACCGCCGCGCTGAAGCCGCCGCCGGCGACGCCGCCGAAGACCGCGCAGACCGGCACCGCCGACCAGTACCAGCGCAGCTCGAAGCTCTCCCGCACGTTGCCGAAATAGTGATAGTTGCCGGCGACGACGATGCTGGTGACGCCGGCGACGGCGACCGCGCCCACCACCAGCGCATTGACCCGGCGGTCGTACGACTTGGCCAGTTCCTCGATGGCGAAGACGATTCCGGCGAGCGGCGTGTTGAAGGCGCCGGCGACGCCGGCCGCCGCCCCGGCCAGGACCAGGCCCGACTTCTGCCGCAGCCCGGCGAAATTGCCGACCAGGAACATGATGCTGGCGCCGAGCTGCACCGTCGGCCCTTCGCGGCCGATCGCCGCCCCGATCGAGAGGCCGAACAGGGTCAGGACGACCTTGAACGCGGTGACCTTGAAGCCGACCAGCGGTGCGCGCTCGGCGGCGGTCTCGCGGCGGCGCGCGGCGATCGCCTGGGGAATGCCGCTGCCGCGGGCCCCGGGTGCGTAGCGTCGGGCGATCTCGGCGCAGAGGACGAAGCCCAGCACGGTCGCCGCGCTGGTCAGCAACAGGGAATACTCGCGCAGCGCCAGGAACAGCTCCTGCGACCAGTCCGCCAGCGCCGCGAAGGCCGCCGCCGCCAGGCCTACCGCCACGGCGCCCAGCAGGAACGCCGCGCGGCGCTGCCACTGCCGCGGCGAGCGCCAGACGGAGCCCCAGCGTTGCAGGTGCAGCGGCAGGACGCTCATGGCAAGGGCCGGAACAGGGCCGGTAGGTGTGCGGTGGCCGGAATCATCATCCGCCGATGTATGGCACGGGCACCGCGCCTTGAAAACCCGGTCGTGTCAAATGCCGCTCAGTCGGCTGTGCCGCCATAGTTCGGCCGCGGGATGGCCAGATGCGCGGTCTTCAGCGCTTCCGACCATTGGTGGCGCAGATCCTCGAAATAGGGATCGCCGGCCTCGATGCGGTGCTTCAGCTCCGCTTTCATCGCGTCGCGCCGCAGCACCATGACGTCGAGCGGCAGGCCGACCGCGAGGTTGGAGCGCATCGTCGAATCCATCGAGATCAAGCCGATCTTCAGCGCGTCATAGAGATCGGTGTTGTAGTTGACGGCGCGGTCGAGGATCGGCTTGCCGTATTTGGTTTCGCCGACCTGCAGGTACGGCGTGTCGGAGGTCGCCTCGATGAAATTGCCGGCGGCGTAGATCATGTAGAGCCGCAGGCGGCGGTCCTTGATCTGGCCGCCGAGCAGGAAGGACGCCTCGAAGCGGTTGCCCTGCTGCTCGAGGGTCGGGCCATCGGTGCGATAGACCTCACGCACGGCGCGGCCGACCATCTGCGCCGCCTGGAACATGGTCGCGGCATCGGACAGGGTCTCGGTCTCGTCGCTGTCCGGCTTGGCGAGGCCCTCGCTCAGCAGCGACAGCACCGATTGCGTGATCGAGAGGTTGCCGGAAGTGGCGAGGGCGAGCACGCGGCTGCCCGAGTTCTCGAACACGTGCAGCTTGCGGAAGCAGGCGATGTTGTCGATCCCGGCATTGGTGCGGGTATCCGAGATCATCACCAGGCCGTCACGCACCAGCAGGCCGACGCAATAGGTCATGGGCTTTTCCCTCGCTCGGCCGATTTATAGCGAGCGGCCGGAGTCAGGGCAATCGTGTCGCCGGGTGTGAGTCCAATCCTCATCCGTCACCCCGGCCTTGAGCCGGGGCCCATTGCGCCGCCGCACGAATCGTGCCGCGCAACGTCCGCTCTTGCGGCCGCCAGATGGATCCCGGCTCAAGGCCGGGATGACGATTGAATATGACCGTTCAGCTCTGCCGCTGCAGCATCGCCTCGTTGATCTCGACCGCGACCGACATGCGCTCCTCGCTGCCGCCCTGGCGGGCGCCACGCACCGGGGCGGCGCCGAGATAATCCAGGCCCACGGCCACCCGCACATGCGCCTCGGTCGGGCAGATGCCATTGGTCGGGTCGAAGCCGACCCAGCCGAGCCCGTCCACATGGGCCTCGGCCCAGGCGTGACCGGCTTCCTGTTCCGTCACGCCGTCGTTGCGGAACATGTGACCGCCGATATAGCGCGCGGGAATGCCGAGCTGGCGGGCGCAGGCGATGAAAATGTGGGTCAGGTCCTGGCACACGCCGCGGCGCAGGGCGAAAGCCTCCGCCGCCGTGGTCGCTGTATGCGTCGGCGCGGTGTCGAACTTCACGCTGCTGAAGATGCCGACCAGCAGGCAATGCAGGATATCGAGCGGGTCTTTGCCGGATTGCGATGTGGTGTCGGCAGCGAATTCCTTCAGCGCCGCGTCGGCCACGGTCAGCGGCGTCTCGCGCAGATAAAGCTGGGGCGGGAACTTCTCGTAGGTGCCGCGCACCACGCCGTGGCGGTCCTCCGTCTCCACGATCCCCTCGACGGCGATGTCGAGCTCGGAGATCGGCCCGGGCAGGCTCAGCATGTGGGTGAGGTTGCCCAGCGGGTCCTCGCCGGCTTTCAGCGTCGCCTCGCAGTTCGGCACGATGCGCCAGCTCTTCACCGCCTGCCCGTCATGGTCGCGCGGCGTCATGCGCAGCAGCTGCAGCACCGATTTCGCCGGGCTGGCATAGGCGTAGCGGGTGTGATGCCGGACGGCGACGCGCATGGAATCTCCCTCAGGTCAGGTATTGCTCGCCGATCGCCGCGCCGAGGCGGGCATTGTCGAGGATGAAGGTGCTGCAATATTCGTGCAGGCCGCTCTGGAAAATCCGCTCGATGCGGTCGCGCTCGAGCTTGTTGCGGATGTTGCGCGCCTGGCGCTGCGCCTCGCCCTGCTTGCCATAGGCGTCCGCCAGGCTCTCCAGGTTGGCGCAGATGGCCCCGTAGCACGACGCCAGCGAGCGCGGCATCTGCTGGTTCAGGATCATCAGATCGGCGATCAGCAGCGGCTTCAGGCTCTCGTGATAGACGTGGTGATAGGCGGTCAGCGCCGAGACCGCGCGCAGGATCGCCGCCCATTGCGAATAGTCGACGCCGCCGCCGACCTCCACCTGGTCGGGCAGCAGGACGTGGTATTTCACGTCGAGGATGCGCGCGGTGTTGTCGGCGCGCTCGACGAACACGCCGAGCCGGGCGAACCAGTAGGCGTCGTTGCGCAGCATGGTGCGATAGCCGGAGCCGTCGACGCGCAGCGAAATCTCCTTCACCCATTCCAGGAACCGCGCCATGCGGCTGGCGTCGAAGGAATCGAAGTCGATCTGCTGCAGCTCCAGCCAGGCGCCGTTGATGGTCTCCCACATTTCCACGGTCAGGGCCGTGCGCACCGCGCGGGCGTTGCGCCGGGCGATCTTCAGGCAGTTGCGGATCGAGGTCGGGTTGCGGCCGGAGAAGGCGAGGAAGCGCGTCACCTTGGCCGGCGACACCCGGTCATAGAGCTCGTTGTAAGCCTCCAGGCAGCCGGCGGTGGCCAGCGCGCTGGCCCATTCGTTCTCCGCGTCCTCGCGCCGGATCGGCAGCGAGGCGAGGCGCATCGCCGCCTCCAGCACGCGCGCCAGGTATTCCGCCCGCTCGATATAGCGCGAGAACCAGTAAAGGCTGTCGGCGGTGCGGCTCAGCATTCGATCACCCAGGTGTCCTTGGTGCCGCCGCCCTGGCTGGAATTGACCACCAGCGATCCTTCGCGCAGCGCCACTCGCGTCAGGCCCCCCGGCACGATGCGCACGCCATCGGCGCCGGTCAGTACGAAGGGGCGCAGGTCGACATGGCGCGGCGCCACGCCGCTGTTCACGAAAGTCGGGCAGGTGGAGAGCGCCAGGGTCGGCTGGGCGATGTAGTTGTCCGGATGGGCGGTCAGCCGCTTGGCGAATTCCGCACGCTCCGCCTGCGTCGCATGCGGCCCGACCAGCATGCCGTAGCCACCGGAGCCGTGCACCTCCTTCACCACCAGCTCGCCCAGATGATCGAGCACATAGCGCAGATCCTGCGGGTCGCGGCAGCGCCAGGTCTGCACGTTCTTCAGGACCGGCTCCTCGCCCAAATAGAAGCGCACGAAGTCCGGCACATAGGTGTAGATCACCTTGTCGTCGGCGGCACCCGTGCCGATCGCGTTGGCGATGCTGACATTGCCGGCGGCATAGGCGCCGTAGAGGCCGGGCACGCCCAGCGCGGAATCCGGCCGGAACACCAGCGGGTCGATGAAATCGTCGTCGATGCGGCGATAGATCACGTCGACGCGCTTCGGCCCCTCGGTCGTGCGCATGTAGACGACCTCGTCGCGCACGAAGAGGTCGAAGCCCTCGACCAGCTCGACGCCCATCGCATCGGCCAGGAACGAGTGCTCGTAGAAGGCGGAGTTGTACTGGCCCGGCGTCAGCAGCGCGATGGTGGGGTCGCTCTCCGCACCGCGCGGCGCCACCGATTGCAGCGTCGCCAGCAATTCGTTGGGATAGTTCTCCACCGGCGCCACCCGGTGCGAGCGGAACAGCTCCGGCATCAGGCGGATGGAGATCTCCCGCCCGCCCAGCATGTAGGAGACGCCGCTCGGCGTGCGCGCATTGTCCTCCAGCACATAGAAATCGTCGCTGTCGACCCGCACCACGTCGATGCCGGCGATGTGGACATGGACGCCGTGCGGTGCAGCGATGCCGCACATCTCCGGCCGGAAAGCCGGGTTGCGCCAGACCAGGTCGGGCGGGACGATGCCGGCCCTCAGGATTTCCTGTTTGCCGTAGATGTCGGCAAGGTAGGCGTTGAGCGCCTTCACCCGCTGCTCCAGCCCCCTGGACAGCTTTGCCCATTCGCCGGTCGAGAGGATGCGCGGGATGATGTCATAGGGGATGATCCGCTCTTCGCCCTGGTTATCGCCGTAGACGGCAAAGGTGATGCCGCCGCGCCGGTAGAACAGCTCGGCCTCCACCCGCCGGCGCTCGAGCTGTTCGCTCGACACCGTCTCCAGCCATTCCGCCACCCGCGCATAGGGCCGGCGGATGCTCCCATCCGCCGCATTCATTTCATCGAGGGACATTGGTTTCCTGATCTGCCCCCTGTCTGTGATGCCCAGACGCAGGACCCGTGCCATCTTGGTGCGGCGCTTGCCTGGGCCATTCTGCAGACCTTAGCCGCTGCCGGCGGCGCGGGTCTGCTTATTTGTTAAGCACGCTGGCGGGCATGCTGGTTCCTTTCTGCGCAATCCTTGCAGACTCCCGCCCCCCTGATTATGGTGCGCCGCACCATAAGCTAGCCGGGGGACGGTCGGCCATGACGGGGCGCAAGCCCAATCCCGAGACCTGCCTTCAGAACATTATCCTGAAGCTGCAGAATTATTGGTCCAAGCAAGGCTGCGCCATCCTGCAGCCCTACGACGTCGAGGTTGGCGCCGGCACCTTCCATTGGGCGACGACGCTCCGCGCCCTCGGGCCGAAGCCCTGGCGCGCCGCCTATGTGCAGCCCTCGCGCCGGCCGAAGGACGGCCGCTATGGCGAGAATCCGAACCGGCTGCAGCACTACTACCAATTCCAGGTCATCCTGAAGCCGTCGCCGGCCGACAGCCAGGACCTCTATCTGGGCAGCCTGCAGGCCATCGGCATCGACCCGCTGGCCCATGACATCCGCTTCGTCGAGGACGATTGGGAGAGCCCGACGCTGGGCGCCTGGGGTCTCGGCTGGGAGGTCTGGCTCGACGGCATGGAAGTCTCCCAGTTCACCTATTTCCAACAGGTCGGCGGGCTCGAATGCGACCCGGTCTCGACCGAGCTGACCTATGGCCTGGAGCGCCTTGTCATGTACGTGCAGGGGGTCGAGAACATCTTCGACCTCGACTTCAACGGGGTCGGCATGACCTATGGCGACATCTACCTCCAGGCCGAGCGGGAGTATTCAGCTTTCAATTTCGAACACGCCGATACGGCCTTGTTGTTGCAGCATTTCGCCGATGCAGAGAAGGAGTGCGCGGCGCTCTTGAATCTGCCCAAGGCGCTGCCGCTGCCGGCCTATGACCAGTGCCTGAAGGCGAGCCATCTGTTCAACCTGCTGGATGCCCGCGGCGTCATCTCGGTGACCGAGCGGCAGGCCTATATCGGCCGCGTCCGCGCGCTCGCCAAGGCCTGCTGCGAGGCCTGGGAGGCGACCCAGCGCGAACCCGTGCGTCCAAAATCCTTAGGCGGGGGCGCCTGAGCCATGGCCGAGCTTCTCGTCGAACTCCTCTCGGAAGAGATCCCGGCCCGCATGCAGGCCAAGGCGGCCGAGGATTTCCAGCGCCTGGTCACCACCAAGCTGCACGACGCCGGGCTGCACTTCACCCTGGCGCGCAGCTATGTGACGCCGCGCCGGCTGGCGCTGGTGGTGGAGGAACTGCCGGCCGCCCAGCCCGACCTCAAGGAAGAGAAGAAGGGACCGCGGGTGGGCTCGCCGCAGCCGGCGATCGACGGCTTCCTGAAATCCGCCGGGCTCAAATCGGTCAAGGACTGCGTCGAGCGCGACACCGGCAAGGGCGTCTTTTATTTCGCCGTCGTGGAAAAGAAAGGCGCCCCCACCGCCGAGGTCGTTCCTGGCATCCTGGTCCAGGCGATCCAGGAAATGCCCTGGCCCAAGAGCATGCGGTTCGCCGACTGGACGCAGCGCTGGGTGCGGCCGCTGCATGGCATCCTGGCGGTCTATGACGGCCAGCCGCTGGCCGGGTCGCTGCCGATGGGCAAGGGCGTCTCGCTCGCCTTCGGCGGCCAGACCGTGGGCCATCGCTTCCTGGCGCCGGCAAAAATAAATGTTTCAAATTCAGCCACGTACGTGACGAAGCTGAAAGCCGCAAAGGTCATTCCCGACGCCGCCGAGCGGCGCACCCTGATCTGGGCGCAATGCCGCGACCGGGCGCTGAAGGAGAGCCTCACGGTGAAGCCCGACGAGGGCCTGCTGGACGAGGTCGGCGGCCTGGTCGAATGGCCGGTCGTCCTCATGGGCAAGATCGACCAGCAGTTCATGTCGGTGCCGCCGGAGGTGCTGACCACTTCCATGCGCACGCACCAGAAGTACTTTGCCCTCCTGGACAAGCAGGGCAACCTGGCACCGCGCTTCCTCGTCGTCTCCAACATGGAGGCCAAGGACAAGGGGGCGGCGATCATCGCCGGCAACGAGCGCGTCCTGCGCGCGCGCCTGTCCGATGCCAAGTTCTTCTGGGACCAGGATTTGAAGGTGAAGCTGGCCGAAAGGCTGCCGGCGCTGGACGGCATCATCTTCCACGCCAAGCTCGGCTCGGTCGGCCAGAAGGTCGGGCGCATGAAGGCCCTGGCGGCGCATCTGGCGGCCAAGATTCCCGATTGCGACGCCGCCCAGGCCGCCCAGGCGGCGGAGCTGGCCAAGGCCGACCTGGTCAGCGGCATGGTCGGCGAGTTCCCGGAACTCCAGGGCGTCATGGGCCGTTACTATGCCGCGCATGAGGGCCTGCCCCGGGACGTTGCCATGGCAATTGCCGATCACTATCGGCCGCTCGGCCCCAATGACCATTGCCCCAGCGCGCCGGTCAGCGTCGCCGTGGCCCTGGCCGACAAGATCGATTCCCTGGTCGGGTTCTTCGCCATCGACGAGAAGCCGACCGGGTCCAAGGATCCCTTCGCCCTGCGCCGCGCCGCGCTCGGCGTGATCCGGCTGATCCTGGAGAACAAGCTCCGCCTCAGCCTGCGCGACGTCTTCGGCTTCGCCTATAGCGGCTTCTACGACCACGGAGTTCAGGCGGGAGGCTTCGCGCAGAACCAGCCCAAGGCGGTCATCGCCCAGTTGCTCGAGTTCTTCGCCGACCGCCTGAAGGTGGCGCTGAAGGAGCGGGGGGTGCGCCACGACCTGGTCAGCGCCGTCTTCGCGCTCGGCGACGAGGACGATCTCGTCCGCCTGATGGCGCGGGTGAAGGCGCTGCAGGATTTCGTCGAGGGCGAGGCGGGCGCCAATTTGCTCGCCGGCTATCGCCGCGCGAGCAACATCGTGCGTATCGAGGAGAAGAAGGATTCCACCGCCCATGACGGCGCCGTCGACCCGGCCAGGCTGGCCCTGCCGGAGGAACAGGCCCTGTTCGCCGCCTTGCAGCAGGAAGGCCTCGCCGCGCGCAAGCGCCTGGGGGCGGAGGATTTCGTCGGCGCGATGAGCGCGCTGGCCGATCTGCGCAAGCCGATTGACGCCTTCTTCGACAAGGTCACGGTCAACGATCCCGATCCGGCGTTGCGCGCCAACCGGCTGCGCCTGCTGTCCACCATCCGCGCGACGCTGCACGGCGTCGCGGATTTCTCCAAGATCGAAGCCAAGAGCGAGGGATAAGCGGAATGGCGAAATGGGTCTATCGCTTCGGGGGTGGTGCGGCGGAAGGCCGGGCCGAGATGCGCAACCTGCTGGGGGGCAAGGGCGCCAACCTGGCGGAGATGAGCGCGCTGGGCCTGCCGGTGCCGCCGGGCTTCACCATCACCACCGAGGTCTGCACCTATTTCCAGGCCAACGGCAAGACCTACCCGGCCGAGCTGAAGGCGCAGGTCGAGGATGCCCTGCGTGCTATCGAATCCTCTGTCGGGGCCAAGTTCGGCGACCCGGAACTGCCGCTGCTGGTCTCGGTGCGCTCCGGCGCCCGCGTCTCCATGCCGGGCATGATGGACACCGTGCTCAACCTTGGCCTCAACGACCAGACCGCGGCCGGCCTCGCCAAGAAGTCGGGCGACGAGCGCTTCGCCTATGATTCCTACCGCCGCTTCATCCAGATGTACGGCAACGTGGTGCTGGGCGTGGAGCACCACAATTTCGAGGAAATCCTCGAGCTGCACAAATCCGACCTCAATGTCGACACCGACACCGAGCTCACCGCCGACAACTGGAAGAAGGTGATCGAGGACTACAAGGCGAAGGTGCAGGAGGAACTCGGCAAACCGTTCCCGCAGGACCCGGCGGAGCAGCTCTGGGGCGCCATCGGCGCCGTGTTCGGCTCCTGGAACATCCAGCGCGCGGTGACCTACCGCAAGATCAACAACATCCCCGAGGATTGGGGCACCGCCGTCAACGTGCAGGCGATGGTGTTCGGCAACATGGGCCAGGACTGCGCCACCGGCGTCGCCTTCACCCGCAATCCCTCGACCGGCGCCAAGGAATTCTACGGCGAATACCTGGTGAACGCCCAGGGCGAGGACGTGGTGGCCGGCATCCGCACGCCGCAGCACCTGACCATCGCGGGGAAGAAGGCGAACAATTCCACCCTTCCGGCGATGGAAGAGGTGATGCCGAAGGTGTTCAAGCAGCTGGATGACGTGCGCGCGCAGCTCGAGAAGCACTATCGCGACATGCAGGACATCGAGTTCACCGTGCAGCAGGGAAAGCTCTACATGCTGCAGACCCGCAACGGCAAGCGCACCGCCGCGGCGGCGTTGAAGATCGCGGTGGATCTGTGCAGCGAGGGACTGATAGACCACACCACGGCGGTCTCCCGCATCGATCCCGCCTCGCTCGACCAGCTGCTGCACCCGACGCTCGACCCGAAGGCGAAGAAGAACGTCGTGGCGCGCGGCCTGCCGGCGAGCCCGGGGGCCGCCTCCGGCGAAGTCGTCTTCACCGCCGACGAGGCGGAGGACCGCGCTTCCAAGGGCGAGAAGGTGATCCTGGTCCGGGTCGAGACCAGCCCGGAGGACATCCACGGCATGCATGCCGCGGTCGGCATCCTCACCACGCGTGGCGGCATGACCAGCCACGCGGCGGTGGTGGCGCGCGGCATGGGCCGGCCTTGCGTATCGGGCGCCGGCGAGATCCGCGTCGACGCCGCCGCCAAGCTCATGGTGGTCCGCGGCCAGAAGGTGGCCGAGGGCGATCTCATCACCATCGATGGCGGCACCGGCGAGGTGATGATCGGCCAGGTGCCGACCATCCAGCCGCAGCTCTCCGGCGACTTCGCCACGCTGATGTCCTGGGCCGACAAGGTGCGCAAGCTGAAAGTGCGCACCAATGCCGAGACGCCGCTCGACGCCCGCACCGCGCGCGAATTTGGCGCCGAGGGCATCGGCCTCTGCCGCACCGAGCACATGTTCTTCGACGGCGACCGCATCGTCGCCATGCGCGAGATGATCATGGCCGATACGGTCGAGGGCCGGAAGAAGGCGCTGGCAAAGATCCTGCCCATGCAGCGCAAGGACTTCGTCGAGCTGTTCCACATCATGCGCGGCCTGCCGGTGACCATCCGCCTGCTCGACCCGCCGCTGCACGAGTTCCTGCCCAACACGCGGGAGGAGATGGCGGAAGTGGCCGCCGCCGCCGGCGTTTCCGCCGACGCGGTCGCCGCCCGCGCGGCCATGCTGCACGAATCCAACCCGATGCTCGGCCATCGCGGCTGCCGTCTCGGCATCACCTATCCGGAAATCTACGAGATGCAGGCCCGCGCCATCTTCGAGGCGGCCGTGCAGGTCCAGAAGGAGAAGGGCGAGACGGTCGAGGCGGAGATCATGATCCCGCTGGTCAGCATCCCGCGCGAGCTGCAGCTGATGAAGGCGGTGGTCGACCGCGTGGCGGCCGAGGTGGCGAAGGAGAGCGGCACCAAGATCCCCTATCTGGTCGGCACCATGATCGAGCTGCCGCGCGCCGCCCTGCTGGCGGGCGAGATCGCCAAGGATGCCGAGTTCTTCTCTTTCGGCACCAACGACCTGACCCAGACGACATACGGTCTCAGCCGCGACGACGCTGCCCGCTTCATCGCCGCCTATGAGCGCCAGGGCATCATCAAGCAGGATCCCTTCATCAGCCTCGACCCCGACGGCGTCGGCGAACTGGTGCAGATCGCCGCCGAGCGCGGCCGCAAGACGCGGCCTGCGCTGAAGCTCGGCATTTGCGGCGAGCATGGCGGCGACCCCGCCTCGATCCATTTCTGTGCCAAGGTCGGCCTCGACTACGTCTCCTGCTCGCCCTACCGCGTGCCGATCGCCAAGCTGGCGGCGGCCCAGGCCGCCCTCACCGGCAGCGACGGCCGCAAGGGCGAAGGGTGAGCACTCTTCCGCCTCCAAAATATCCTTCCCCCCTTGCGGGGGAAGGCAGCGGAGCCTTGGCGAGCAAAGCGAGCCTAGGCAAAGCCGGATGGGGGGTAGCGCGCCTTGCGGGCGCGCATCGCCGCAGGCGATAGTGGGCGATGGCTTTCGCGGCAATACCTGGCGCTTCATCACCCCCCTTCCCAACCTTCCCCCGGCCGTCGGCGAAGGCCGACATCCGTCGGCGGGGGGGAAGGGGTTCGTCAGCGCACAAAGACGCACCGAGCTTCACGTCATGACCTCCCTCTCCACCATGCGCGCCGGCGGCAAGGCGGCGCTGGCGAAGGCCCTGGCGGAGATCGAGCGCGATCCCGACGACCAGGAGACGCTGGCGCTGCTCGACGCGGCCTACGCGCAAGCGGCGGCCCAGGTCATCGGCCTCACTGGGCCGCCGGGCGTCGGCAAGTCGACCCTCGCCGGCGCGCTCATCGCGCAGTATCGCGCGCAGGGGAAGACCATCGGGGTGATCGCCGTCGATCCGTCTTCGCGCGTCACCGGCGGCGCGCTGCTCGGCGACCGCACCCGCATCCGCACCGATCCCGACGACCAGGGCGTCTTCATCCGGTCCATGGCGGCGCGCGACCGGCTGGGCGGCCTCGCCGATCTTACCTATGGCGCCATGGTGCTGATGCGCGCCTTGTTCGACCTCGTGCTGGTGGAGACCGTGGGCGTCGGCCAGTCGGAAACCGAGATCGCGCTCTGTGCCGACACCGTGCTGTTCTGCGTGCAGCCCGGTTCGGGCGATTCCCTGCAATACATGAAGGCCGGCATCGCCGAGATCCCCGATCTGGTCGCGGTCACCAAGGCCGATCTGGGGGCGAGCGCCGCTCGCGCCAAGGCCGATGTGAAGGGCGCCCTGTCCCTGGCGCGGCCGGACGGCGGATGGTCGCCGCAGGTCCTGATGGTCTCGGCCCAGGCCGGTGAAGGCCTCGACGCGCTGACCCAGGCAATCGCCGCGCATTGGGCCTGGCTACGGGACGACGGGCGGCTGGCGGCACGCCGGACGGCCCAGGCGAGGACCTGGCTGGATCTCGCGATCCGGGAGCGCTGGGGGCGGGAAGGGCTGCGCCAGCGGCCGGCCGATGTCGATGCCACTGCCTCGCCGTTCAGCCGGATCGCGCAATTTCGGAACCGCATGGACTCATAGGGGAATTGCCATGAAAGCCTACTGCATTGTGTACGAATTCATCGACAATCCGGAGATGTTCGACCAGTACAGAAAGCAGGTGATGCCGACGATCGAGGCCCATGGCGGCCGCTTCGTGGTGCGCGGCGGCAAATTCACCGTGCTCGAGGGCGAAACGCCCTGCGAACGGATCGCGGTGCTGGAATTCCCCTCACGCAAGGCGGCCGAGGACTGGTACCATTCCCCGGCCTATCAGAGGATTCTGCCGCTGCGACTGGATGCCACGCGCTGCAGCTTCGTGATCGCGGACGGCATCGACTAAGGTCGCCCTTGCCGCAGTGGCAGGCGGGCGGTTTGTAGCTTATGTTATGAGGGCGACCGGCAGGCGGGGCTCGGGGATGACCGGCTGGAATCGCGCAGGAACTGGGCCGCCGGGCTCGATCTTGGGGAACCTGGCAGCCAGTCGGTAGGGCAGAGGGCAATGCTGCTTGCTCGGTCTACGGGGTGGCCGGTCGCATGACCGATTTGCCGCTCGGCATCGTGAGCCTGTGCATCCTGGTGGCCGCCGCCGCCCTGGCCTTGGCATGGCGGGCGAACCGGCAGCGCGCCGCCTTCGAGCGCCGCGCGGGCGACATCGCCGCGCGCGAAGCCGCCTTTGTCACCATCCTGCAGCGCCTCGCGGTCGCCCACCGGCTCGAGGACGTGCTGGTGGAGGTCGTCCGCGCCATTGAGCGGATCATTCCCGGCAGCATCGGCTCCATCCTCCTTATCGACAACGGCATCATCCACCACGGCGCGGCGCCGGCCCTGCCGGATTTCTACAACGCGGCGGTCGACGGCCTGCCGGTCGGCGAGGGCGTCGGGTCCTGCGGCTCGGCCGCCGCGCTGCGACGGCCGGTGATCGTCGGCGATGTCTTCAACCATCCCTATTGGGCGCCCTATGTCGAACTGGCGCGGCAATCCGGCTTTGCCGCCTGCTGGTCGCATCCGGTGATCGAGGCGGACGGCACGGTGATCGCGACCTTCGCCACCTACTACAAGGAAAAGCGGGAGCCAGACGGCGACGAACTCGCCACCATCCGCGCCTTCGCCGAGGTCCTGCGGCTCGCCATCGGTCAGTTCCGCAACCGCCAGGACCTGCTGCATGCGAAGGACGCGGCCCAGGCGGCCAGCCGCGCCAAGAGCCGCTTCCTCTCCATGATGAGCCATGAATTGCGCACGCCGCTCAACGCCATCATCGGCTTTTCCGACGTCATGCGGCTGGAGCTGTTCGGGCCGCGCGATCAGCCGATCTACAAGGATTATGCCGAGAACATCCATCGCAGCGGCCGGCACCTGCTCGAGCTGGTGAACCAGATCCTCGACGTCTCGCGCATCGAATCCGGCATGCTGGATCTTCGCATCGAGGATGTACCGCTGCATCCGGCGCTGGCCGACGTACTGCGCATGGAAAGCGGAGCGGTCGCCGCCAAGACGCTGCAGGTCCGGGTCTTCGACGACACCGAGCTCACCATTCGTGCCGATCGCCAATCGCTGCGGCAGCTGCTGCTCAACATCGTCGACAACGCGATCAAGTATTCGCCGATGCATGGCACCATCCAGATCGAGGCGCAACGCGACGGGGCCTGGGTCTATCTCGAGGTGCGCGACGAGGGCCCCGGTGTTCCGGCCGACAAGGTCTCGCAGCTTGGCACGCCGTTCGTCACGTTCGCCGATCCGCAGATGGTCGACAGTAAGCAGAGCATCGGCCTCGGGCTCTCCGTCTCGCGCGCGCTGGTCGAGGCGATGGACGGCGAGATCCGCTTCGACAACCTGCCCGATCGCGGCTTCCGCGTGCAGATCAGCCTGCCGACCGGCGAGGCCTAGAGCGGGTTTCCCCAAAATTGAATCGGTTCTGCCGGAGCGATTTTCGGCAAGGGGGAGGAAGCGGTCGGTAGTGGGGATCGGGCCAAGGCCGCTGACGCTGCCCTTGCCGAAAAGCGCCCGGCCCTGCGGGTTCGCCCCAGAATTCAAACCGGGGGGCGGGCATCCGCGTCGTCAGGCCGCCCGCCGACGAAGTCGGCATACGCCGACGGGTCCGTAGCCCCACTACGGCCCCATGTCCGCGAAGGCGGACATTCGCCAAGCGAGCGCCGACCAAGTCGGCGGGGGCCTTCCTAGCGGCCTGCCGCACCGCTGGCGAACAGAACCGGTTCAATTTTGGGGAAACCCGCTCTAGAATCGGCGCTCTCGCTGGCTGTTCTCAAGGCGCGAAGATCGCCGCCGGCGCCGCCATGCCGCGCAGCTGCCGGGTGTCGATGTGCCGCAGGCCGCGGCTCGACGCGGCGGCGAAGTCGGCGGAGGCCAGGATCGGCGTCCCCAGCACCTTGGTCAGGTCCTGCAGCCGGCTTGCCAGGTTGACCGCCGGGCCGATGACGGTGAAGTCGAGGCGGTCGCGCGTGCCGATATTGCCGAACTCGACTTCGCCCCAATGCAAGCCGATACCGAAGCGCAGCGGCGCGACGCCCTCTGCGGCCAGCTCGGCGTTGAGCGCCGCCGTCCCGGCGAGCGCGTCCTCCGCCGCCACCAGGGCGCGGTCGCAGGTGGCAGCACGGCTGCCTTCGACCGGAAAGACCGCGAGCAGGCCGTCGCCCATGAATTTGAGGATGTCGCCGCCCTGGCCGAGGATCGCGGCGCCGATGCGCTCGAACCAGCGGTTGAGCAGCGCCACGATGACGCCGCGCCCGCTCTGGTCGGTCATCGCCGTGAAGTCGCGCAGGTCGCAGATCAGGATCGCGGCCGCCACGACGGTGACGTCGCCGCGCTCGATCTGGCCGGCATAGACCCGCTCCGCCGGCGCCTGCCCGAGATAGTGCGCCAGCAGGTCGAGGGCGATGTGCCGCAGCAGCCAGCGCTCGGCGAAGGGGGACCAGATGCGCGCCGCCATGGTCAGCCGCTCGATCTCCAGGTCGCTGAATCCCGGCGTCGCGCAGGTGGCGAAGCTGAGGGTCGAGGTGCGGGTGGCGTCCTGGAACGGCAGCGGCATCACCATGTAGTCGGTCATTCCTTCGCCCGCCAGGCGCTGGATGATCTCCATGTCGGCCATCGCCTCGCTGGCGCGCCAGCGGAACGGGCGGTTCGTGGTGTCGACGACATAGATCGGGCTCTTCAGATAGTCCTCGCGCGCCGACATGCCGGCGCGGCCGATCTCGGTGCGGTTGAGCCCGCCTTCCTTCCAGATGAGCTGCGAGCCGCTCAGTTCCGGATTGAGCACCTCCAGTCCGAGGGACGCGCGCCACAGCGGCGCGATGGTCTCGCGCACCAGGCCGCAGAACCCGGAAAACAGCTCGGGAAAAGCCAGCGCGCCGATGTTGTTGCGAGCGCTGCCCGCCGCATCGGTTCCGGTTTCGCCCAGCGCGCAGCGCGCCAGCCACGCGGCCAGCCTTCCGTAGATCCGCTCGCTCGCCTCGGATGCCGTCGAATCGATCATGCGCCCCTCTGCGGGTAACGATTTATTCATCATGCGGCGGTGCTGCCGGCCGGGCAAGGACGACGGCTGTGCCGCTGCGGTCATGCGCCGCAGTGGCCGCCGCGTGCCGTCAGTTTGTCGTCATGGGCTGCATGGTTGTTTCCCCCGCGTTGCGACTTGGTCGCCCCACACACGGAGATAAGAATGGCTTTCAAGACCCCGATCATCCTGGCCCCCGCCGCGCTGCTGGTCGTGGCCTCCGCCTGGCTCGGCGCCGCCGGCCCGGCGCTGGCCGACAATGACTCGCTGGAGTGCACCAAGGCGGAGCAATCCACCTGGATGAGCGAAGATGCGACCAAGGACATGCTGCTGAAGCAGGGCTACAAGGAAGTCCGCGAGATCGACGTCACCGACGGCCACTGCTACGAGGTCTACGGCGTCGACGCGCAGGGCGAGAAGGTCGAGATGTACCTCGATCCGACCAACGGCAACGTGGTCGCGAAGGAGGACTAGGATGTCGATGGAAGACGCGGTCGCGAAGAACCGGATGGGCGCTCACGCCCCCATGTCGCTTCCCCCGGCGGCCAGATCCGTGATGCTGCGCATCTGGGACCCCTTCGTCCGCGTCTTCCATTGGCTGCTCGTCATCGGCTTCGCCGTCAATTTCTTCGAGATCGTGCGGCCGGGCAAATACCCGCACCGGGTGATCGGCTACATCGTCCTGGGCCTGATCGCCGCGCGCCTGCTCTGGGGCCTGGTCGGCCCGCGCCACGCCCGCTTCATCGATTTCGTCCGCTCGCCGCGGCGCATCCTCCGGCACCTGGGCGACCTGCTGCGGCACCGCGATGGGCGCTATCTCGGCCACAACCCGGCCGGCGGCGCCATGGTCGTCACGCTGCTCCTGGTCACCGCCCTGGTCGGGGTCAGCGGCTGGCTCAGCCGCACCGACTGGTTCTTCGGCGTCAAGTGGATGGAGGAGGCGCACGAAATCCTGGCCAACGGCATGCTGGCCCTGGTTTGCCTGCATGTCCTCGGCGTGGTTCATGCCTGTTGGCGGCACCGCGAAAATCTGGTGTTATCCATGGTGACCGGCCGCAAGCGCGCCCACAGCACGCTGGATGCGCGGCCGGCGGAGTGAAGCGCCCGACATGCGTCTTTTGATCGTCGAGGACGAGCCCACCCTGGGCGAACTGCTGCGCCGCAATCTTGCGGCGCGCGGCTTTGCCGTCGATCTCGCCGCCAGCAAGTCCGACGCGGTCGGCTTTCTCGACGTCGAGGACTATGACGCCGTGCTGCTCGACCGTGGCCTCGGCGACGGCGACGGCCTGGCCCTGGTCGGCCACATCCGGGGCAAGGGGTCCGAGGCCGGCATCCTGTTCCTGACCGCGCGCGACGCGCCGTCGGACCGCATCGCCGGGCTCGACGCCGGCGCCGACGACTACATCGTCAAGCCTTTCGACATGGACGAACTGATCGCCCGGGTGCGCGCCGTGCTGCGCCGGCCCGGCAAGCGGCTCTCCACGGTGCTGGAGGTGGGCAACGTCAAGTTCGACGTCGCCCAGCGCCGCGCCCAGGTCGCCGACCGGCCGCTCGACCTGTCGCGCCAGGAGGCGGCGCTGCTTGAGCTGCTGATGCGCCGCGAGGGCGCGGTGGTCCGGCGCGACGAGATCCAGCGCAGCCTCTACGGCTTCGATGACGAGGTCACGCCGAACGCCGTCGACGCGGCGATCTCCCGCCTGCGCAAGCGCCTGCGCAACGCCAGCGCGGCCGTGGAAATCGCCGTGCTGCGCGGCGTCGGCTGCATGCTCGAGGCCAAGTCGGAATGAGGGGGCGGAATGAGGGGCGGGGGTAACTGCGCGCCTGCCATGATCGTGTCCGCGCGATGAGCGAGCTGCCGACCATCGGCCGGCGCGACTGGGTGGTGATACTCGGCGTTGCCCTGATCGGCCTGGCTGCGCTGCTCGGCGGTTGGTGGGTGGCGGAACTCAGGGTGCGCGACACCGTGCGCACCTATGCGCTCTCCGTCGCCGAGCGGGTGACCGAGGCGGCGGCCGAAATCCTCGATCCCACCGACCCCGACAACGTGAACGGGCGCAATCCCGAAGTGCGCGACGCGGTCCTGCACCTGCTGGAACGCACGTCGGGCGTCGTGCGCATGGTGGCCTTCGACAAGAGCCGCATGGTCTGGCTGGATTCCACCGGCGAGGCCACCGGCACTCAGTATGACGAGGCCGATGTCAGCGAGGTGTTCGACCACAACGCGCCGCTGACGCTGCTGCATCTGTCTGGCGGCGAATACCACGTCCTGGGCCTCGACCCGGTGGAAAGCGCGGTGGCGGAGATCTACGTGCCGGTGCGGCGCGGCGGCGAAATCGTCGGCGCCTTCGAGCTCTACATCGACGCGACGCCGACCCTGGCCGATGCCATCAGCATCGCCCGTGTCGCCTATGCGGTGTTCTCGGGCACCATCGTGGCGGCGCTCGGCGCCATCCTGGTCCTGGTGTGGCGGTCGCTGCTGCACCGCCGCCGCGACCTGCTGGCGATCGACGAGCTGCGGCGCCAGGCCGAGGCGGTGTCCGAGGAGCTGGCGGCGGCGAACCAGCGGCAGCAGCGCTTCAACGCCGATGCCGCGCACGAACTGCGCACGCCGCTCGCCATCTTGCGGGCGCGACTGGATTCGATGCGCCCCGACGCCGACGTGCAGGCGCTGAAGGCGGATGTCGACCGCATGATCCGCCAGGTGCAATTGTTGCTGGAGCTGGCGCGCACGGAATCCGCCGAGCCGCACCCGCTGGCCGAGCTCGACCTGACCGCGCTGGCGCAGGACATGGCGGCGCGGCTCTATCCGATGGCGCGCAAGATGGGCCGCGACATCGTGGTCGAGGCGCCGGATGCCCCGGTGCGGATCGCCGGCGACCCGGCCCTGCTCGACAGCGCGCTGCGCAACCTGATCGAGAACGCGCTGCGCGTCTCGCCGCTGGGCCAGGCGGTGCGCCTGGTGGTGACCGACGGGCCGCCGCGCCTGGCGGTGGCCGATCACGGTCCCGGCCTGGACCCTGCCGAGCTGGCCGGGCTGATGGAGCCGTTCCGGCGCGGCCCGCGCGGCGGCTCGGCCGGCCTCGGCCTCGCCATCGTTGCCGAGGCGGCGAAACGGCTGAAGGCGCGCCTCGCCCTCGATCGCACCGACGAGGCGGGCGGCGCCACTTTCTCGTTGACCTTCCCGCGCTAGGTGCGGTCTGCTGGCCGCATGAAACGGCTCGCTCCGATCATCGCCAGCCTCGTGATGGCCACTGCCGCCCAGGCGGCCGACCTGCATTGCACGGACGCCGACAAGTCCACCTGGCTGCCGCCGGCCCAGGTGCAGAAGATGCTGCGCGACCACGGCTTCGCCGATGTCGGCGCGGTGACGGCCACGCCCGGCAATTGCTACGCCGTGCCGGTCACCGACCAGAGCGGCGCCAAGAAGCCGACAAGTCCACCTGGCTGCCGCCGGCCCAGGTGCAGAAGATGCTGCGCGACCACGGCTTCGCCGATGTCGGCGCGGTGACGGCCACGCCCGGCAATTGCTACGCCGTGCCGGTCACCGACCAGAGCGGCGCCAAGAAAACTGCCTATCTCGACCCCACCGATGGCGCGCTGATGGGACTGGAGTAGGCATGACCTACGATCCCGTGCATCGCTACGGCCCCGACACCGAAGCGCTCCAGGCTGCAAGACCGCTTCCCGAAGAAGTTGCATTCGAACGAGGCCAGTCCTGGAACGTCGACCGCAGCTTCCGGGGGCGTTGGACCGTCTCCGGTGTCGCGTTGGGGTTCGCAGTCGTGGCGTCGTTGTATGAGGCGGATTTCCTGAGTCCCTTGCGCCCGATTCTTGGCATGGGCCTCGTCTGGTCAGTGGTTTTCGCCAATGTGTCCGGTCTCGTCGCAGGTGGCGCGCTCGGCTATCTCGCCGCGTCCATCCTGCAGAGGATCTGGCGAGGACTGAGGGCCTAACTCTCGCGCGTGACAAGCGCGCCTTGCTCCGTGCACACTCCGCTCCGGTTTACTGCACGGGGGAGAGCATGGCGACCAAGGGGAGAAGCACGACGTCTTCGCGCGCGGCCAAGGCTGTGGGGAAATCGGGGCCGAAGCGCGGCAAGGCGGCTATCGAGGCGGCGTTCAAGCGCGCCTCCGACACCGCGGCGCAATCGCCCTACCGCGTGGTACGGCGGGTCGAGCGCATCCTCTACGAGGACGTGCCGACCTTCATGGAGGCGCCCTATGCCGAGCAGGCGCCGGATGCCGATGTCGTCGTGGTCGGCCTGCCCTATGAGGGCGTGAAGATCCTTGACCCGCGCCGCTTCCTGCCCGCGCTCGCGACGCACCAGGCGCCGATCTATTCCCGCACCGGCGCCACCGGCGCGCCGGCCGCCATCCGCAAGAATGCGAT
>JBGAGP010000194.1:0-5327 GCA_044226685.1 Dongiaceae bacterium
CGGCGGGGCGACGCTGATTTCCTTCGGATTCATCAGGAAGGCATCGGCCAGCTTGCGGATCTCCGGCGCCATGGTGGCGGAGAACAACAGAGTCTGACGCAGCTTCGGCAGCAGGCTGACGATGCGCTCGACATCCGGGATGAAGCCCATGTCGAGCATCCGGTCGGCTTCGTCGATGACCAGGATCTTGACGTCGTTCATCAGGATCTTGCCGCGCTCGAACAGGTCGATCAGGCGGCCGGGGGTCGCGATCAGCACGTCGACGCCGCGATCCAGCTTCTTTTCCTGGTCGACGAAACTCTCGCCGCCGATCAGCAGGGCGTAGTTCAGGCTGCAATACTTGCCGTACTTCTCGAAGTTATCGGCCACCTGGGCGGCCAGCTCCCGAGTCGGCTCGATGATCAGCGAACGCGGCATGCGCGCCTTGGCGCGGCCACTGCTCAGGATCTCGATCATCGGCAGCGTGAAGCCCGCGGTCTTGCCGGTGCCGGTCTGGGCGCAGCCCAGCACATCGCGGCCCATCAGAACCACGGGAATTGCTTGCGCTTGAATGGGGGTAGGCTGCTGATAGCCGACTTCGGCAATCGCCTTGAGGATTTCGGGGTTAAGCCCCAGCTCGTCGAACGTCATTATCTCATGATGCGGGCATCGATCAGTTTCGCCGGTCGGCGACAAGAGGCAGGGGGGCCCGGAACCGCTGCCAAAAGGTCGCGCGCACTATAGGGCCGGGGGCCGCTTTGTCAATTCAACGGCCCGCGATTTGCCCTATGTTTGGCCCGGAATGAAGGGCTTAAGTGTGGATTCGGCCCTTCTTAGGTTTAGGAACCCCTAACAGGCCGACTCGGGGAAAGGCCACGGACGCCATGCTGCTGCAACGGGAAAACGCACAAGTCCTGATGGTCGACGTGCAGGAACGCCTGCTGCCGGCGATGGCCGAGGCGGCGGCGGTGACCGCCAACGGCATCCGCCTGCTTGAGGCCGCCCGCATCCTGGCGGTGCCGGTCCTGGTCTCGGAGCAGTATCCGCAAGGCCTGGGCCGCACCGTCCCGGACCTGGCCCAACGCGCCCCGGCCAATGCCGTTCATGAGAAGATCGAGTTCTCCTGCTATGCCAATCCCGCCTTGCGCCAGGCACTGTCCGGCGCCGGCCGGCAGACCATCCTGTTCGGCATCGAGGCCCATGTCTGCGTGCTGCAGACCGCTTTGGAGATGGCGGCTGCGGGGCGCGACGTCACCGTGGTGGCGGACGCCGTCAGTTCCCGGGCCGAAGCCAGCAAGGCCATCGCGCTGCAGCGGCTGCAGGCGGCGGGTGTCCGGCTGGCGACCACCGAAATGGTGCTGTTCGAATGGCTGCGCCAGGCCGGAACGCCGGAATTCAAGGCCGTCAGCCGGCTGATCCGCTGACTTGTTTCAGCACCCCGGCAGGATGCAATTGTCGCGCTCGCTGCGGTCGTCGTTGTTCGGCCGCGGGAACAGCTGCACCACCGCGTTGCGGAGGAACTGGCGGAAACGCGGATCCGCCGGGCCGGCGATGTCCGAAACCGAGCCGCTGAGATAGGTGAGCGCCGGGCCGCTGCCCGGGCACAGCGCCGCTACGATCCAGACGTCGCCGCCATTGGGGGCGCTTTGCGCGCCGGCGGCCTGGCAGGCGATGTTTTGCCCGGTGTCGCGCGCGCCATTGAAGGCGATATGGACGCGATAGGGACTGGAATCGCTCTCGATGACGCCCGGCGGCTGGACCGCATCGGAAACCAGCTGGTTGAAAGCCGCTTGCTCCATCCCGAACAGGCTGCCCGAGACGTCCAGTTTCATCGCCTTGGTATAGGGGACGAACTGGTATTGCTGCGCCGGATAGCTGGAATCGACGCCGACGCGATCGATACGGCCGGGCGTGCAGGCCGCGACCGCGGCGCCGAGCAGAAAGATCGCTAGAGTTCTGGACATCTTGGTCTCCTCGGGGAATCAGTTACATCTAAATTGATGGCCAATCGGCCCTCGCCACACATCACGATTTCGCGAGATATGACGGTACATCTGATCAAACTTTGCGTCGGTGTCAGTGACGTAGCTCACTTGGTCAAGGAGCGTGAGCGCATTGCCAAGAAGGCGGAACGTCGCAACAAGCCGGTCGAGGACAGCCATTGGACCCGGATGTTCCCGAAGCGCGCCGACGAGGTGCTCGACGGCGGCTCGCTCTATTGGGTCATCAAGGGCGTCATCCGTGTTCGCCACAGGATACTACGCCTGGACGAGGTGACGGATGCGGACGGCCAGGCCTATTGTGCCATCGTCTATGACCCGACCGTGATCCTGGTGGAGCCGCGACCCCGCCGCGCCTTCCAGGGTTGGCGCTATCTCGAGGCCGAGGACGCGCCGCCGGACCTGCGCAACCAGCGCCGGGCGATGAGCAGCGCCCTGTCGGAAGGCGAGATGCCGCCGAAGATGCTGGCGGAATTGCGCGAGCTGGGCCTGTTCTAGCCGGCAAGACCGCCGACCTGGGCCAGATAGCCCAGCGCGGCGGCGGCGAGCAGTACCTTCACCAGGCCGATGCGCAGTCCGATCAGCGCCACGCCCGCCGCCAGCGACAGCGCGATGGCGGCAATCTGCGCGCTGCGCCACAACGGCCAGGTGAGCTCGACCCACCCGATGCCGGCCGTTTGCAATTGCGCGAACAGCACATGCAGGGCGAACCACAGCGCCAGGTTGGCGATTACCCCGACCACCGCCGCGGTCACCATCGCCAGCATGGCCGAGAGCAGGCGGTTCCGGCGCAGGCGCTCGACATAGGGCGCGCCGAGAAAGATCCAGATGAAGCTCGGCGCGAAGGTGACCCAGGTGACGAAGCCGGCGCCGAGCAGGCCGGCCAGCATCGCCGGCAGGATGCCCGGTTGCTGATGCGCCGAATAGAACCCGACGAAACTGAGCACCAGGATCAACGGCCCAGGCGTCGTCTCGGCGAGCGCCAGTCCGTCGATCATGTTGCCGGTGGAAAGCCAGCCGTAATGCTCGACTGCCTGCTGCGCCACATAGGTCAGCACCGCATAGGCACCGCCGAACGTGACCACCGCCATCTTGGCGAAGAACCAGCCGAGCTGGGTGAACAGGTGGCCGTCGCCGAGCAGGGCCGCGCACAGCACGATCGGACCCAGCCACAGCACGCCGCCGAAGAGGATCACGCGCCAGCGGCTGGGAGCCTGCATGGTGATGATGCGGTCCTCCGCTTCGGCGCCGCTGCGCGCGGCATTGTCGCTGCCCCTGCGCCATGCCGCGACAAGGCCGATCCCCGCGGCTGCCAGGATGACGATGGGGAAGGGGACGTGCAGCACGTAGAGCGCGAGGAAGGCGAGCGCCGCGACGATCCAGTCGATGCGGCGTTTGAGGGCCCGTTTGGCGACGCGCCAGAGCGCCTCGGCCACCAGGGCGATGACCGCGCATTTGAGGCCGAAGAAGATGCCGGCCAGCCACGGCAGATGGCCGAAGGCCGCATAGGCGGCGCTGAGCGCGAGGATGACGCAGAAGCCGGGCAGGATGAACAGGATGCCGGCCACCAGTCCGCCGCGCACCCCATGCAGCAGCCAGCCGAGATAGGTGGCGAGCTGCTGTGCCTCTGGGCCCGGCAGCAGCATGCAGAAATTGAGCGCATGCAGGAACTGCGCCTCCGACACCCATTTCTTGCCGTCGACCACCAGGCGATGCATCAGCGCGATCTGCCCGGCCGGCCCGCCAAAGCCGAGGCAACCGACCTTGAACCACAGGCGGGTTGCCTCGGCGAAGCTTGGATGCTCGGCGTTCATCGTGCCGCCGCTCCCGCCGCCACGTCGCGCGGCGGCCAGGCGTGGGTCTCGCCGCCAAGATCGCGCTGCCAGCGATAAAGCGCGTCGTAGAGCACCATGCCGGTCCGCAGCAGCGCATCGTCATCCTGGATCAGGTCGCCGAGGCCGAGCGAGATGGCATAGAGTCCGGCCGACTGCGCGGTCAACGCGAGGTCCGATGTGTCGGCGCCGCGAATGATGTCGGCGACACGCAGCAATGCCGGGTCGCGGAGGGCGAAGTCGTCGAGCATGGAATCAAAGCTGCAGCGCGGGCCGCGATGCGAAAAGCGGATCCCGGGAATGTCGAACGGAATGGCATCGAGCCGTTCGGCAGCGGCGAGAACGTCATCCGCCGCGACATAGTGGAACGTCGCGCGCGGATCGATGAAGCGCCGGATCAGCCAGGGGCAGGCGATGCGGTCGATCTTCGGCCGCGCGCGCGTGACCCAGCGCGTGGCCTTGCTGCCGTCATAGAACTCGGTCTTCCGCAACGACGGCAATCCGGCCTCCAGCCAACCCTCGATCCCATCGATCAGATGGCGCGCGTGGTAGCCCTGTTCCCGCAGGAAGGCCGCCGCGTTCTGGCCGACTTCGTGACCATGGACGCAGACCGTGACAACTTGTCGGGCGCCGGCGAGTTCGGCGTACCACTGCTCAATCGTTTCCGGCAGGCGGCGGATGGCGCCGCAGATCAGGTTGGGGGAAGCCTGGAAGGCCGCTTCCCGACGCACGTCGACGACGAGCGGGTGGTCGGCGGATCCCAGAGTCCGCGCCAGTGCGGCGGACGAGATGCTGGAGAAATGGTCGGAGGAGGGGTGATTGGTAGCCATGGCATTGCTCTCCCTGACGCCCTTGGGCGTCTCAGGCGGAGCAGAGCTTGGATGCCAGGCTTGGTATCTGGGGGCTGAGCATCTTGGGGTGGCCGGGAGTCTGCGATGCCCCGACGGAGGTGATTTTCCGCCTGCTTCTTATGCCCGTCAAGGCAGTGGCCGCGACCATTTCCGGCGACGGGATTCCGTGATCCCTCGGGGCGGCCTGTGGATAAGATTGTTGCGCTTTTTTCTTTACACTTCCCCCCGACTCCAGTAGAAACCGCGCCGTCGAACGGGGCCGCTGGTTCTTGGTCGGCTCTGGAAACGGTGGGCCTTCGGGACACCGGATCTGAAGGGTGATGCGTCCTTTGGGCGCTTGAATCACCTACTTGGCATCGCTATATTGCGCGTTTGTCTCCGGCCGAATCGGGCCTGAGCGTCGCGCGTGCGGCGCCGCTGCTATTTGACAAGTTCATTATATGAGAAGGGATTCGCGGTCGGCGGGGTCTGGGTTTTTGTCCGGGCTTTTGCGTATGACCGTTGGATCTTGGGTCTGGGTGTTATTGGTGCCTGTTGTTTGGCGTGAGCTGGACGGTTTGGGCTGGTGATATCTGGACCTGGTGAATACGCGTTATGTGCAGAGGCGAACTTTGGTCAGTTGATCGCGGAGAGTTCTTCGGGACTTGAAGCAGATTAACCTGAGA
>JBGAGP010000195.1:0-5442 GCA_044226685.1 Dongiaceae bacterium
GCCCGGTCGTCACGCTCTACGAATTGGAGCCAGCGCCGGGCACCAAGACCAGCCGCGTGGTCAGCCTCGCCGACGACGTAGCGCGCAGCATGAGCGCGGTCAGCGTGCGCATCGCGGTCGTTCCCGGCCGTTCGGTCATCGGCATCGAGCTGCCCAACCGCGAGCGCGAGACGGTGGCCCTGCGCGAGCTGCTCGAAGACGAATCCTACAATGCCAGCCAGGCCAAGCTGGCGCTGGTCCTCGGCAAGGACATCGGCGGCCAGCCGATCGTGGTCGACCTCGCGCGCATGCCGCATCTGCTGATCGCCGGCACCACCGGCTCCGGCAAGTCGGTCGCCATCAACACCATGATCATGTCGCTGCTCTACCGGCTCACCCCCGAGCAGTGCAAGTTCATCATGATCGACCCGAAGATGCTCGAGCTCTCGGTCTATGACGACATCCCGCATCTGCTGGCCCCCGTCGTCACCGAGCCGAAGAAGGCCATCGTCGCGCTGAAATGGGTGGTGCGCGAGATGGAGAACCGCTACCGCGCCATGTCGAAGCTCGGCGTGCGCAACATCGAGGGCTACAACCAGCGCCTCGAACAGGCGCGCAACGCCGGCGAGCAGCTGACGCGGCGTGTCCAGACCGGCTTCGATCCGGAGACCGGCAAGCCGATCTACGAGGAAGAGCCATTCGATCTTTCCGCGCTGCCCTTCATCGTCGTGGTGGTCGACGAGATGGCCGACCTCATGCTGGTGGCCGGCAAGGACATCGAGGCGGCGATCCAGCGCCTGGCGCAGATGGCGCGGGCGGCCGGCATCCACATCATCATGGCCACACAGCGCCCCTCGGTCGACGTCATCACCGGCACGATCAAGGCGAACTTCCCGACCCGCGTGTCGTTCCACGTGACGACCAAGATCGACAGCCGCACGATCCTGGGCGAGACCGGCGCCGAGCAATTGCTGGGCCAGGGCGACATGCTCTACATGGCCAATGGCGGCCGCATCACCCGCATCCACGGCCCCTTCATCTCCGACCGCGAGGTCGAAAGCATCGTGAAGTTCCTGAAGAGCCAGGGCGAGCCGGCCTATCTGCAGGAAGTCACCGAGGACGAGGAAGACGGCGCGCTCGACGTCGACGGCATGGGTGGCGGCAACGGGGGATCGGGCGACGATCTCTACGACCAGGCGGTGGCCCTGGTGGCGCGCGAACGCAAATGCTCGACCAGCTTCATCCAGCGCTACCTGCAGATCGGCTACAACCGCGCCGCCCGCATCGTCGAGCGGATGGAAAAGGAAGGCGTGGTGAGCCAGGCCAACCACGTCGGCAAGCGCGAAGTCCTGGCGCCGGATCACGGGCGGGATTAGGGCGCAAGGCCCCGCAGCCTCATTCGTCATCCCGGCCTTGCGCCGGGATCCATTCGTCCGTCGCACGGAAGGCGGGCGGATGGCGTGCGTTCTCCGCGCTGCCCTTGCAATTCGACCATGGACCCCGGCGCAAGGCCGGGGTGACGAGAGAGTTGGCGGGTTGATCGTGCTCTCATCCCATCGTCATTGCCGGGCTTGACCCGGCAATCCAATTTTCCAAGAGCGCGTGTGTCGGGGCAGAACTTGGATCACCGGGTCTTCGCCCGGTGATGACGAACTGAAAGCCTAGACTCTCGGCAGCACGAAGCAGCGTCTGGCGAGCGGCGTGGCGAGGGTGGCCTTGTCGTAGTAGCGGGCGAGCAGGTTGCCGGCGAAGAGGTCGGAGTGGTTGGCGGCGAAGCCGTGCCAGTCGAGGTCCTGCGGATCAAGATGGGGCGGGTCGAGTTCGGCGGCGACCGCGCCGTCCTGCCGCGCCAGCAGATCCTCCGCCATGCGCGCGTGGATCAGCGCGAGGAACGCGACGGTGATGGTTTCGTGATAGAGCGCGGCCTTGCCGTGATGGGCGGCGAAGCGGCGGATGGCTTGCGCCATCGCGGCCAGCGCGCCGGCGAAGCCGTCGCGTTGCAAATAGGCGAAGCCGGCCTGCACATGGGCGCGGTGGGTGAAGGCGGCCAGCGGCAGCGACAAATCCTCGAGCGCGGCGATGAGCGCGGCGCAGGAAGGGTCGGGTGCGGCGGCGGTCATGCGTCCTTCTCCGTCAGCATGTGGCTGTCCGCGGCGGTGAGGTCGAGGCCGTAGATCCGCTTCAGCTCGGCGATGCGCTCCAGCGTCTCCGGCGCGAAGGGCGCCTTGCCCTCGAAGGCGTGCAGCACGATGCCCTCGACCAGGTCGCCCAGGGTCAGGTCGCGGTACTCGGCCACCGCCTTCAGCACCTTCAGCAGGCGCTTCTCGATGCGGATGCCGGTCTGCACCCGGTCGACGGCGCGGGGTTCAGATGCGGGCATGGGGCGTCTCCAACGTCATTTGATACATATGTACTAATGTATCTATCTGGTCAAGACGCTCCCCTGGTGAGGATAACAGTGTGGAATCAAAGGTTTGCCGTCTGACGGGGGTGTGATCGGCCGGGACCGCCCCAATGCTGGCGCATTTGTCGCGGCAACCTTATATCTCCGGCAATGTTGTGCGGGTGCGGTGCAGCCCCGGCGCCGCCCACCCATCAAGTGACTGGATTTCGCCTCATGGATTTACGCCTGTCCCGCCGCAAGCTTCCCCGCCGCGCATTCCTGCAGCTGGGCGCCGCCTCGGCGCTGGCCGCGGCCTTGCCGCTGCCGTTCCTGGCCCGCGCCCGCGCCGAGACGGCGCAGCAGGCGCAGCTGAGCGAGGCCGACAGGATCGACGTCGCCCGGGTCGAGGACTATCTCAACGGCCTCAGCACGGTGAAGGCGAGCTTCCAGCAATACACCGAGAGCGAGGGCCTCGCCTTCGGCCGCATCTATCTGCGCCGGCCGGGGCGGCTGCGGGTCGAATACGATCCGCCGTCGGAGATCATCCTGGTCGCCGACGGAACGCTGCTCTCCTATTACGATTCCGAGCTCAACCACATCGAGCAGGTGCCGCTCAACCTGTCGCCGATGTGGTTCCTGCTGCGCGACAAGGTGAAGCTGGGCGGCGACGTCACGGTGACCCAGTTCAAGCGCGTCGCCGACAACATCAGCATCGGCCTGCAGCAATCGGACGAGCCGGATGCCGGCGCGGTGCTGCTGGAATTCGGCGACAAGCCGCTGGAGCTGCGGCAATGGACGGTGATCGACCCCGCCGGCACCCAGGTGCGGGTCGGGCTCTACGACACCGAGTTCGGCGTGCAGCTCGCCAACGAGCTGTTCGCCACGCCGACCAAGAAGAGCACCGACCGCAAATAGCCGCGGCGGGCTGTCTTGCGGCCTACTTGGCTGCGGGCAGGGCCTGCATGGCAACCTCCGCCGGCGCCGCGGCGGGTTCGGCCGCGACCGTTGCCGCGCGCCGGCTGGGCAGGCCGACCAGGGCGATGAAATCGGCCTCGTCGCGGCCCTCCACCCCGATCTCCATCAGCTGCGTGCGCTGCGTCGGCGTGGTGCTGCGGAACAGCGGATCCCAGAAGCTGAAGATCGTGCCGTAGGTGGAATCGGTGTCGCTTCGCACGCGGTGGTGATGCACCCAGTGGCGCGACGGCGTGATGATGACGCGCGCCAGGGCGCGCTCGAACCCCGCGGGCAGGCGCCAGTTGGCATGGTGGAAGATCGCCGCCACCAGCACCAGCGCCTCGAACACCAGCACCGATTGCAGCGGGATGGCGAGCGCGATGATGACCACCGCGCGCACCAAAGCGGAGAGGAACAGCTCGCCGAAATGGAAGCGCAGCGCCGAAGTGGCGTCGAGGTGGCGGTCGCGGTGATGCACCTCGTGGAAGCGCCACAGGAACGGCACCACGTGGTTGGCGCGGTGCCACCAGTAGATCCAGAGGTCGAGCAGCAGGATGTCGATCAGCGGCCAGGCCAGCGGCGGCACCGCCGCCGGGCGGGTCCACAGCTGCAGCGACGCGGCCCAGACGGTCACCGGCAGGACCAGCAGGCTGGTCAAGGCGGCGCCGAGGGCGAACAGGCCCAGGTTGCGGCCCCAGCGGGCGAACCAGGCGGCGCCATAGCCGGCCAGGCTCAGCGGCGGCAGGGCGGCCGGCCGCCATTGCTCCAGCACCAGGGCCAGCAGCAGCCACAGCACCACCAGCACGCCCTTGAAGGCCAGCAATTGCTGCAAGGCGGGGGCGATTTCGACGGGCGAATCCATGGCCTTATCTGTTTCACGCCCGGATGGATTTGAGAAGGGGCGATGCGCGGGGCGCGGCTGGACGGCAAGGCGGCGGGCCCGGCGCCGGGCGAAACCGGGCCTTGGTAAATGGGGGCCTGCATTGCACGTAATGGGGGGCTGCGCCCCGCGCGATTGTCCGGGCCGCCGCCGGGCATTAGATTCCAGGCCAGTTCGTTAACGCCGCCCGGCCCCGGCCGGCCGCGTCCAGTGGAGCCGGAAGCCCATGCGCCTGCCCAATGATGCCCCGATCGTCGCCGTGCCGATGTGCGTGAAGCATATCGGCGGCCAGGATTTCCACACCGTGGGCGAGAAATACCTGACCGCGATCATCGACGGGGCGGAGGCCTATCCGCTGTCCTTCCCGGCCTTGGGGCCGGTGCTGGACCCGGCGGCGCTGCTCGACCAGGTCGACGGCGTGCTGTTCACCGGCTCGCCCTCCAATGTCGCGGTCCATCACTACGCCGGCGACCCCGACCGGCCGGAGAGCCCGCAGGATCCGGGGCGCGACGCCATCACCCTGCCGCTGATCCGCGCCGCGCTCGACCGCAACGTGCCGATCTTCTGCATCTGCCGCGGCTTCCAGGAGCTGAACGTGGCGCTGGGCGGCACGCTCCACACCCAGATCCACACGGCGGAAGGCCACATGGATCACCGCGCGCCGGAGAACAAGCCGTACGACGAGCTCTACCAGCCGGCGCACAAGGTCGCGTTCCAGCCCGGCGGCAAGTTCGCGCGCATCCTCGGCAAGACCGAGACCATGGTGAACTCGCTGCACTGGCAGGGCATCGCCCGGCCGGGCGAGCGCATCGTGGTGGAAGGCCGCGCCGAGGATGGGGTCATCGAGGCGGTCAGCCTCAAGGACCATGCCGGCTTCGCGCTTGGCGCCCAGTGGCACCCGGAATACCGCGCGCGCGAAAATCCTGATTCCATGGCGCTGTTCCGGTCTTTCGGCGAGGCGTGCCGCATGCGGCGCGCGCAGCGCACCGGGGCGGGTCGAACCGGCGGAAAAGCGGCCTAAGCCATAAGACAGAGAGCGGCGAACTGCCGCGAGGTGTAAGCTCCTTCCACCATCTCACGGAAATCGCGCGCTAAATCCTGTCTCGCGAAATCGTGAGCCGAAAATTCCTTCCGTGTCAGTCTCCCAACGTTGAAACTTTGGCAAGCATTGCCCAAGTAAAGTCCTAGAGCAGATAGCCGTGGCCGCAATGGCTGCGGTTTTCCCGGGAAGCGGTCTCCCCCACCG
>JBGAGP010000196.1:0-5389 GCA_044226685.1 Dongiaceae bacterium
CGCCTGCCGAATTCCTTGAAGGTGCTGCTGGAGAACCTGCTGCGCTACGAGGATGGCCGCTCGGTCACCAAAGCCGACGTGCAGGCCATCGGCAAATGGCTGAAGACGCGCAACTCGGATCGCGAGATCGCCTACCGCCCGGCCCGCGTGCTGATGCAGGATTTCACCGGCGTTCCCGCCGTGGTCGATTTGGCCGCGATGCGCGAGGCGATGATCAAGCTGGGCGGCGACCCGCAGAAGATCAATCCGCTCTCCCCCGTCGACCTGGTGATCGACCATTCGGTGATGGTCGACTATTTCGGCGGCGCCGGCGCCTTCAAGAAGAACGTCGAGCTGGAATATGAGCGCAACGGCGAACGCTACGCCTTCCTGCGCTGGGGCCAGACCGCCTTCGCCAATTTCCGCGTCGTGCCGCCGGGCACCGGCATCTGCCACCAGGTGAACCTCGAGAACCTGGCCCAGGTGGTGTGGACGGCGAAGGAGCCGGCCAAGGTGGTGAAGGGCCGCAAGGTGGCGGCGAAGACCGTCGCTTATCCTGACACGCTGGTCGGCACCGATTCGCATACCACGATGGTCAACGGCCTCGCCGTGCTCGGCTGGGGTGTGGGCGGCATCGAGGCGGAGGCCGCGATGCTGGGCCAGCCGATCTCCATGCTGATCCCCGAAGTGATCGGCTTCAAGTTGAGCGGCCGCCTGAAGGAAGGCACCACCGCCACCGACCTCGTCCTCACCGTGACGCAGATGCTGCGCAAGAAGGGCGTGGTCAACAAGTTCGTCGAGTTCTTCGGCCCCGGCTTGGAGGATCTGTCGCTCGCCGACCGCGCCACCATCGCCAACATGGCGCCGGAATACGGCGCCACCTGCGGCTTCTTCCCGATCGACGCCGAGACCATCCGCTTCATGAAGGCGACCGGCCGCGCCCCGGCGCGCGTGGCGCTGACCGAGAAATACGCCAAGGCGCAGGGCATGTGGCGCGACGCCAAGACGCCCGATCCCATTTTCACCGACACGTTGGAGCTCGACATCTCGACCGTCGAATCCTCGCTCGCCGGCCCGAAGCGGCCGCAGGACCGCGTGCCGCTGTCGACCGCCGCCGGCGCCTTCACCAAGGCGCTGACCGAGGTGTTCAACCGCCCGGCCAATCCGTCGCGCGTTTCGGTGAAGGGCAGCGACTACACTTTGGGCGACGGCGACGTCGTCATCGCCGCCATCACCTCCTGCACCAACACGTCGAATCCAAGCGTCATGCTCGGCGCCGGCCTGATCGCGCGCAACGCGGTGAAGCTCGGCCTCAAGTCGAAGCCCTGGGTCAAGACCTCGCTCGCCCCCGGCTCGCAGGTCGTCACCGATTACCTGAAGAAGGCCGGCTTGCAGAGCTATCTCGACAAGCTCGGCTTCAACCTGGTCGGCTATGGCTGCACCACCTGCATCGGCAATTCCGGCCCGCTGCCGGACCCGATCGCCGACGCGATCACCTTGGGCGACCTGGTCGCCTGCTCGGTGCTGTCGGGCAACCGCAATTTCGAGGGCCGCGTCAACCCGCATGTGAAGGCGAACTACCTCGCCTCGCCCATGCTCTGCGTGGTCTATGCGCTGGCCGGCTCAATGAAGATCGACATCACCAAGGACCCGATCGGCTACGGCAAGGGCGGCAAGCCGGTCTATCTGAAGGACGTCTGGCCGTCGAACAAGGAAGTCGCCGACGCGGTGAAGAAGAGCGTCACGCCGGCCGCCTTCAAGAAGCGCTACAAGAACGTGTTCGCGGGCGATTCCCTGTGGAAGAAGGTCAAGATCGCCAAGGGCCAGACCTATGCCTGGGACAAGGCCTCGACCTATGTGCAGAACCCGCCCTATTTCGTCGGCATGTCGAAGACGCCGGGCAGCTTCGGCGACATCCTGAAGGCGCGGCCTCTCGCCATCCTCGGCGACAGCATCACCACCGATCACATCTCGCCCGCCGGCTCGATCAAGAAGGACGGCCCGGCCGGCCAGTTCCTGGTCGGCAAGGGCGTGACGCCGGCGGATTTCAACTCCTACGGCGCGCGGCGCGGCAATCACGAAGTCATGATGCGCGGCACTTTCGCCAATATCCGCCTGAAGAACGAGATGGCGCCGGGCACCGAGGGCGGCGTGACGCGCTACATGCCGGAAGGCGCGCCGATGTCGATCTACGACGCGTCGATGAAATACCAGAAGGCGGGCGTGCCGCTGGTGGTCTTCGCCGGCAAGGAATACGGCACCGGCTCCAGCCGCGACTGGGCGGCCAAGGGCACCGTGCTGCTCGGCATCAAGGCGGTGGTGGCGGAAAGCTTCGAGCGCATCCATCGCTCCAACCTGGTCGGCATGGGCGTGCTGCCCCTGCAGTTCAAGGGCGAGATGACGCGCAAGAGCCTGAACCTCGACGGCAGCGAGACCTTCGACCTGACCGGCCTCGCCGCCGGGCTGAAGCCGCGCATGGACGTCAACCTCCGCATCAACCGCGCCAACGGGACCAGCGAGACCATCCAGGTGGTCTGCCGCATCGATACGCTGGACGAGATCGAGTATTTCAAGAACGGCGGCATCCTGCCGTACGTGCTGCGCAACCTGGCGCAGGGTGCCGCGGCCTAACCACGACACGCTTTCAGCGTCTGCAGCCGCCGCGTCCTCGCAAGAGGCGCGGCGGTTTTCTTTTGCGATAATGAGCGACTGAAGAGTGACCGCGGAGCGGCGCATGCTCCTCGGCCAGCGGAAGGCGCTCCGCGCAAGACATAGCATGCTGCATGCGCCGGCACCCGACGCCGCCACGATCAGCATCGCCCGCAATCACGAAGACGTCCCGCACGATCCGAAACCGCGCGAGATCTAGCTTCGCTCTTGCCGCACAGTCTCTCGTCACCCCGGCCTTGCGCCGGGGTCCATCGTGCCGCCGCACGGGCCGAATGGCATGCACGCAAATTCTTGCGGCGGAGAAATGGATCCCGGCGCAAGGCCGGGATGACAGCCTGAGAAGCGGCGCTGGCGGTGCGTCGTGCGACAGCACTTGCCGCGAATTTGTCTCGGTTTCTACTAAGTATTTGAAATAACTATTTTATTTTGACTACATACGGAAGTGTGCCCATAATCTTCATAAGAACGATGATTGGAGGTGATTATGCAGGCCATGCGACCCAGCAACATACCGACCGGCCTCGATCCCGCCTCTTTCGCCGCCAGCTCGGACCTGCGGGTTCTGGTGGTCGACGACCAGGCGGCCATGCGCCGGATCGTCCGGCAGCTGCTCGCCACCAACGGCATCCATGAAGTGGTCGAGGCCGGCGACGGCAGCGAGGCGCTGGATCATCTGCTGCGCGCCGACGAGGCGCCGGTCGACCTGGTGATCTGCGACCTGCTGATGCCGGTGATGGACGGGCTCACCTTCTGCAACAAGATGCGCCGCGACATCCGCCTGAAATCGCGCCACGTGCCGATCCTGCTGCTGACCGCGGTCACCGACGACCTGGTGCTGCAGGTGGCGCGCCAGGTCGGCGCCATCGACGTGGTCAACAAGCCGATCGCGGCACCCGAGCTCGGCAAGCGCATCGAGAAGCTGATCGGCATCAAGCTGCACTGAGCGTCATGCGCGAACGTCGCCTTTTCATTCCCTGCCAGGGCTTCGCCAGCGCCGCGTCGCGCGACCGGCGGGTGAGCCGCCGCCGGCGCCCGGCGGCGGGCGCACTCAGCCGCCGCGGCGCTTCGCGGCAGGTTTTCGTTTCGCGCCGGGTTTCGGCTTCGCGCCGGACGGCCTATCGCGGCCGGACTTCGTCGCAGCCGCGCGCTTCGGTTTGACCGGAATGCCGGCCAAGGTGGTCTTCGCCGGATAGGCGCAGAGATCGGCGACGAGGCAGCGCGCGCACTCGGGCTTCCGCGCCTTGCACACATAGCGGCCGTGCAGGATCAGCCAGTGATGGGCGTGCAGCCGGTATTTCTCCGGCACGCGTTTCTCCAATGCCAGCTCCACTGCCAGCGGATCCTTGCCCGGCGCGAGGCCGGTGCGGTTGCCGACGCGGAAGATGTGCGTGTCGACGGCGATGGTCGGCTGGCCGAAGGCGATGTTGAGCACCACGTTCGCGGTCTTGCGTCCGACGCCGGGCAGGGTCTGCAAGGTCGCGCGGTCCTCCGGCACCTTGCCGCCATGTTGCTCCACCAGGATGCGGGACAGCGCCATGACGTTCTTGGCCTTGGTGTTGTAGAGGCCGATGGTCTTGATGAAGTCCTTCAGCCGCGCCTCGCCCAGCGCCAGCATCTTCTCCGGCGTGTCGACGATCTTGAACAGCGGCTCGGTCGCCTTGTTGACCGAGACGTCGGTCGCCTGGGCCGAGAGGGCCACCGCCACCAGCAGGGTATAGGGGTTGATGTAGTCCAGCTCGCCGCGCGGATTTGGGTTCTGCTGCTCCAGGCGGGCGAAGAATTCCGCGATCTGCTCCGGCTTCAGTTTCGGCAAAGTCCCTTCTCCCCGCCAGATTGATGTGGCGCGCGGAGACTCTATACTGCCGGCCATGCAGGATGAAGCGGACAGCAAGGGCGCAGAGCAGACATCGAGCGGTCGCTTCCCCGTCCCCAGCCCTCCCCCGTTCCGGGGGAGGGAGTCGCAACAACCCCCTCCACCCGAAGGGGGGAGGGCTGGGGACGGGGCAGCGAGCGACGGCTCTATGCCTCTTGATCCCGAGCGCCCGGCCTACGAGGCGCTGCTCTATCCGCGCCGCTCGCTGTCGGAGCGCGGCTTCCTCATCCTCACCGTCGCCACGGCCCTGTTCGGCCTCGGCTATGGCGCGATGTTCCTGGTGATGGGGGCCTGGCCGATCTTCGGCTATCTCGGCGCCGAATGGCTGCTGTTCTGGTGGCTGCTGCGCACGCATTTCCGTGGCGACCGCCGGGCCGAGCGCTTGCGGCTCTATGCCGACCGCCTGGTGCTGCAACAGATCGACGCCAAGGGCAACGTCGCCGAGCGCGTCTTCGAGCCCTATTGGCTGCGCGTCGTCCTGCGCGAACGCGGCTTCGAGAATCCGGCGCTGCTGCTGTCCTCGCATGGGCGGAGCGTCGAGATCGGCGCCTTCCTCGGCGCCCAGGAGCGGCGCGATTTCGCCGCCGAGTTGACCACGGTCCTGCACGACTGGCGGCGCGCCTAGCATCCCATGTCCCAGACCTCGACCACCGCGCACCCGCCGGTGCTGCGCCAACCCGGTGCGGGCGACATTGCCCTGCTATTCGTGCTGGCGCTGACCTGGGGGTCGTCCTTCCTGTTCATCAAGCAGGCGGTGGCGACCCTGCCGCCGATGTCGCTGGTGGCCGGGCGCATGGCGATCGGCGCCATGCTGTTGCTCGCCATCGCCCGCTTCAAGGGCCAGGCGCTGCCGCGCGGCTGGCGGCT
>JBGAGP010000017.1:0-46162 GCA_044226685.1 Dongiaceae bacterium
ACCAGGCGGTTGAACACCGGATAGGCGGTGTCGAAGCTGGTGCCGGTGGTGTTGATCTGCGGATTGAAATTCTCCGGGCTGCCCTCGGAGCAATAAACCAAAGTCTTGGCGAGGGCGACGTTCGCGAAGCCAAAGGCCAGCGCGGCCGCGGCCACGGCCCCTAAAAGTTGACGTTTCATTGTTTCAGTCTCCCGCTAGAAGGTCGGACAGCCTTGATGTTGTTTAGAATTTGGATGGGCTGCCTTGGCCGAAACCTAGGACCGATGAAGGAACCAAGTCAACGTCTAGGTCACAATATTGCCGCAATCGCGCCACTGTGAAGGAAAGCGCACCATCCGGCAGGCAAAAGTGACGGTCTGGCCGGCGATCCGCAGGGGCAAAATGGGAGATTCTTGCGGTCGCTTGACCGGCCGCCCTGCCGCCCGGCATGTTGCGCCGCACCTGCCGGCGACCCCATCCTGAGGCTTCATCCATGACCATCCCAGCGCCCTTCGTCGAGGACGAGCTCAAGGTCCTGCCGGCCTGGGTGGACGAGAACGGCCACATGAACGTGGCTTTCTATCTCAAGTCCTTCGACGATTCCTTCTACGGCGTGTACCGGGCCTGGGGCATGGATTTCGCCGAGGTGCACAGCCGCGGCTTCACCACCTTCGCCGCGCAATCCAACCTCAGCTACCTGGGTGAGCTGTTCCTGGGCGACGTATTCCGGATCGAGACGCAGCTGATCGAGTTCGACCGCAAGCGCATCCGCTGGTTCATGACCATGCGCAAGGCGGACGGCAGCATCGCCGCCACCTGCGAATGGCTGATGCTGTTCATGGACATCCGCCAGCGCAAGGTCGTGGCGATGCCGGACGAGTTCCACGACCAGCTTGCGCGCATCAAGGTGGCGCATGACGCGCTGCCCCCGCCGCCGCAACTGGGGCGCGGCATTTCAATCGGCAACAGGAAGCCGGGCTAGGCTCAGCCCTCCCAGTCGTCCTCGAACGGGAAGCGCTTCGCCCAGAATTCGGCAAGACGGGGATCGGCGTCGACGCGCCGGACGATCTCGGCCAGTCTTGGCGCCGTCCGGTAGAAACGGTTGCGCCAGGGGCCGAAGCGCGAGATCACCGTGACGTAGAGGTCGAGCACGGTCATCTGGTCGCCCAGGATGTAGCGGCCCGGCGCGATCTGTTCATCCATCATGCGCCAGCAGTCGGCGATGCGATCGTGCACCCGGTCGACCAGGGCCGGGCCGTCTTCCGGCCGCAGGGCAAAGCGCATCGGGTCGCCCTTGACCCAGTACAGCGCATAGATCGCGGACGACACGTAAGTCATCCAGCGCAGGAACCGTGCGCGCTTGGGATCGGCGGGTCGCGGCGCCAGGCCGGCTTCCGGATGCAGATCGGCGAGGTAGATGAGGATCGCCGCGCTCTCGGTCATGATCTCGCCCGATGGCAGGACGATGGCCGGCACCTGGCGCTGCGGGTTGACGGCGGCGACGCGTTCCTGCGCCGCCTGCTCGACCCAGGTCACCGCCTCGATCACGCGATACGGAATGCCGAGCAGGGTCAGCGTCGCCTCGACCGGCACCGAGCCGGAGCCCTCGGCACCATAGACGGTGATCGGCTCAGTCACTGAGCAGCATTCCGTCCGGGTGCGGCAGCTTTTCGTCGCCGATGATGAAGGCGATGGAATCGCCGGCGCCGACCGACTTCATGGCGCGGATCGAGAGGATCGGCCCGGCCGTCGTCGTGCGCACGGGCGTCCGCGCCCGCTTCGGGTCGTCGGCCAGCGGGTCGACGATCTCGGCGATCACGTCGCCCTTCTTCGCCAGGTCGCCTTCGCGCATCTTGTAGGCGACGATGCCCGCGCAGGGTGCCGTCACGTTCTCGCAGGCCTCGAGATCGGCGACCTTGCCGTCCAGCTTGGGCAGCGGCCCGGGATCGCCGGCGATGAGCCCGCGGCGCTGCAGGAAGCGGAACAGGTTGGCCGCGTCAACCGAGGCGATCCCGTCATAGACGTCGGCCTGGCCACGGAACTCGATGGTCGAGGTCAGGGTCGGCGCCGGCACCGGCAGATCCGGCCCAAGTTCCTTCTGCAGCCGGTACCAGGGCAGGAAGGATGCCTCGTCGAAGCTCATCGCGTTGGAATCGTCGCACAGCATGACGACCTTGACGCCCATGTCGGCGGCCAGGTCCTGCGCCCGCGGCCAATAGACGTGCGTCGTGAACAGGTGCATCAGCGCGATATCGTCGCAATGCAGGTCGAGCACGATGTCGGAATCATAGGCGAGGCGCAGCAGTTCCTTCTTCAGCATCGCCGTCTCGCCGGCGGCGTGGATCCGCTCGATGGCCTCGCCCAGCGCCTGGCGCACGATGGCGATGTTTTTGTCGGCGTCCTTGCCCAGTTTGTCGCGCACCTTGTCGGCGAGGCCGACGGACAGGTCGGGCCAGCGGCGGTTGAAGTTGATGCCGCTGCGGAAGTCGTAGCGCCCGACGAAAGTGGTGTTGACCACCTGGCCGGCGCCGACCGGGTTGGCGACCGGCACCACGATGATCTCGCCCTTGATCTCGCCGCGCGCATCGGCGTCGTCGAGCAGGCCGATCAGGTGATGCGCCACCAGCATGCCCGGAATCTCGTCGGCATGCAGCGAGGCCTGCAGATAGGCCTTCGGCCGCGCGCCAGGCGTGCCGTAGCGATGGGCCTTCAGATGGCGTTCGGTGCCCGGGCTCATGGAATTGAGCGCGATGCGCTGGATGGTCTTGGACATGGAGGACTCTTGCAGGGAAGGAAGGCGGGATTACGCCTTGCCGGACAGACAAGAGTCAAGTGAGCCGGAGTCTAGTCCATCAGCATTTTCTGCTTGCCGCCTTTCGGCTTGTCGCTGCCGGCGAGCATCACGACGAAGTCGCCGAACGAGACCTGGCGCGACAGGCGGCGCGAGACGACGCAGCCCTTCATGCCGGCCTTGATCTGCAGCGGTGATGCCGCGGGATCCGCCGCCGCGGGGTCGACGATCTCGGCGATCACGTCGCCGGGTGAAACCCAGTCGCCGAGTTCCTGCGGATAAAGCAGAATTCCGCCGGCCGGGCTGTCGAGCATCTCGAAGGCGCGGAACTCCGCCACGACGTTGCCGCTCTTGCGCGGCGCGCCGCCGGCGATGCAGCCGATCCGCCGCAGGTAGCGGAAGAAGCCCTGCGCGTGGCGGGCCGCCTGCTTCGGCTCGACGTCGAGCACGCCGCCCATCTCGAAGGTGAAGGCGTGGCAGGCGATCGGCACGCGGGCGCCGAATTCGCGGTTGAGCGCCAGCCACGGCTCCAGGAAGCTCTCGTCGAAGCACTGCGCGCCGGTTCCGCCGCCGCCGGGCTGGAGCGAATGGACGCCGACATCGGCGGCGAAGCGCCGGGCCTCGTCCCACAACTCGTCCGGCGACATCATGTAGGAGAGCGCCTCGTCGTCGCAATGCAGGTCGACCACCAGGTCGGCGTCGAAGGCGCGGCGGGCGAGCGCGATGCGCTGTGCCATCACCGGTGAGTCGCCGCGCAAGGCCGCGACGCGGCGCTTCAACTCGCGGCGCACCAGGTCGACGTTCTCGTGCGCGTCCTTGCCGAGACGCTTGCGCACGGCGTCGGCCAGGCCATCGGAAAGGTCGGGCCAGCCGCGATTGAAGTTGGTGCCGGTGCGCAGTTCGTAGCGGCCCATGACCGCGCCGTTCACCGCCTGGTCCATGCCCAGCGGATTGGCGATCGGCACCACGACGATCTCGCCCTGGATCTCGCCCGCTTCCTCGGCATCGGCGAGCAGGCGGCACAACTCGCGGAGGATCATCATGCCAGCCGGCTCGTCGGCATGCAGACCGGCCTGCAGATAGGCCTTCGGCCGGGCGCCGGGTTCGCCGAAGCTGAACACGCGCAGTTGCCGCGTGGTGGCGGGCATGGCGCCCGGCAGCGTGATGGTCTCGGCCGCGTTCGGCATTCGCATCTCCCTGGGATTCTGGCCGCTTTTCCTGCGCCTTCTGGGCTTCGGCGACGGGTCCTGTCAAGCCGCCGCGCTCCTGTGTATAAACTGCGCCATGACCGATTCGACCGCCGATCTCGCCGTCAAATATCCCTATCTCGCCGGCCTCAACGCGCGCCAGCGCGAGGCCGTGCTGGCGCAGGACGGCCCGGTCCTGGTGCTGGCCGGTGCCGGCACTGGCAAGACCCGGGTGCTGACCACCCGATTGGCGCATCTTTTGATGACAGGAAAGGCGCGGCCCTTCGAGATCATGGCTGTGACCTTCACCAACAAAGCTGCGGGCGAGATGAAGGAGCGGGTCGGCCGGCTGATCGGCCGCCCGGTCGAGGGCTGGTGGCTTGGCACCTTCCACGCCTTGGCCGCGCGCATCCTGCGCGCGCATGCCGAGGCGGCGGGGCTGAAACCCAATTTCACCATCATCGACATGGACGATCAGCTGCGCCTGGTGAAGCAGATCATCACCGCCGAGGGCATCGACAGCCAGAAATGGCCCTCGCGCGTCATCCACGGCATCATCGAGCGCTGGAAGGATCGCGGCCTGACGCCGGAGAAGGTGAGTGCCGCGGAGCAGGCGGAGATCGGCGGCGGCCGCATCCTGGGAATCTACCGCGAATACCAGCAGCGCCTGGCGACCTTGAACGCCTGCGACTTCGGCGACCTGCTGCTGCACAATATCGCGCTCTTCAACAAGGACGCGGAAATCCTCGGCCGCTACCAGAAGCAGTTCCGCTACATCCTGGTCGACGAGTACCAGGACACCAACGTGGCCCAGTATCTGTGGCTGCGCCTGCTGGCCCAGGCGCATCGCAACCTCTGCGTGGTGGGCGACGACGACCAGTCGATCTATGGCTGGCGCGGGGCGGAGGTCGAGAACATCTTGAAGTTCGAGCACGACTTCCCCGGCGCCACGGTGATCCGGCTGGAGCAGAACTACCGCTCCACACCGCATATCCTGGGCGCCGCTTCCGGCCTGATCGCGCAGAATGCGGGCCGCCTGGGCAAGACCCTGTGGACCGATCGCGACGAGGGCGAGAAGGTGCGCCTGCGGGCCGCCTGGGACGGCGAAGAGGAGGCGCGCCAGATCGGCGAGGAGATCGAGGCGCTGCAGCGCCAGCAAGTCTCCTTGAACGACATCGCCATCCTGGTGCGCGCCGGCTTCCAGACCCGCGAATTCGAAGAGCGCTTCATCACCCTCGGCCTGCGCTACCGCGTCATCGGCGGCCCGCGCTTCTACGAGCGCCAGGAGATCCGCGACGCCATGGCCTATCTGCGCCTGGTGAACCAGCCGGATGACGGCCTCGCCTTCGAGCGCATCGTCAACGTGCCGAAGCGCGGCCTGGGCGACGCCACCTTGAAGCAGGTCAACGACCTCGCCCGTTCGCTCAACGTCTCGCTGCCCGAGGCGGCGCGGCGCATCGTCGAGACCGACGAGCTGAAGCCGGCGCCGCGCCGCACCCTGGGCCAGCTGGTGCGTGACCTGGAGCGCTGGCGCGTCCTGGCCGAGACCACGGCCCATGCCGAGCTGGCGCAAATTGTGCTGGACGAATCCGGCTATACCGCGATGTGGCAGAGCGACAAGTCGATCGAGGCGCCGGGGCGGCTGGAGAACCTCAAGGAACTGATCCACGCCATGGAGGAATTCGACAGCCTCGGCGGGTTCCTCGAGCACGTCTCGCTGGTGATGGAGAACGCCGCGCAGAGCGATGGCGAGATGATCACCATCATGACCCTCCATGGCGCCAAGGGCCTGGAATTCGACGTCGTCTTCCTGCCGGGCTGGGAGGAGGGCCTGTTCCCGCACCAGCGCTCGCTCGACGAGAACGGCCTGAAGGGCCTGGAGGAGGAGCGGCGCCTTGCCTATGTCGGCCTGACCCGGGCCCGAAAGCGCGCCTATGTCTCCTATGCCGCCAACCGGCGCGTCCACAACATGTGGCAGAACGCGCTGCCATCGCGCTTCATCGCCGAGCTGCCGCCGGCACACATCGAGCGCGAGGATGCGCAGATGTTCCGCCCGTCGGAGCGCTATGTCGGCCCGCCCTCGGGCTGGGGCCGCTCCTCCGCGCCGCGCGAGTTCGGCCGGCGCGGCAGTGATACGCTGATCGACCTCAGGGCCGAGCCGGTGGCGCAGACCGGTTCGGGACGCTATCCCGGCGGGGCCAGGATCTTTCACCAGAAGTTCGGCTACGGCAAAGTCCTGCATGCCGAGGGCGACAAGCTGGAGATCGCCTTCGACAAGGCCGGCGTGAAGAAGGTGATGGCGAGCTTCGTCGTGCCGGCGGATCAGGCGGGAAAGTAAATGGAATGAAACAGCAGACACCCTTGTGGTCGGTTCGCCTGCCGCTCGCTACCAAGCCGGCCGATGAGCTGCGCTTCGCGCTCGAATCCGCGCTGGAGCCGTTCGGCGAGGCGCTGTCGAGCTTCGAGACCGACGGCGGCAAGGGCTGGCTGATCGAGGTCTTCTGCGAGACCAAGCCGGCCGCGGCGGCCGTCGCCGCGGCGCTGAAGCCGGTCGGCAAATACAAGGCCGCGATCGCGCGGGTTCCGGACAAGAACTGGCTGCTGGAAAGCCGCCGCGGCCTGCCGGAATTCGCCATCGGCCCGTTCTTCTTCTATGGCTCGCACTTCAAGGGCAAGGTCCCGAAGGGCAAGATCGGGCTGGAGATCGATGCCGGCATGGCCTTCGGCACCGGCCGGCACGAGACGACGAAGGGCTGCCTGCTGGCACTGGCGCGCCTGGCGAAGTCGCGCAAGTTCAAGAAGCCGCTGGATATGGGCACCGGCACCGGCATCCTGGGTTTTGCCGCATCTCGCCTGTGGAACGTCGATGTGCTGGCGGCCGACAACGACGCGGATTCGGTCCGCGTCTCGCGCGAGAACGCGGTCATCAACAAGCTGGCGAAGCAGGTGCGCGTGGTGAAAAGCGACGGCTACCGCGCCAAGGCCGTGCGCGATCGCGCCCCCTATGACCTGGTCGTCGCCAACATCCTGGCCAATCCGCTAATCCAGCTGGCGCCGGGCCTTTCGCGCGTGCTGACGAAGGACGGCGTCGCGGTGCTGTCCGGATTGCTGCGCGAGCAGGAGAAGGACGTGCTGGCGGCGCACGAAGCCGCCGGCCTGGTGCTCGACTTCCGTTTGCGGCTCAACGACTGGTCGGTGCTCATCCTGAAGCGAGGCAGGGCGGCGACACGGGCGAGGGGCCGCCGCCCGTCGCGCTGATCTAGCCGAGGGCGGCGTTGCGCCGGCGCCATTCCTCCACCGGCAGCCCGCCCACGCCCCAGTCTTCTATGTCGACTTCGTTGATGACGACGAAGGTCCAGTCCATCGGCTTGTTGAGCACCTTCAGCAGCAGCTCGCTGACGCCCTTGATGATCGCAGCCTTCTGTTCCGGCGTGACGGTGGCCTGGTCCGGCGAGGTGCCCTCGCGCGTCACCTTGATGTTCACGTATGGCATGTCGCTTTCCTCTTTGCGTTGAGTCCTACCAGCGGCCGGCGTGCTGCCCGCCGTCGACGTGGAGCACCTCGCCGGTCACGAAGGCCGCGTTCTCGAGATAGAGCACGGCGTCGACGATCTCCTGCACCTCGCCCAGGCGCTGCAAAGGATGCAGCCTGGCCAGCGCCGCGTGGTCGCCCTTGGCGTGCATCGGCGTCTTGATCAGGCCGGGGGACACCGCGTTCACGCGGACGCCCTTGTCGGCATATTCGATCGCCAATGACCGGGTGACGGCATCGAGCCCGCCCTTGGTCAAGGCGGTCAGCGCGCAGGGCACGCCGGCCATGGGCTGGTCGACCAGCGTCGTGGTGATGTTGACGATGTGGCCGGCGCCTTGCGCGAGCATGCGCGCCGCGACGCGCTGGGTGACGTGGAAGAAGCCGGCGAGATTCACCGACATGATCGCGGCGTAGTCGGCCGGCGTGAATTCGATGAACGGCTTGGGGATGAAGATGCCGGCATTGTTCACCAGCGTGTCGATGCGGCCGAACCGTTCCATTGCCGTGTCCACGGCGCGTTTCGCCGTGTCGGGATCGCCGACATCGCCGGCCACCGCCGCGATATCGGGGTCGCTGCCCGGCTGGATCGACCGGGCGACCGCGACGACGCGATAGCCGCGTGCGTGAAATCCTTCGACCAAGCCCGCGCCGATGCCCTGCGACGCGCCCGTGATGACCGCTACCTTCCGTTCCATGTTCATGTCTTGCCCGCTCATTTCCGCGCTCTCGGGCAAGGAGATAGGCTATTGCAGTAATCGGATGAATAGATATTCTTGGTAAGTCACTATTGCAAATTCAGGAATAATCATGGACCGGATCGATGCCATGCGGGTGTTCGTGGCGGCGCTCGACGAGGGCAGCCTCGCGGCGGCCGGAAGGCGCCTCGGTCATTCCCCGGCCGCGGTGACCCGTGCCATCGCCTTCCTGGAAAAGCATGTCGGCACGCCGCTGCTGCACCGCACGACGCGCACGATCCGGCTGAGCGAGGCGGGCGAGCGCTACGCCGCCGCCTGCCGGCGCGTGCTGACCGATCTGGAGGAGGCGGATCTGCTGGCGGCGGGCGAAAGCGCCGCGCCGCGCGGGCTGCTCACCCTCAGCGGCCCGATTGTCAGCGGCGCCCGGATCCTGCGGCCCGTCGTCGATGCCTATCTCGATCTGCATCCGGCGGTGAAGGCCAAGCTGCTGATCCTGGACCGCAAGCTGAACCTGGTCGAGGAGGGCGTCGACGTGGCACTGCGCATCGGCCACCTGCCGGATTCAAGCCTGATCGCCACGCGGATCGGCGAGGTTCGCCAGGTGGTCTGTGCCGCGCCGTCCTACCTGGCCAGCCATCCGAAGATCACGGAGCCCGACGACCTGGCCGCGCATCAGTGCATCGCGATGACGGTGTTCGGCCAGGATGCCTGGAGCTTCGCCGCCGGCGAGGGCGAACCGTCACGGGAGGTGAAGATCGCGCCGCGCCTCATCGTCAACACGGTCGAGGCGGCGGTGGGCTCGGCGATCCAGGGCCACGGCCTTACGCGCGCCTTCTCGTACCAGGTTGCGGAAGAGGTGCGCGACGGGCGCCTTGCCATCGTGCTGCCCGAGGTTCCATCGCCGACCCTGCCGGTGCACCTGGTGACGCCGGAAGGCCGCCTGTCGGTGCCCAAGGTGCGGACCTTCGTGGATTTCGCCGTGCCGCGCCTCAGGGCAGAGTTCAGCCGGCTGGCGAAGATCTGATGCGGTCTGAAAACAAAACCGGCGGCTGGTTGCCCAGCCGCCGGTTCAAGTGAGGCATCCCGCAATCGCAAAAAGGGGATGTCTGAGCAGATCCTTTAAGCCGCGTGCGGCTTGGCCGAGCCGTTGCGGTTGGCGGCGGTCACCGCCTTGTGCGCAACTTCGCTGGCCAGCCACTCGATGTCGCCACGGACCACGCCGATATCCTGCAGCATGCGGTCCTCGAGGCGATAGAGCTGGTTCGCGGTCTGGCGCGCGCGGTTCCAGGCGGCGATCGGCGCGACCACGTCCAGCGAGACCGCCGGATAGGAAACCGACTTGTGCATGCCCTTCACCACGGTGGCGATTTCCGCCCGCGCCACGCCGATGTCGGAGAGCATCCGGTCATCGAGCGAATTCAGCGCGCCATACGCGGCACGACGCTTGTTCCACAGCACGACCGGCGCAACCACCAGGTCATGCAGCATCTCGGTCACCGCCGCGCCGAAGCTCGGCTCGCCATCCTGGGCGACGCTGGCTTCCGCCACGCGGGCGATGTCGCCACGGCCGAGGCCGATATCCGACAGTTCCCGGTCGTCGAGCGCGGCAAGCTCCCGCGCAATCGCGGCGCGCTCAAAAGCCCGGCGCGCAGAGTTGACAGCGCGCTTCGCGAAGAGCCCGAGGGCGGCGAAGCCGGTCTGACGGGCGGCAACTTCCGAGGCATTCGCCTGGCCCAGTGCCACCTTCTCATTTCCAATCGTCCGATACATGATCCAGTCATCCGATGATTAAGGCCGGGGCTCGATGCCCTGGCGTTCACGAGGCAGAATATAGGGCTTTGGAGCCCCGCGAGGCAGGGGAGATGCTGCAATGCGGCAATGCAATGGGCGCATGTCCAATTATTAACGATATGTTTCTTTGCATGGCTTTCGTAGGATTTGTGAGCTAGATCATAGACCGAATGAGGGCGCCTCCTGGCGCAAAGAAGGCAGAAATGGACGCTTCCAAGACGATCGCCGACGAATTCGCTCCGATTTTAAAAAAATCGAGTATTAACATGGCAGTAACAGATATCGAGGGGTTCCTGCGCGGAACCGCCGCAGCGCCCGAGGGGGAGCGCCCGGAGGAGTGGGTGGAACTGCTTGCCCCCGGTGCCGACGCCGACACGAAACGCCGGTTAAATTCCGCCCGCGCGGCCTGGTCTGAGGCGACCGGGAGCCATGCGCGGAGCTCGATCCGTGACCGTCTTGTTGCACTGCGAAAGGAAATGGCGGCGCAGGGTCTGGCCGGCTTCGTGGTACCCCGGGCCGACGAGCACCAGGGCGAATACGTGCCCAAGCGGGCCGAGCGGCTGGCCTGGATCTCCAATTTCACCGGCTCGGCCGGGCTGGTCATCGTGCTCAAGGACAAGGCGGCGATCTTCGTCGATGGCCGCTACACCATCCAGGTGCGCGAGCAGGTGGATGCCAAGCTGTTCGAGATCCGCCATATCACCAACGAGCCGCCGGAAGCCTGGCTCGCCGGCAACCTGAAATCGGGCGAGGTGGTGGGTTTCGATCCCTGGCTGATCACCGCCGATGCGGCCCAGCGCTTCCGCGAGGCGGCGCGCAAGGCCGGGGCGGAACTGAAGGCGGTGGACCGCAATCCGCTCGACGCCGCCTGGGCCGACCAGCCGGCCGCCCCCATCGCCCCGGTCTGGCCCCAGGACCTCAAGCATGCCGGCCAGTCGGCGGCGGATAAGCGGCACCTGATCGCGGCCAGGCTGAAGGAAAAGGGCCAGGACGCAGCGGTGATCTCCGCCCCGGATTCGCTCGCCTGGCTGCTCAACGTGCGCGGCGGCGACGTGCCGCGGACACCCTTCGCCCTCGGCTACGCCATCATCGACAAGGACGGCAAGGTCGACCTGTTCATGGACCCGCGCAAGCTGACCCGGGAAGCGCGCACCCATCTCGGCAACGAAGTCGCGGTCGGCGAGCCGGCCGGCTTCCTCTCCGCGCTCGATCGCCTGGGCAAGGCCGGCGCCGTCGTCGCGGTGGATGCGATGACCGCCGGCGTCGCCGTCTCCGACCGGCTGAAGGCGGCCGGCGCCAAGCCGCAGATCGGCGAAGACCCCTGCGCCCTGCCCAAGGCCTGCAAGAACCCGGTCGAGGTGGAAGGCGCCCGCGCCGCCCACCGCCGCGACGGGGCGGCGGTGTCGAAATTCCTGCGCTGGCTCGCCATCGAGGCGCCCAAGGGCGCGCTCGATGAGATCAAGGCGGCGGACCGGCTGGCCGAGTTCCGCCGCGGCAACGAGATGTTCCGCGATTTCAGCTTCGACAGCATCTCCGCTGCCGGGCCGAACGGCGCCATCTGCCACTACAAGGTGACGCCGGAAAGCAACCGGCCGATCCCGGTCAATTCGCTATTCCTGATCGATTCCGGCGGCCAGTATCTCGACGGCACCACCGACATCACCCGCACCATCGCGGTGGGCCAGGCGAGCTCGGAGATGAAGGATCGCTTCACCCGCGTGCTCAAGGGCCATATCGCGCTGGCCACCACGCGGTTTCCGAAGGGCACGACGGGCAGCGCGCTCGACGCCATCGCCCGGCGGCCGCTGTGGGAGGTCGGCCTGGACTACGACCACGGCACCGGCCACGGCGTCGGCTCGTATCTGTCGGTGCATGAAGGGCCGCAGCGCATCTCCAAGATGCCCAACCGCGTGGCGCTGGAAGTCGGCATGATCATTTCCAACGAGCCGGGCTTCTACAAGGATGGCGAATACGGCATCCGCATCGAGAACCTGGTGACGGTGATCCCCGACCACGAGCGCCCCGATTGGCTCTGCTTCGAGACGCTGACCCTCGCGCCGATCGACCTCGAGGCCATCGACCGCAGCCTGCTGTCGCCGGCCGAGGTGGCGTGGCTCAACGCCTATCATCAGCGCGTGCGCGACACCCTGACGCCGATGGTCGACAGCGACACGGCCAAGTGGCTGCAGGACGTGACGCGGCCGATTTAGACCAGCAAGCGCTGCATCGACACCCCCTCACCCCAACCCTCCCCCAAGCTTGGGGGAGGGTGCCTAAGTCACTCCATCGCCCGGATCGCTTCCACATCGTATTCCAGCCGCTTGCGCAACTTGCGGCGCGGGCGGATCGCGATCAGCCAATGCAGCAGGCCCATGCAGGCGCCTGTCATTGCAAACAGCAGGATGACCAGGAGAAACTCCGGCCGCAACGCCGGAAAGAAATCGCTCACGATCTTGGTCAGGATCAGCAGAACAACGACCGCGATCACGGCGCCGGAAAGGATTGCCACCCAGGCAGAATCGCGTGTTGCGCGCGCCGCACGGTTAAGAACATAGGCATTGACGCAGGCCGCCGGCGCCGATCCGACGAGGCAGATCAGCGAGGAGAAGAACACGACCCGGGGCAACTTGCCGATCGTCTCCATCCAGCGGTCGGCATGGTCGAAGCCGTCGAGCATGTCGGCTAGGCCGATCAGGGCCATCATGCACGGACCCGTCGCAAAGGCCGCTGCCGCGATGCCAATAAAGATGGTGCCGCGGCCAGGCAGGCGAGAGACATTCATCGGATCATCCGCAACCCAGGATGGACGAGACCGGCAGCTTGATCGGGAAAGTTGGCGGCTTCAAGGCGGAATCAGGGGAAATCCCGCCTAGCCCCCGATCAGCTCCAGCCACTCATCCTCGCTCAGCATCGCAACACCCAGTTCCTGGGCCTTGGCGGCCTTGGAGCCGGCATCTTCGCCGACGATGACGTAGTCGGTCTTCTTGGAGACGGAGGAGGCGACCTTGGCGCCCAGGGATTCCGCGCGGGCCTTGGCTTCGTCGCGGGTCATCTTGGCGAGCGCGCCGGTGAAGACCACGGTCTTCCCCGCGACGGGGCTGCCGCTGGCGCTGACGATCTGCGCGTCCTCGACCTCGACTTCCTTGGCGAGGCCGTCGAGGGCCTCGAGATTGTGCTTCTCGGCGAAGAAATCGAGGATGTCGCCGGCGACCGAATCGCCGATCTGGTCGATGTTGTTGAGGTCCTGGTAGGCGGCGCCCTCGCGGTCCTGCGCCGCGGCCAGCATGGCGTGGCGCCATTCCTTCAGCGAGTGATAGTGCCGCGCCAGCAGCTTGGCGGTGGCTTCGCCGACCTGGCGGATGCCGAGGGCATAGATGAAGCGGTCGAGCGGCACCTTGCGCCGCGCCTCGATGGCGGCGAGCAGGTTGGCGACCGAGGATTCGCCCCAGCCTTCGCGGTCGAGCAACTCGAGCCGCCGGCGGTGCAGGCGGAAGATGTCGGCCGGGGTCTTGATCAGATCGTCGGCGAAGAACGCCTCGATGTGCTTGTAGCCGAGGCCCTCGATGTCGAAGGCGCCGCGGGAGACGAAATGGCGCAGCCGCTCGGTCGCCTGGGCCGGGCAGGTGAGGCCGCCGCTGCAGCGCCGCACCGCCTCGCCCTCCTCGCGCGTGGCCAGGCTCTTGCAGACCGGGCAGTGATCCGGGAACTTGTACGGCTTGCCGCGGCCCTTGCGGTCGGCATCGACCACGGCGACGATCTGCGGGATGACGTCGCCGGCACGCTGCACGATCACCTTGTCGCCGATGCGGATGTCCTTGCGGGCGATCTCGTCCTCGTTGTGCAGCGTCGCGTTGGAAACGACGACGCCACCGACGGTGATCGGTTCCAGCTTGGCGACGGGGGTGAGCGCCCCGGTGCGGCCGACCTGGATGACGATGTCGTTGAGGGTGGTGACGGCCTGCTCGGCCGGGAACTTGTGCGCAACCGCCCAGCGCGGCGCACGGCCGACGAAGCCGAGGCGGTTCTGCAGGGCAAGGTCGTTGACCTTGTAGACCACGCCGTCGATGTCGTAGTTCAGGTCGGCGCGCCGTTCGGCCATCTTGTCGTAGAAGGCAAGCGCGTCATCGACCGATTTCGCCACCTTGGTCAGCGGATTGACGGTGAAGCCCCAGCCTTCCAGCCGCTCCAGAACCTCGGAATGCAGCTTCGGCTCGCGCTTCCACCCCTCGACGTCGCCCAGCGCATAAGCGAAGAACTTCAGCGGCCGCGACCTGGTGATTTCCGCATCGAGCTGGCGCACCGAGCCGGCGGCGGCGTTGCGCGGATTGGCGAAGACCGGCTCGCCCTCTGCCTCGCGCTGCTTGTTCAGCTTGAAGAAGCCGTCATGCGGCATGTAGACCTCGCCGCGAATCTCGATCAGCTTTGGCGGGTGCGGGTCCTTCAGCCGATGCGGGATGCCGGCGACGTGCTTGAGGTTGGCGGTGATGTCCTCTCCGACGGCGCCGTCACCACGGGTGGCGCCGATGGTCAGGTGCCCGTCCTCGTAGCGCAGATTGGCCGAGAGGCCGTCGATCTTCGGCTCGACGTTAAGCTCGATCTCCGCCTCGTCCTTGCGGCCGAGGAAGCGGCGGATGCGGCCGATGAAATCCTCGACATCCTCGCGGGCGAAGGCGTTGTCGAGGGAGAGCATCGGCCGCAGATGCTTGACCTTGGCGAAGCCGGCGGCGGGCTCGGCGCCCACCCGGGCGCTGGGCGAATCGGTGCGCTTCAGGCTGGGGAACAGCGCTTCGATCGCCTTGTTGCGTTTCACCAGCGCATCATATTCGGCGTCGGAGATCTCCGGCGCGTCCTTCTGGTGATAGAGCAGGTCGTGGCGGGCGATCTCCTTGGCCAGACGCTTCAGTTCGGTCTTGGCCTCACCCGGAGAGAGCTCGGTCGGAGCCTTCTCCGCCTCTTTGCTCATGACGGTATCATCAGGGCGCTTCCGCCAGCAGCTTGTCGGCGGCGGCGCGCGCCTCGTCGGTGATGGTGGCGCCGGAGAGCATGCGGGCGATCTCCTCGCGCCGCTCGCGCTTGGCCAGCGCGGTCACGTCGGTGATGGCGTTGTTGCGGAAGGTGACCTTGCTGACCTTCCAGTGATGGTCGGCCAGCGCGGCGACCTGTGGCGAATGGGTGATCACCAGCAGCTGCAGGTGGTCGGACAGGCGCTTCAGCCGCTCGCCCACCGCCGCGGCGGTGGCCCCGCCGATGCCGGAATCGAGCTCGTCGAAGATCAGGGTCTCCGCCGCCTGGCCGCGGGCCAGCACGACGGTCAGGGCCAGCATGAAGCGCGCCAGCTCGCCGCCGGAGGCGACCTGCTCGATGGGTCCCGGCTCGGCCCCGGGATTGGTGGAGACGGCGAAGGAGATGTCGTCCCAGCCATGCTCGGCCCAGCGCGGTTCCTCGAGCTTGGCCATGTTGACGACGAAACGCGCGCGCTCGAGCTTCAGCGGCGGCAGCTCGCGGTTGATCGAGCCTTCGAGGAACTTGATCGCGCGGCTGCGCGCCTTGCTCAGCGAATCCGCGGCGGCGACATATTCCTCGCGCGCCTTGACCTCGGCGGCGCGCAGCTCGACCAGGGCGCTCTCCTGGATGTCGCCCGCGGCCAGCTGGGTTTTCAGCCGGTCGTGCAGCTCGGCCAGGGCATCCGGCGAGACGCGATGCTTGCGCGCCAGGTCGCGCAGCAGATAGAGCCGTTCCTCGATCTTCTCCAGCCGCGTGGGGTCGGCGTGGGAGGCGTTGATCATCCGTCCCAGGGCGGCGATGCCCTCGGTCAGCTCGATGGCGGCGCGGTCGAAGGCGGCGATGACAGTCTCGCCCTCCGGCCCCAGCTTGTCGCCGACGCGCTGCAGGCGGCGCAGGGCGGAGGCCAGCGTCCGCTCGGCCCCGCGCTCGCCGACCGCCTCGGCCAGCGCGCCGTTCAGGGCCTCGATCACCTGTTCCCGGTTGGCGAGGCGGGAGCGCTCGGCGGCAAGGTCGGCCTCCTCGCCGGGCTTGGGGGCGGCCAGGTCGAGTTCGCTGACCGCGTGGCGCAGATAGTCGCCTTCCGCCTTCACCTTTTCCATCAGGGCGACCGCCTCGGCGTGGTCCTGGTGCGCCTTGCGCCAGGCGCCGAAGGTCATGCGGGTCTTGTCGACGCGCGGCTGCAGGGCGGCGAAGCGGTCGAGATGGCCGCGATGGGTCGCGACGTCCATCAGGCCGTGCGCCTCGAACTGGCCTTCGATCTCCACCAGCAGATCGCCGATCTGGCGCAGCAGGGTGACGCTGATCGACTGGTCATTGACGAAGGCCCGCGAGCGGCCGTCGGCGCCGACCTGGCGGCGCAGGATCAGCTGCGCGTCGCCCTGAAGCCCCTGCTCGGCCAGCAGGGCCAGGACCGGGTGATCCTCGGGCAGGGCGAATTCGGCGGTGACGCTGGCCTGGCTCTCGCCTGTCCGCACCAGCCCCGCATCGGACCTGCCACCCAGCGCCAGGCCCAGCGCGTCGAGCAGGATCGACTTGCCGGCGCCGGTCTCGCCGGTCAGCACGGTCAGGCCGGCCGCGAAATTCAGCGACAGGTGCTCGATCAGGACGACGTTGCGGATGACGAGGGCGGTCAGCATCGACCGGCGGCGTCAGAAAGCGCCGTCGAGCCAGGACCCTTCCTTCGGCTCCTCGGGCTTGAGATTGCGAGTCGCGAGCAAGGCATAGGAATCCTGGTACCAGTCGCTGCCGGGGAAATTGTAACCCAGAACCGCCGCGGCCGCCTGCGCTTCGTCGTTGATGCCGAGGGAAAGATAGGCCTCGACCAGGCGATGCAGCGCTTCCGGCGTGTGCGAGGTGGTCTGATATTTCTCCACCACGGTGCGGAAACGGTTGATCGCGGCCAGGAACAGGTCGCGCTTCAGGTAGTAGCGGCCGACCTCCATCTCCTTGCCGGCCAGATGGTCGCGCACCAGGTCGAGCTTCAGGCTCGCGTCGCGGGCATAGGGCGTGTTGGGGAAGCGGGCCACGACGTCCGACAGGGCGCGCAGCGCTTCCTCGGTGTTGCCCTGGTCGCGGGTCACGTCGGCGATCTGCTCGTAGTAGCAGAGGGCGCGCAGATAGAAGGCATAGGCGGCGTTGCGGTTGCCGGGATGCAACTCGATGAAGTTCTCCAGCGCCGGGATCGCGCTGTCGTAGTCGTCCATCAGGTAATAGGAGTACGCCGCCATCACCAGGGCCTGGGTCGCCCAGGTGGAATAGGGGTGCTGGCGCTCGACTTCCTCGAACAGCTTGGCGGCCTGCGGGGCGCGGCCGTCCTCCAGGGTGTTGAGGGCGTTGGTGTAGAGCACCTCTGCCGGCTGGTCGGGAATCTCCGGCTCATCGCTGGCACAGCCCCAGAGGCCGGCAACCACGCCAAGACCGAGGCCGACCGACCTCAATAGATTGGAAATCCGGGAACGAATCATGCCGCCGCCGATGGTTTTGCCCGCAACGCGGGGCTGACTATAGAGGCCGGAGATACCGCACTCAAGGGCGGCCATTTGCCGCCAAGTAATTGAAAAATAAAGCGCCCGAAACCCGGCGGACCGGATTTCGGGCGAAGGTTGAGGCTACCTCAAACTGGCCGGCTGGAAACGCCTGGGGACGCCTCCGACCGGCCGGGAACGCGATGGCTCAGCCCGCCATCTCAGTTCGCCTGGCGCCGCAGGAACGCCGGGATGTCCAGCATGTCCTCCTCGGCGCGGCTGATCGACATGCGATCGGCCGGGTCCAGCTGCAATTGCGGCTGAAGCGCCTGCGGCTCGACCTTGCGCTGGGCGGCCGGCTGCTGCGCGGGTGCGGCCGGACGCTGCGGCTGGCCGGCGACCGGCTGGCCGGTGAGCCGGCTGGTCACCTTCTCGAACAGGCTCGGCGTGCGGCGCCGCTCGACATGCGGCGCCTCGACGGTCAGGGCCGGCGGCTGCAGCGCCGGCTGCTGCTGCGCCGGCGCCTGCATCGTCGCCTGCAGTGGCGGCTCTTGCGTCATCGCCGGGGCGGCCGGCTCGCGCAGGGCTGGCTGCGTCATGACCGGTTCGGCCATCGCCGGCTGCGCCCGCAAGGTGGGCTCCGCCGCTGGCGGGGCGATGAACGGGCTGTCGTCGATCTGGCGTTCCACCCGTTCGACCGGGCGGCTCACCAGGCGATCCAGCGCCGCCATCTCGTCCTTGAGGATCGGCTGGCGGGCCGGCTGCGCCTGCAGGGCGGTGGCGCCGATGGTCTGCGGCATCATCGCCGGCTGGCCCATCTGCGGTTGGCCCATTTGCGGCTGGGCGAAAGCCTGGGCCATCGGCTGGGCGACGCGGGCACCCTGGGCCATGCCCAGGGCGGCCGGCCGCATCTGTGCCGTGGCGGAGGCCGGCGCCGACATGGTGGCGGCAACCGAGCCGCCGCCCTGGTAGGTGCCGTCCGCGCGCTGGGCGGCGCGCTCGGTCATCTCGGCCACCGTCTGCGGCACGCCGCGGGCGACCAGGCTCAGATTGCCGAAGCCCGGACGGGGCTGCTGCTGGGCCTGGGCCTCGATGCCGGTGGCGACGACGGAGATGCGGATCTTGCCATCCAGCGCCTGGTCGAAGGTCGAGCCGAAGATGATGTTGGCGTCGGGGTCGACCTCGTCGCGGATGCGATTGGCCGCCTCGTCGACCTCGAACAGGGTCATGTCCATGCCGCCGGTGATGTTGATGAGGACGCCGCGGGCGCCCTTCATGCTGATCTCGTCCAGCAGCGGGTTGGAGATGGCGGCCTCGGCCGCGGCCACGGCGCGGTTGTCGCCGGTCGCCTCGCCGGTGCCCATCATCGCCTTGCCCATCTCGCTCATCACCGCGCGGATGTCGGCGAAGTCGAGGTTGATCAGGCCGGGCATCACCATCAGGTCGGTGACGCCGCGCACGCCGGAATAGAGCACTTCATCCGCCATCTTAAAGGCATCGGCGAAGGTGGTCTTTTCATTGGCGATGCGGAACAGGTTCTGGTTCGGAATGATGATCAGCGTATCGACATACTGCTGCAGTTCCTGGATGCCCATCTCCGCCATCTTCATGCGGTGCGAGCCTTCGAAGTGGAACGGCTTGGTGACCACGCCGACGGTCAGCACGCCCTGCTCGCGGGCGATCTGCGCCACCACCGGGGCCGCCCCGGTGCCGGTGCCGCCGCCCATCCCGGCGGTGATGAACACCATGTTGGAGCCGGCCAGCTGCTCGGCGATGTCACGGACGGCTTCTTCCGCCGCCATGCGGCCGACATCCGGGCGTGCCCCGGCGCCGAGACCCTTGGTCACGGTGGAGCCGAGCTGGATGCGGCGCTCGCACATCGAGCCCTGCAGCGCCTGGGCGTCGGTGTTGGCGATCAGGAAGTCGACCCCCTCCAGCTTGGAGCGGATCATGTTGTTGACGGCATTACCGCCGGCGCCGCCGACGCCGACCACGGTGATCTTTGGCCGGATGTCGAACGGGTCCTGGGGTAAGGACAGGTTAAGCGTCATGAGGTGCCTCCATTCTTTTTCGGGGTTGGTGGTCAGAAGTTCTCCTTCAGCCACGAACCGATGCGTCCCAGGAGCCCCGATGAGGAGGCGTCACTGCCGCGCGTCGATTTTGGCTGTTGGGATTCGCCTTCAAGCGCGAAGGTCAGAAGACCGGAAGCCGTTGCGAAAGCCGGGCCTCCGGTTGCGTCGGCCAGTCCATGAACCCGGATCGGCCGACCCATACGCACTTGCTTGTCCAGTACCAGCGCAGCGAGCTCGCGAACTCCGCTCAACTGACTGGCACCCCCCGTCAAAACGACGCGCCGTCCTGCGATCTTGTCAAAGCCGCTCGATTCGAGTCGAGAGCGAACCAGCTCGAACGTCTCTTCAAGTCGCGGTTGGACGATGCCGATCAGGATCGACCGGGGGATTTGATTCGAAATGCCAGAGTCTTCTTCGCCGACCTGCGGCACGTGGATGATCTCGCGCTCATCCGCCGGGGTGGCGAGGCAGTTGCCGTAGAGAGTCTTGATGCGCTCGGCATGGGCCAGCGGAGTCGAAAGCCCGCGCGCGATGTCGTTGGTGACGTGGCCGCCGCCGATCGGCACCGAGTCGGTGTAGACCACGTGGCCGTCGAAGAAGACGGCGAGCGAGGTGGTGCCGGCACCCATGTCGATGACGGTGACGCCAAGGTCCATCTCGTCGTCGACCAGGGCGGCGAGGCCCGCCGCATAGGGCGAAACGACGATGGCGCGCAGGTCCAGGTGGCAGCGGGCGACGCAGGTGGTCAGGTTCTTCACCGCGCCGGCCGCCGCGGTCACCACATGCATGTCGACGCCGAGCTTCTCGGCGAACATGCCGCGCGGGTCGCGGATGCCCTTGGACCCGTCGATCGAATAGCCGACCGGGATGGAGTGGATCAGGCGGCGGTCGATCGGCCCATGCACCTGGGCGCCCTGCAGCAGGACGCGGTGCAGGTCATGCTCGGCCACCTCGCGGCCGGAGATCGGCACCTCCACGCCCACGGTCTGCGAGGCCGGGTAGCCGCCGGAGAGGTTGATGACCACGTCCTGGATGGTCTCGCCCGCCATCTGCTCGGCGGCGTGGACGGTGGTGCGCAGCGCCAGCTCGGCCTGCTCCATGTCGATGATGGTGCCGCTGCGCACGCCGCGGGAGAGCTGATGGCCGATGCCGATGACCGTCGGCCGGCCGTCCTCCGCCACCCGGGCGATGAAGCAGCACATCTTGCTGGTGCCGATGTCCAGCGCGGCGATCAGGCCGTTGCGCGGCGGGACGCGGGTCTTCTTGATCATGTGGCCTTGTCCTTTGACTTGCCGCCCGCGGGCGCGGTGCCGTCTTCCTCGACCGGGGGATGGGCCTGGCGCAGCACGATCTGGTCGGGCAGGCGCAGGTCGATGACGCTGACGTCCTTGTCGAGCACGCCGTATTGGCGCTGCAGCTGGGCCAGGCGCTGCCAGGCGGCTTCCGGCGCCTCCTCGGGCAGCTTGACGTCCAGGCCGTTGTCGAAGCGCAGGTTCCAGCGCCGCTTGCCGACGTAGACGGCGGCGGTGACGCGGCTGCGCAGCTCGGGCTGCTGGGCCAGCAGGTCGAACAGGGCCTCGGCGCGCTCCGGCGCCTTGTCGCCGACGATGACCAGCAGCTGGGCGTATTTCGACAGATCGGCGGTCTCGATCACCTTGCCGGCGCGGCTGACCAGGAAGAGCTTCTGGTTGCGCTGCCAGAGCGCCAGCGGCTCGGCCTCCTTCACCGTCACCTGCAGGCGGTCGGGGTAGTGACGCTCGATCTCGGCCGAGACGATCCAGGGCAGCGCGGTCAGCCGCTCGCGCATGGCGTCGATGTCGAGGGCCAGCAGCGGCGCGCCGCGCGCGGCGTTGATGGCGCCGAGGATGTCGGCTTGGCGGGTCTCGCCGCGGCCGCGCACCTCGACGGTCTGCAGGCTGAGGCCCGCCTCGGCGCTCCAGGTCATCGCGGCGTCGCCGGCCGCCGCCAGGCGGTCCGGCAGCCAGCCCGACTGGATGCCCCAGCCGAGCCCGCCGCCAAGGATGGCGCAGCCGGCAAAGACGATGCCGAAGCGCAGGGCCCAGCGCTGCGCCGCCGTCCTCGGCCGCTTGCGCAGGGGTGGTGCTGTGCGCGTGGTGACCGGATTGCCCCGTCCCCACGTGGACAGCCTCGGCCCAGCCATGCCGGGCACAGACTTCGCCATGGATGGCTCTAGGCGTCGCATGCGGCGTGCTCCACCAGCCAGGCGCAGAGTTGCGGATAGGAGATGCCGAGATGCCGGGCCTGCTCGGGCACCAGCGACAGGGCGGTCATGCCGGGCTGGGTGTTGGTTTCCAGGATGTAGAGCTTGGCCGGGTCGTCGCCCTCGGTGTCGTCGTAGCGGAAGTCGCTGCGCGAGATGCCGCGGCAGCCCAGCGCCTGGTGCGCCACCACCGCCATGCGCATGGCTTCCTCGGCGATGTCCGCGCGCAGCTGCGCCGGGCAGACATGCACGGTGACGCCCTCGCTGTATTTGTGGGCGTAGTCGTAGAAGCCGCTGTCGGGCTTCAGCTCGGTCACCGCCATCGCCTTGTCGTCCATCACCGCGACGGTCAGCTCGCGGCCCTGGATGAAATGCTCGCACAGCACGTAGTCGCCATAGGGCCAGTCGATGCCGTCGAAGGGCCGGGCGTTGTCGCTCTTGCGGATGATCTGCACGCCGACGCTGGAACCTTCATTGGCCGGCTTCACCACATAGGGGCGCGGCAGCGGGTCGCCCTTCATCACCTGCGACTTGTGCAGCAGCAGGCCTTCCGGGCAGCGCAGCCCGGCCTGGGCGAAGAGCTTCTTCGCCATCGGCTTGTCCATGGCGATGGCGGACGCCATCAGGCCGGAATGGGTGTAGGGGATGCCGAGGAAGTTCAGCACGCCCTGGATGTTGCCGTCCTCGCCCCAGCGGCCGTGCAGCGCGTTGAAGATCACGTCGGGCTTCTGCGCGCGGATCGATTCCACCAGCGCAACGAGATCGCGGCCCACGTCGATGGACTGGACCTGGTAGCCGGCCTCCTTCAACGCCGCCACGCAATTGACGCCGCTGTTGAGCGAGACGTCCCGCTCCGCCGAAGGACCGCCCATCAGGACCGAAACCCGCTTCATGCCTGCTCCTCGCTCGTCGTTTGTGCCGCCTGCCGCGCCATTGCGGCGGGCTGGCCGATGCGTTTGATTTCCCAGGTGAGGTCGATGCCGCTCTTGTCGCGTACGCGGCGGCGCACTTCCTCGCCCAAAGCCTCGATATCGGCGGCGGTGGCGTTGCCGGTGTTGATCAGGAAGTTGCAGTGCTTCTCCGACACCATGGCCCCGCCCTTGCGCAGGCCACGGCAGCCGGCCGCGTCGATCAGCTGCCAGGCCTTGTGGCCGGGCGGATTGACGAAGGTGCTGCCGCCCGTGCGCGCCTTGACCGGCTGGCTTTCCTCGCGCGCCGTCTGGATTTCCTGGATGCGCGCGTGGATCGCCTTGGGATCGTCCGGCTTCCCGGCGAAGGCGCCACCGGTGAAGATCCAGTCCTCGGACACCGCGCAGTGGCGATAGGTGAAGCCCATCTCCGCCCTGGTCAAACGATGCAGGTTGCCGGCGCCATCCAGCGCCTCGGCGTGGTCGAACACACCAGCCAGTTCGGCACCGTAGGCGCCGGCATTCATGCGTAGCGCGCCGCCGATGGTGCCGGGGATGCCGGAGAGGAATTCGAGGCCGCCGATGCCGGCGTCGCGGGCGGTCAGCGCCACGTTGAGATCGAGCGCCGCGGCGCCCGCTTCGATGGTCGTGCCGGATGTCTTGATCCCGGCGAAGGCGCGGCCCATCCGGATGACGATGCCGGGGATGCCGCCGTCGCGCACCAGCAGGTTGGAGCCGACGCCGATCACCGTCACCGGGACTTCCGCCGGCTTGTCGCGCAGGAGTGCCGCGAGATCGTCACGATCGGCCGGCTTGAACAGCACTTCCGCCGGACCGCCGACGCGGAACCACGTCACCGCCGACAGCAGCGCCCCCTCGGTCAGGCGGCCGCGGACCTTGGGCAGGCGGTCGATCAGGCGTGTCTCCATCCTTGCCATCGCCGACCTCATGCCGATGCCCTGGAGGAAGATTTGTCGGACGGGGGGCCGTAGATCGCCTGCAACTCGGCCGGCAGGGCATGCGCCCAGTAGGTGATGCTGCCGGCGCCGAGGCAGACGACCAGGTCGCCGGGCTGGGCCAGCGGCGCAATCATCTTCGCCAGCGATTTGGGGTCGGCGAGGTGTTCGACATGGCGGTGGCCGCGGGCGCGCAGCCCCTCGGCCAGGGCCGCGCCGCTGACGCCCTCGATCGGCTGCTCGCCGGCGGGGTAGACCTCCGCCGCCAGCACGATGTCGGCGTCGTTGAAGCAGGCGCAGAATTCCTCGAACAGATTGTGCAGGCGGCTGTAGCGGTGCGGCTGCACCACGGCGATGACCTTGCCCTGGGTCGCCCGGCCCTGGATCGCCTGGCGCGCCGCCTTCAGCACCGCCGCGATCTCCACCGGATGGTGGCCGTAATCGTCGATCACGGTGACGCCGTTGGCCTCGCCGGTCTTGGTGAAGCGGCGCTTGACGCCGCCGAAGCCGGCGAAGCCCTTGCGGATCACCTCGTCGCCGACATGCATCTCGTTGGCGACGGAAATCGCGGCTAGGCTGTTCTGCACGTTGTGCTGGCCCACCATGGGCAGGTGGATGTCCTTGATCTCGCGCGTCGTCTCGCGGAAGCGGTCGTTGATCACGACGTCATAGGTGCTGCCGCCGGGATCGAGGCGCAGGTTGATCGCGCGCACGTCGGCCTGCGGCGAGAAGCCATAGGTGATGATGCGCCGGTCCGAGAGGCGCGGGATCATCGCCTGCACCACCGGATGGTCGATGCACAGCACCGCGAAGCCGTAGAACGGGATGTTATGGACGAATTCCTCGTAGGCGCGGTTCATCGCCTCGACCGAGCCGTAGTGGTCGAGATGTTCCGGGTCCATGTTGGTGACGATGGCGATGACCGCCGGCAGCTTCACGAAGGTGCCGTCGGATTCGTCCGCCTCCACCACCATCCAGTCGCCGGAGCCGAGCCGCGCGTTGGTGCCGTAGTTGTTGATGATGCCGCCGTTGATCACCGTCGGGTCGAGATGCGCGGCGTCGATCAGCGCGGCGACCATCGAGGTGGTGGTGGTCTTGCCGTGGGTGCCGCCGACCGCCACCGACCATTTCAGGCGCATTAGCTCGGCCAGCATCTCGGCACGGCGCACCACCGGCAGCAGCTTGGTCCGCGCCGCGACCACCTCCGGGTTGTCGGCCTTCACCGCCGAGGAGATGACGACGACCTCGGCGTCAGCCAGGTTCTCGGCCTTCTGGCCGATCTCCAGCGGGATGCCGATCTCGCGCAGATGCTTGGTGACGTAGGATTCGCTCAAGTCGCTGCCGCGCACCTTGTAGCCGAGGTTGTGCAGGATCTCGGCGATGCCGCTCATGCCGATGCCGCCAATGCCGACAAAGTGGATGACGCCGATGTCGAGGGGAAGGGCGCGCATCAGTGCATGCCCTCCCGCATGTCCCGCTGCGCCTCGGCGGGCAGCAGGGCGACGACGAGATCGGCCAGGCGTTCGGCGGCGTCGCGGCGCCCGGCTCGGCCGGCGGCTTCGGCGGCGCGCTGCAGGGCCTCCGGCTGCTCCAGCACCGCCTGCAGCCTGGCGGCGAGCGAGGTCGACGACAGCAGGTTCTCCGGCAGCACCCAGCCGCCACCGGCCACCTCCAGCGACTTGGCGTTGGCCATCTGGTGGTCGTCGATGGAATTGGGCAGCGGCACCAGGATGGCCGGCCGGCCGGCAGCAGCCAGCTCCGAGACCGTGGAGGCGCCGGCGCGGCAGATCAGCAGATGCGCGCCCGCGAGGCGCGCCGGCACGTCGTCGAAGAACGCGCGCAACTCGACCGGCATGCCGAGCGCGCGATAGGTTTCGCTCACCTGGGCGTAATCCTCGGCGCGGGCCTGCTGCGCGATGTGCAGGCGGTCGCGCAATTCGGCCGGCAGCAGGCCGATCGCCTCCGGCACCACCTTGGCGAAGACGCGGGCGCCGAGCGAGCCGCCGACCACGAACAGATTGACCGGTCCGCTGGCGTGCGGCGCTTCATAGGGCGTCTCGGCGATGGCGGAGATTTCGCTGCGTACCGGGTTGCCGGTGACCGCGCGGCGTTCCGCCGCCACGCGGTCGGCGAATTTCACCTGCTCGAAGCCGAGGGCGAGTCGCGTGGCGCCCCGCGCCAGGAATCGGTTGGCGCGGCCCATCACTGCGTTCTGCTCGTGCAGGATGGTCGGCACCTCGGCACGCTGGGCGGCCAGGAGCGGCGGCACCGAGGGATAGCCGCCGAAGCCGACCACCACGGCGGGATCGAGCCGCTGCAGCAGGCGGCGCGACTGCAACACGCCGAGGCCGAGGCGGAGCAGGTTGCGCAGCCTGGCGACGATGCCCTTGCCGGCGACGCCGCCCGAGGCGATGCGATGCACGGTGACCTGCGGCAACCGGTCGCCGAAGCCGCCGCCGCGTTCGTCGGTCGCCAGCTCGACGCGCAAGCCGCGCATCAACAGCGCGCGGGCCAGCGCCTCCGCCGGGAACATGTGGCCGCCGGTGCCGCCGGCCGCCAGCAGGATGCAGGGGGCGAGGGCGGCCATCATGAATCGACGCTCCCCGGGAACCGCTTGCGGGTCAGCGCCAGCAGCATGCCGACGCCGAGCGCGATGGCGACGATGGATGAGCCGCCGTAGGAGATGAAGGGCAGGGTCATGCCCTTGGTCGGCATCAGGTGCAGGCTGGAGGCCATGTTGATCACCGCCTGCAGGCCGAAGCCGGTGGCGAGCCCGGTGGTGGCCAGCAGCACGAACATGTTGTGTTCGGCGAGCATGCGCGACATGGCGCGCAGCACGATGAAGGCGAAGCAGGCGACCAGCAGCAGGCAGACGACCAACCCGAATTCCTCGCCGGCAACGGCGAAGATGAAATCCGAATGCGCGTCCGGCAGGACCATCTTGACCGAACCCTCGCCGGGGCCGCGGCCGTAGAGCCCACCGTTCTGGAACGCCTCCAGCGCGCGGTCGATCTGATAGGAATCGCCGGTCCCCTTCAGGAACTGGTCGACGCGCTGATGCACGTGCGGGAAGACGAAATACGCGCCGAACAACCCGGCGACCGCCAGGCCGCCCAGCAGGACCACCCAGATGAAGGAGAGGCCGGCGACGAAGAACTGCGCGAACCAGGTGGCGGTGACCACCGCGGTCATGCCGAGATCCGGCTGCTGCAGCAGGATGCCGACCACCAGGCCGTAGGCCACCGTGGAGATCAGGCTGCCCGGCACGCCCTGGCCGTCGAGCTTCAGCGAGAACATCCAGGCCGCGAAGATGGCGAAGGTCGGCTTCAGGAATTCCGAGGGCTGCAGCGAAAGCGGCCCGACCGAGACCCAGCGCGTCGCGCCCTTGATCTCGCTGCCATAGACCAGGGTCAGCGCCGTCAGTCCGAGGAAGACGAAGAACAGCACCACGCCCAGGCGGCGCACCTGCTTCGGCGACAGCATGGAAATGCCGATGACGATGGCGAGCGCCGCCGGCAGCATGACGTAGTGCTGGCGCACCAGGTGGAAACTGTCGAGGCCGATGCGCGTGGCGACCGCCGGACTCGCAGCCAGGACCAGGATGGCGCCCATGAACATCAGCGCGCAGATGGTGGCGAGCGTCCAGCGGTCGACGGTCCACCACCATTGCGCAATCGTGCTGCGGTCGGCGCGGCTGAAGCTCATGCCGCCCCCTTTCCGCCCGCCGCGGACGGCGACACGGAGCGTCCGGCGAGGTCGAGCACCAGCTTGCGGAAATGGTCGCCGCGCGCCTCGAAGTTCGCGTACTGGTCCCAGGAGGCGCAGGCGGGCGACAGCAGCACCACGGCATCGGGCTTGCGGTCCCGCAGCTGACGATCGCGCTGCGCCTGGCTGTGCGCGGCGGCGACCGCCTTGTCCAGCGTGCCGCACTGGGTGAAGGCGACAGCCCTGCCCAATTGCTTCGCGAACAGCGGTGCGCATTCGCCGATCAGGTAGGCATGGCGCACGCGCGGGAAGAACTTCTCGAGGCCGGCAAGGCCGCCTTCCTTGGCCTGGCCGCCGATGATCCAGTAGATGTCGTCGTAGCAGACCAGCGCCTTGGCCGCCGCGTCGGCATTGGTGGCCTTGCTGTCATTGACGTAGCGCACACCGTTAAGCGTGGCGATCAGCTCCTGGCGATGCGCGAGGCCGGGATAGGTCTGCAAACCGGCGACGATGGCGGCGCGGTCCAGCCCCATGGCGCGGGTGGCGATGTAGGCGGCGCAGGCATTCTGCCAGTTGTGGCTGCCGGGCAGGGTGGCGATGGTCTTCAGGTCCATGACCGGGATGGGCGCACCGCCGGTGCGGTCGACCAGTTGGCCGCCGATGGCGTCGACGCCGCCGGAGACCTGGCGCTCGACGGAGATCGGGATCAACTTGCGCCCCGCGTCCTTCAGCTTCGCGAAGAGGTCGCGGCAGGATTGGTCATCGACGCCAAGAACGCCGATCGAGCTGCTGCCCTTGGGGCGCAGGATCAACGCCTTGGCGTCGATGTAGCCATCCATCCCGCCGTGGCGGGACAGGTGGTCCGGCGTGATGTTGAGCAGCACGGCGACGTCGCAGATCGGCGTCGGCGTCAGCTCCAGCTGGTAGGAGCTGAGCTCGAGCACGTAGATGCCGTCGCCCGGCAGCGGCTGCAGCGAGAGCGCGGCCTGGCCAAGGTTGCCGCCGACCTCGATCGCCTTGCCCGCCTGGCGCAGGATATGGGCGATCAGCGTCGTGGTCGTCGACTTGCCGTTGGTGCCGGTGATGCCGACATAGCGCTGCCGCGGCATGGCACGATAGAGCAGTTCGATATCGCCGATCAGCGGCTTGCCGGCGGCCTTCGCCGCCGCCGCGACCGGGTGCGGGGCGGGATGGGTGTGCGGGATGCCGGGGCTCATCACCAGCATCTCCGGCAGGCGCCAATCGGCGCGCGACGGGTCGACCAGCATCGCGGCCGGGACGTTCCTGCGCGCCTGCTCGCTGTCGTCCCAGGCCCAGATCGTGGCGCCGCTCGCCGCCAGCGCCGCCGCGGTCGCGGCACCCGTGCGGCCGAGGCCGAGCACGGCCACGATCCTGCCGGCGACGTCTGGGATGTGCAGCGAGCGGGTCACGGTGGCGGGCGACTCCTCTAGCGCAGTTTCAGGGTGGCGAGGCCGATCAGCGCCAGCACCGCGGCGATGATCCAGAAGCGGATGACGATGGTGGGCTCCGCCCAGCCCTTCTTCTCGAAGTGATGGTGCAGCGGCGCCATGCGGAACACGCGGCGGCCGGTGGTCTTGAACGAGACGACCTGCACGATGACCGAGATGGTCTCCAGCACGAAGACGCCGCCGATGATGGCCAGCACCAGCTCGTGCTTGGTGATGACGGCGATGGCGCCGAGCGCGCCGCCCATGCTGAGCGAGCCGGTGTCGCCCATGAACACCATGGCGGGCGGCGCGTTGAACCACAGGAAGCCGAGACCGGCGCCGCACAAGGCGCCGCAGAACACCGCCAGCTCGCCGGCGCCGACCACGTGGTGCAGCTGCAGGTAGACGGCGAAATTGAAGTTGCCGGCGACATAGGCGATGAAGCCGAGGCTCGCCGCCGCCATCATCACCGGCACGATGGCGAGGCCGTCCAATCCGTCGGTCAGGTTGACCGCGTTGGACGAGCCCATCATCACCAGGGTGGTGAAGAGCGGAAAGAACATGCCGAAAGGAATCAGCAGGTCCTTGAAGAACGGCACGGCGAGGCCGGTCGCGAGCGGCTCCGGCGCGATCCACATCACCCACAGCGAGGCGATGAGGCCGATGGCGAGCTGCGCCACCAGCTTGGCGCGGCCGGGCAGGCCCTTGGTGTTGCGCTTGGTGAGCTTCAGGAAGTCGTCGCCGAAGCCGATCGCGCCGTAGCCGAGCGTCACCATCAGCACGACCCAGACATAGCCGTTGCTGAGGTCGGCCCAGAGCAAAGTGGTGATGCAGGCGGAGATCAGGAACATCAGGCCGCCCATGGTCGGCGTGCCCTTCTTGGTCAGCAGGTGCGATTCCGGGCCGTCCTCGCGGATCGGCTGGCCTTCGCGCTGCTTCATCTTCAGCCAGCGGATGATGCGTGGGCCGATGAAGAGGGTCAGGAAGAAGGCGAACAGGATGGCGCTGCCGCTGCGGAAGGTCTGGTAGCGGAACACGTTGAGCGGCGACCAGTCGTCAGCCAGCGGTGAGAGTAGGTTGAAGAGCATCCCCCGATTTCCCCTTAATGCTCGTTTGCCGCCTTGCGCGGCGCGGCTTGATCGAGCGCCCGTACCGCCTCGACCAGCGGCGCCATGCGCGTCCCCAGAGACCCCTTGATCAGCACCGTGTCGCCCGGCCGGATCGCGGCGACAAGCGTCGCCACCATCGCTTCCGAATTCGGCTGGTGGGCGCCCTGCATCGCCGGCGGCAGCAGCTCGTAAAGGCCCCGCATCAGCGGACCGACCAGGAAGGCGAGATCGACCTTCGCCGCGCCGAGGTTGGGCGCCAGGTCGCGGTGCAACTGCGCGCCGCGCTCGCCCAGTTCGCGCATGTCGCCCAGCACGACGATGCGGCGGCCGCCGAAGGTGGTCGGCAGCTGGCCGAGCAGGCGCAAGGCGGCGCCCACCGAAGCCGGCGAGGCGTTGTAGCCCTCGTCGATCAGCTCGATCTGGCCGCCGGGAATGTTCAAGGTCTCGCGTTTGCCGCGGCCCTTCAGCGCCTCGAAGGCGGCGAAGCCGGGCAGGGCCTGGTCGAGGTCGAGGTCGAAGGCGAAGGCGCCGGCGAGGACCGCGAGGCTGTTCAGCGCCTGGTGGCTGCCGAGGGCGGCGAGGCGATAGCGCAGGCGCTTGCCGCCGATCTCGGCGGCGACCTCGGTGCCGGTCGGCGTCACCTGGCAGTCGAGCAGCCGGGCCCAGGCGCCGTCGCCGGCGCCGAAGGTCAGGACGCGGGCGCCCATGCGCTTCGCCTTGCCTTCCAGCCGGGCGAAATGCGGGTTGTCGAAGGGCAGGATGGCGGTGCCATTCGGCATCAGGCCGTCGAAAATCTCCGCCTTGGCGTCGGCGATGCCTTCGACGGAATCGAAGAACTCGATATGCACCGGCTCGACGGTGGTGACGATGGCGACCTGCGGCCGCACCATCTGCGACAGGGGCGAGATTTCGCCGGCATGGTTCATGCCCAGTTCGAACACGCCATAGCGGCTGTCGCGCGGCATGCGCGCCAGGCTGAGCGGCGCGCCCCACTGGTTGTTGAGATTGCCGACGCTGGCATAGGTGGCGCCGAACAGCGACAGCACGGCGCGCAGGGCTTCCTTGGTGCTGGTCTTGCCGACGCTGCCGGTCACCGCGGCGATGCGCGCGGCGGTCCTGGCGCGCGCGGCGCGGCCGAGATCCTCCAGCGCCCGCATCGTGTCGGCGACCTCGATCACCGGGGCATCCGCCGGCAGGTCCTGTGGCCGTCGATGGATGAGCGCGCCGGCGGCGCCGCGCTGCAGCGCCTTGGCGACGAAATCGTGGCCGTCGAAGGTCGGGCCCTGCAGCGCCACGAAGAGGTCGCCGCGCTCCAAGGTGCGGGAATCGATCGAGACGCCGGTGGCAATGAAATCGCGTGCCGGCTGGCCGCCGGTGGCGGCGGCGATCTCGGCGGTGGTCCAGAGCGGGGCTTGCGTCATTGCACCGCCCTCACGCGTTCCTGGCCCAGCTCGGCTGCCGCCTGGCGGGCGACCGCCGCGTCGTCGAAGGGGAAGGTCTGGTCGCCGACGATCTGATAGGTCTCGTGGCCCTTGCCGGCGATCACCAGCAGGTCGCCCTGCTGCAGCTCGCGCATGGCGAGGCGGATCGCCTCGGCGCGGTCGCCGACTTCGACGGCGCCCGGCGCCTTGGCCAGGATCTCGGAGCGGATGAGCGCCGGAGTTTCGCTGCGCGGATTGTCGTCGGTGACGATGACGCGGTCGGCGAGGCGGGTGGCGATCTCGCCCATGATCGGGCGCTTGCCGCGGTCGCGGTCGCCGCCGCAGCCGAAGACCACGATCAGGCGGCGCGTCGCGTGCGGACGCAGGGTGGCGAGCACCGCCTCGAGCGCGCCGGGCTTATGCGCGTAGTCGACATAGACCGCCCCGCCCGAGGGCGTGTCGGCGACGTGCTCGATACGGCCGGGTACGCCGGCCAGGCGGCCGATCAGGCCGACGATCTTGCCGACATCGGAGCCGCTGCCGATGACGAGGCCGAGCGCGGCCAACAGGTTCTCCGCCTGGAAGGCGCCGGCGACCGGAAATTCGGCGACGTGCTTCGTGCCGAAAACCTCGATGTCGAGCACCTGGCCTTGCGGGACCGGCCGCTGCTGCAACAGCGCGATGTCGGCGCCGTTCCCGCCGAAGGTGATCAGGCGATGGCGCCTGCGGCGCGCGGTCTCCACCAGGCGGTCGGCCTGCTTGGCGCGCGCATTGACCACCGCGGTGCCGCCGGCCGGCAGCAATTCGCCGAACAGTCGCAGCTTGGCCTCGAAATAGGCCTCCATCGTCCGGTGGTAGTCGAGATGGTCCTGCGACAGGTTGGTGAAGGCGGCCGCCGTCACCGCGACGCCGTCGAGGCGATGCTGGTCGAGGCCGTGGCTCGAGGCTTCCATCGCCAGGTGGGTGACGCCGCTGTCGGCGAGGCGCGCCAGCAATTCGTGCAGCGCGATGGTGTCGGGCGTGGTGAGTGAGCCGGGGTCGTTGACCTTGCCGGAGATCACGCCGAGGGTGCCGAGGCTCGCCGCCTCGCGGCCCTCGAGCGACCAGAGTTGGCGGGCGAAGGCGACAGTGGAGGTCTTGCCGCCGGTGCCGGTCACCGCGGCGATGGTCTGCGGCTGGCGGCCAAAGAACCGCGCGGCGATCAGCGCCAGCGCCCGGCGCGGCTCCTTCGCCGCGATCACGGCGACGTCGGCCGGCAGGCCATCGAGCCGGCTGCCCTCCGGCACCAGGATGGCGACGGCGCCGGCGGTTACGGCGGCGGCCGCGAAATCGCGACCGTCGACCTTGCCGCCTGGCAAGGCGGCGAACAGCGCGCCGGCCTTCACCCGGCGCGAATCGAGCGTCACCGAACGCACGGCCGTCTCCGCCGCGCCCGAGACCAGGCGCAGATCGTCGATGCCGAACATCAGGTCATTCAGCTGCAAGCGGGACCTCCGAGCCGGGTGCCGGCTGCGCCGACACGTTCAGAGGGGCCAGCGCGCCGTCGGCGCCGATGCTGTTGGACGCCGGGATGCTGGCCGGTTTGATCCCCGATTGCGCCTTTTTTGAGGATGGCGAATCGTAGTCGGCGACCATGCCGACCAGCGGGTTCTGCGCTTCCGGCGCGTCGTCCGGCACCGGCTTCAATCCGTAGAGCGGCGCCATGCGCTCGACCACCGCGCCGATCACCGGCGCGGTCACCCAGCCGGCGGTGGCGTAACCGTAGCTGTGCGCGTTGGGCTTCGGCTCGTCGACCATGGCGACGATGGCGAAGCGCGGGTTGCTCATCGGGAAGGCGGCGACGAACGAGGCGAGGCGCGCATTCTGCGCGTAGCCGTGACCCTTCTGCTTGTCCGCCGTGCCGGTCTTGCCGCCGACCAGGTAGCCGGGCGCGTTCGCCTTCTTGCCGGTCCCGATCTGTACCACCAGGCGCATCAGCAGGCGCAGCTGCTCTGAAGTCTGCTCGCTCACCACCTGCACGCCGGCCGGCACCTCGCCGGGTGCGCGCTTCAGCAGCGTCGGCTCGCGCAGGATGCCATGGTTGGCGATGGCACCGACCGCGGTCAGCAGCTGCATGGCGCTGACCGAGATGCCGTGGCCATAGGACACGGTCATGGTGTTGACGCGCTTCCAGTCCTTGGCGCTGGGATAGAAGGGTTCGCCGACCTCGGCCAGCTCGACCGGCGACTTGTCCATCAGGCCGAAGCGCTTCAGATACGCCTGCTGCATCTCGGCGCCGAACAGATCCGCCATCTTCGCCGAGCCGATGTTGGAGGAGTAGGTGAAGATCTCGGGAATGGTCAGGAAGCGGTGCTTGCCGTGGAAGTCGTCGATCGAATAGCGGCCGATCTTGATCGGGTGGGTGGCGTCGAAGCCATCCGCGAGCGTCACGGTGCCGCTGTCGAGGCCGATCGCCGTGTTGAAGATCTTGAAGGTCGAGCCCATTTCGTAGAGCCCGAGGGTGGCGCGGTTGAAGCGCGCGTCGTCATCGGCGTCGCCCGGCCGCGCCGGGTCGAAATCCGGCAGCGAAACCAGCGCCAGGATCTCGCCGGTCTTCAGATCCATGATGATGCCGGCGCCGCCGATGCCGTTGAAGTCGTCGATGGCGGAGGACAGCTCCTCGTGCATGATGTGCTGCAGGCGGATGTCGACGCTGAGCTCCAGCGGCCGGTCGCCGCCCTGCAGCATGTCGTCGAAGCTCTTCTCCACCCCGGCGAGGCCGCGGCTGTCGACGTCGGAGAAACCGACCAGGTGCGCGGTCAGGCTGCCTTGCGGATAGACGCGCTTGGTCTCGGCCTGGAAATAGAGGCCCGGCACGCCGAGACGATTGACCGCCTGCTGCTGGCGTGGGGTGAGGTTGCGCTTCAGCCAGATGAAGCCGCGATCGCTGTCGAGCTTGGCGGCGGTCGAGGCGATGTTGAGGTCCGGCAGCGCCTGGTTCAGCAGCGCCGCGACCTGGTCGGGGTCCTGGATCTGCTTCGGGTTGGCATAGAGCGAGGCGGTGGTGAGGCTGGTGGCCAGCACCACGCCGTTGCGGTCGACAATGTCGGCGCGGTCGGCGGTCTTGATCTTGCTCGGCGCCACGCTGGCGACGTCGCCGCTGTCGGGCAGCAGGGTGATGGCGACCAGGCGCACGGCGATCACCAGGAAGACGACGGCGAACAGGCCGGCGCCGAGCAGCACGCGGCTGTGGCTGACCTCGAGGGCGCGCTTGCGCGGGCCGTCCGGCTCCATCTGCAGCGCCATCGGGTTGATCACAGGCTGCGGCCGCTGGGCGGCGAAATCCCCGCTCCGCTCGTTGCCCTTGCCGCGGCGGATCATTCGCCACCTCCGGCGGCGCCGTCTTGCGCCTTCTGCATGTCGGCGAGGATGGCGTCGATCATGGCGTCGGCCTCGGCCTGCTCGTCCTTGGGCTTCAGCGGCTTCGGCTCCTGCTGCGCCACCGGGGCGGGGGCGGGCTCCGCCTCCGGCACCGTCGCCCTCACCGGAATGGCCGGGAGGTCGGGAGCGTCTTCGGCCGCCGCGGCGGGCTGCGCCTCCTGCGGCGCGATCTCGGGCGCGCTCGACAACAGCGGCGGGGCCGGTTCCGCAGGCGCGCCCAATTCAGGTGCCGCCGGCTCCGCCGGGGCCTCGACGGGACGCGGCGGCAGGCTGGCTATGTCGCCGATCTGCGCCGGCGTGGTCGGCAGCAATTCGGTATGGCGGCGGGCGAGATCGGCCAGGCGCAGCGGATCGTTCAGATAGCTCCACTCGGCTTCCAGCACGTGGATCGAGGTGAGGTTGGCCTCGATCTGGCGGCGCACCTCGCGCAGCTCGCGCTCCTTCGATTGCACGTTGTATTTGACCTGGAACAGGCCGATGCCGAGGAAGGCCAGGATGACGGTCCAGACCAGGACGCTGACGCGGATCATGCGGCGTCCTCCAGGCGGGCTTCGGTGCGCTCGGCCACGCGCAGCCGGGCGGAACGGGCGCGCGGGTTCTGCCGCGTCTCGGCCTCGCCGGGCTCGATGCCGCCCGCCGCGATCAGGCGCAGGGTCGGCTCGGCCTGTGGTGCGATCTCGGGCAGATGGCGCGAGCCCTTCGGATTGCGGCCGGCGCGCTCGCGCAGGAACTGCTTCACGCGGCGGTCTTCCAGGGAATGGAACGAGACGATGGCCATGCGACCGCCCGGCGCCAGAATGCGCTCTGCGGCGGCGAGGCCGCGGTCGATCTCGCCCAGCTCGTCATTGACCGCGATGCGCAGCGCCTGGAAGGTGCGCGTCGCCGGGTCGATGCGGTCTTTCCCTGCCGGACCGATGGCGCGGCGCACGATTTCGGCCAGCTGCTGGGTGGTATGGATCGGCGCCAGCGCCCGCGCGGCGACGATGGCCTTGGCGATGCGGCGCGCCTTCTTCTCCTCGCCGAAGGTGAAGATGAGATCGGCCAGCGGCCGCTCCGCCATCTCGTTGACCAGGTCGGCGGCGCTCTGCCCGGCGCTTTCCATGCGCATGTCGAGCGGACCTTCGAAGCGGAAGGAGAAGCCGCGCTCAGGCCGGTCGATCTGCATGGAGGAGACGCCGAGGTCCAGTGTCACGCCCTGCACGGCATCGATGCCGCGCTGGCGCAGCAGATCGACCATGTCGCCGAAACGGCCCTGGATGATGTGGAGCCGGCCGCCATAGCGCGCGACCAGCGGCTGCGCGTCCCTGACCGCATGCGGGTCGCGGTCGATGGCGAAGACGGTGCACTGCGCGGCGTCGAGGATGGCACGGCTGTAGCCGCCGGCGCCGAACGTGCCGTCGACATAGATGGCGCCGTCGCGCGGAGACAGGGCCTCGATCACTTCGGCAAGCAGGACCGGGCGGTGCGGCGCGGCGTTTTCGCTCGCCGCGCCGGTCATCGGCTGCTCCCGTCTGTAGAGCCCGGGGTGGAACCTTGGCGCAGCGTGCGCTGCTGCTCGGCGGCGCGCTTGCGCGCCTCGGCCTTGTAGTCCTCGAGGGCCTTCGGTTCCCAGATTTCAAAGTAGCGGCCGCGGCCGGCGAAGGCGGCACTCTCGCTCAGATGCGCATGCGCGCAGAGGCTCTCCGGCAGCAGCACGCGGCCTTCGCCGTCGAAGGGTAGCTGCTTGGCGTCGGAGAACAGCGACGCGGTGAGGTCATCATGCTCGGGCGAGAACAGATCGACATTGGCGGTGGAATCGATGAGCGAGCTCATCCAGTCCATGCCCGCGCAATGCAGCGCCGGAAATTTGAAGGACGGAAAGGCGACGATGCCTTGGAAGACCTGCGCGGCGAGCGCGGCGCGAAAGGTCGCCGGAACCGAAACGCGGCCCTTGCGGTCGATCTTGTTCACGAACGTGTCGATGAACACAGCCATGACGGTCCGAGCTAGCCCCTGTTTCCGCTGCGGTGTTGGCCGCGGGCTCGTACGGGCGGCGCTTCAAGACCGCCCCGCGCGGTCCCTCGCCCGCCGCGCCGGATGCTTCCGTTCCCGGCTGGGCGAGCCCCACGCGCGCCCGGTCAGGAATGGGAACTATTCCGGCGATCATGGGATAGCATGGGCCTTTATGGGCGTCAATGGGAAAGCAGTGTAACTCTCTGGAAAATATTGGATTTTTCACGTTTCGTTAAGTTTTTCCGGACGCCAGAAGATAATATTAACAATCATTTACGGGGCGGCCTTCACACACCCGGTCAGGGATACCCGGCAGGACGCAGAGAGTGAGGCAATCTTGCGGGCGCTCGAAGCGCGGCCCGGCATCCGCCCGTCGGACGTGGGCGGAAATCTGAATTCTCACGAAGTATCAATAAATTAGAGTGCCAGACGGCCTGTAAGCCGGGTTCTGTCCGGGGCGTTGCCGCCCGTGGATAGCCATTCCTCTGGGACGCCCGTCGCCGGACGCCTCGCGCGACCTACCCGAGAATCTGGCGCGGGAAGGCGCCTGGGCCGGTTGCCCGGCCCCATTCTCCTATCTGGTCTTGCTCCCGGTGGGGTTTGCCGTGCCGGGACCGTTGCCGGCCCCGCGGTGCGCTCTTACCGCACCGTTTCACCCTTGCCGCGGGGCCCCAAGGTCACCCCTGGGGCACCCGCCGGCGGTCTGTTCTCTGTGGCACTGTCCCTGAGATCGCTCTCGCCGGGCGTTACCCGGCACCGTCTTCCCGTGGAGCCCGGACTTTCCTCCACCGCCGCGATCAAGCCGCGGCGGCAGCGGCCATCCAGCCGAAGTGGCGGCAGAAGGCGAAACAGCACGCCTTGGCGATGGCCTGGCGGTCGACATTGGCCGGCAGGTTGGCCGGGCCGGTAACGTCGTAGCCGTAGATCTGCAGCGCCTCGAGGAACTGGGCGTCGGTCCAGTTGACGGCGCGGGGCTGCGGCCAGACGGCGATGCCCTCGACCGACAGGCGGTACCAGTCGAACAATTCGCCAGGATCCTGCTTGCGGGTGGGCGCCACGTCGGAATGGCCGAGAACGCGATCCGGCGCGATGTCGTGCCGGGTCTTGATGTCCTTGGCGAGGGCAACCAGCGCGTCCATCTGCGCCAGCTGGAACGGGCGGTAGCCGAATTCGTGGCCGGGATTGACGATCTCGATGCCGATCGAGCGGGCGTTGATGTCGCGCGCACCCTGCCAGCAGCTGACCCCGGCATGCCAGGCGCGCTTCTCCTCGGGCACCATGCGGGTGATCGACCCGTCCAGGTCGATGACGTAATGGGCGCTGACCTTGGCCTGGGGGTCGCGCAGGCGGCGCAGGGCCTGGCCGGCATCGGGCATGCCGGTGTAGTGCAGCAGCAGGATGTCGACTTTCTGGTCCGCTGGCCGCTCGTCGCAATTGGGCGAGGGCAGCTCGGCGATCTGGAGCGGTTCGGCGGTCGCGTTCTGGGAGGCCATGGGCTGGTTCTAGATTCCGGTCTTGGTGGCGGGGGCGACGACGGCGGGCCTACGTATCACGATAATGGCGACGCCCGCCACGGTCGCCAAGCCGCCCACGATCATCTGCCAGGTGACCGCCTCCCCGCGCAGGACGGCGCCGGCGGCGACGCCGATCATCGGCAGCAGCAGGGTGAAGGGCATGACCTGGTTCACCGGGTAGCGCCGCATCATGTTGTACCAGATCCAATAGGTGAAGATGGCGATCACGATGGCCTGGAACAGCAGCGAGGCCCAACCCTGCCAGCCGACCTCCGGGATGCGGCTCCATTGCGGCCCCTCGATCAGCCATGAGGCGAAGAGGAGCTGCGGCGCAGCCAGGATGGCGATCCAGCCGTTCAGCGTCACCGCGTCGATCTCGTCACCCAACTTCTTCACCTGGATGTTGCCGATGGCCCAGACCAGAGCGGCGCCGATGACCGCCAGCAGCGGCCAGGGATTGGCGGAAAAGCGTGGCTCTCCCGCGATCAGCAGCACGCCGGCGAAGGCGATGATCATGCCGGTGATGCGCCGCCAGCCCAGCGTCTCGCCCAGGAAGAAGGCGGCCAGGATGGCGGCGAAGGGCGTCTGCAGCTGCACGGCGATCGAGCTGGTCGCCGCGTCGAGGTTCTTCATGCCGAGGAAGATCAGGGTGAAATGCATCGCCCCCATGGTGACGGAAAGCGGGATCAGCCGCTTCAGCATGGCGCGCCTGGGCAGGCCGACGACGAAGACCAGCAGCACCGCGACCAGGCTGAAGCGGAGCGCGACGAAGAAGATCGGCGCGAAATAGTCGATCCCGAACTTGGCGACGGCGAAATTGACGCCCCAGAGCGCCTGGACCAGCACCATGAGGGCGAGATGTCGGGGGAGCATGCGGGCAGGATATCCTGAATGAAATGTCGTTCGTTACAGGGCGTGATGGCAGAAAATATCGTCCGACGCTAGCAGAGCGGCCGGCCGCCGTCATGGCGTTCAGGCCGTCGTGGCGCGCTTTTCCTCAAGCTCCAGCCAGCGTTCCTCGGCGGCATGCAGCTCGTCGCGCTTGCGGGCGAGGAGGGCGCCGGCTTGCGCCGCCTTGGCCGGGTCGCGCTGGTAGAGCGCGGGGTCGGCGAGGGCGCCTTCGATGGTGGTGATCTCGGCATGCAGGCGATCCAGCTTCGCTGTGATGTCGGCCAGCTCGCGCTGCTCCTTCATGCTGAAACGCGCCGGCGCCACAGCGGCTTCGCGGGGCGGATCGGTGCGCTTCGGCTCGGCCCTTTTCGCCGCCGGCCTGGCGGCTTCCTGTTCGCCGCGCTGGATCACGTAGTCGCTGTAGCCGCCGGCGTATTCCTGCACGTCGCCGTCGCCCTCGACCGCGATGGTGCTGGTCACCAGCCGGTCGAGGAAATCGCGGTCGTGGCTCACCAGCAGCAGGGTGCCGTCATACTCCGACAGGACGTCCTGGAGCAGGTCGAGCGTATCCATGTCGAGGTCGTTGGTCGGCTCGTCCAGCACGATCAGGTTGCTGGGCTGGGCGAACAGCTTGGCCAGCATCAGCCTTGCGCGCTCGCCGCCGGAGAGCAGCCGCACCGGCATGGTCGCCTGGCGCTCGTCGAACAGGAAGTCGCGCAGATAGCCGACGATGTGGCGCTGCTGGCCGTTGACCAGGATGGAATCGCCACCGCCCGGCGCCAGCGTCTCCCACAGCGTCTTGTCGAGGTCGAAGCTCTCGCGCCGCTGGTCGAGATAGATCGGCGCGATGCCGAGACCTAGCTTTACCTCGCCGCTGTCGGGCTTTTCCGCACCTGTCAGCAGCTTGATCAGCGTCGTCTTGCCGGCGCCGTTCGGCCCCAGGATGCCGACGCGGTCGCCGCGCATGATGCGGGCGGAGAAATTCTCGACGATGGCGACCTGCGATCCGTCCGGGCGGGTGAAGTGCTTGGAAATGGCGATGGCCTCGATCGCCAGCCGGCCGCCCAGTTCCGCCTCGGTCACCTGCAGCTTGGCGCGGCCGCGGGTCTTCAGGCTTTCGGCCTTCTGCTGGCGCAGGGCGAACAGCTTGCGGCGCCGGCCTTCATTGCGCGAGCGCCGCGCGGTGACGCCGCGCTGCAGCCAGTATTCCTCCTGCTCCAGGCGCTTCTCCAGGCGGCGGTATTCGGCGGCCTCCTGCTCGGCGATGTTCTGCGACCATTCCTCGAAGCCGTCGAAGCCGCCGTCGCGCTCGAACATGCGGCCGCGGTCGAGCCACAGCAGGCGCTGCGTCAACCGGCGCAGGAAGGCGCGGTCGTGGCTGATCATCAGGATGCCGCCGGGGAAATCGGCCAGCTCCTGCTCCAGCCACTGGATGGTCGGCAGATCGAGGTGGTTGGTCGGCTCGTCCAGCAGCAGCAGATCGGGTTCGGCCGCGAGCGTGCGGGCCAGCGCGGCGCGGCGGCCCTCGCCGCCTGACAGGCTGGCCAGCGCCCGCGCGCCGTCGAGTTGCACGTGATCGAGCAGGGTGGCGACGCGGTAGTCGTCGGCATGGAGGTCCTTGCCGCCAGATGCGACGAAGTCCGCGACACTGCCGCCGCCGCCGAGATCGACGTTCTGCGGCAGGTAGCCGATGCGGGTGCCGGGCTGCACGAAGCGGGTACCGCGGTCCAGCTCGATCTCGCCCGCCAGCGCCTTCAGGATGGTCGATTTGCCCGAGCCGTTGGCGCCGACCAGGCAGACGCGCTCGCCCCGGCCGAGCGTCGCGTCGATGCCGGAAAACAGCGGCTTGCCGCCGAACGTGACGGCGGCGTCGCGGATCGCGAGTTGCGGAATGGCGGCGGGCATCTGTTCTTTCAGGTCAGTTGATGCCGCGCTCTTTGGCGATCTTGTCGTAGGCGGCGTTGATGGTGGCGAGCTTTTCGTTGGCGAGCTCGATGAATTCGGCCGGCAGGCCCTGGGCCATCAGCTTGTCCGGATGGGTATCGCGCACCAGCTTGCGCCAGGCCTGCTTGATCTCCTCGTTGCTGGCGCCGCGGCCGATGCCGAGGATGGTATAGGGGTCGGCCTTGTCCGGGCCAAGGTGACTTTCCCGGATGCGGGCGAATTCGCCATCGTCGAAGCCGAAAATGGCGGCCACGCGCTTCAGGAAGTCGATCTCGGACCCGTCCACCCGGCCATCTGCCTTGGCGATGTGGAACAGGCCGTCGAGCAGTTCCTCGAGCACCGGGTGGTCCTTGCGGAACATGCGGGCGATCTGCTTGGCGTAGGGCTCGAAGCCCCCGGGGTCGTTCTTCGCCTGGTCGAAGACGCGGGCGACGTTCCGCAACTCGTTGTCGGGGACGCGGAACACCTCCTTGAAGGCGGCGACCTCGGAGCGGCTGACGATGCCATCGGCCTTGGCCATCTTGGCACCCAGCACGATGACGGCGATGGTGAAGGCGATCTGCTTGGTGCCGGAGCGGTCGTCGCGCGATTGCGGCTCCGCCTCCGCCTCCTCCGCCTGGCTGCGCCGGACGTCGACCGCGTGGCCGGCAATGGCGCCCAGCAGCGCCCCCAGCGGTCCGCCGAGGGCGAAGCCCGCCGCCCCGCCGATGATTTTGCCCCAGATGCTCATGATGGATGTATGGCTATTCCCGTCCAAGGCCGGACCATAACCGCCGGAAACCGCCGCGCCAAGGCTCCAGCGACCCCTGGAACGGTACGCCACAGGGGCTATAGTCGAGGCCGTCCCGACCGGGGCGCTTGGTTGCAGGAAAATGCGTTTTTTTCAAGGTTTTCGTGGATGAGTCCCTGGCAATTCTGGATCGATCGCGGCGGCACCTTCACCGATATCGTGGCCAAGCGGCCGGATGGTTCGCTGCTGACCCACAAGCTGCTGTCGGAGAACCCGGAGCGCTACAAGGATGCGGCGATCCAGGGCATCAGGGACGTGCTCGGCCTTGCCCCCGGCGCGCCGATCCCGGACACCGTCGGGGCGATCAAGATGGGCACCACCGTCGCCACCAACGCGCTGCTGGAGCGCAAGGGCGAGCGCACGCTGCTGGTGATCACCAAGGGCTTCCGCGACGCGCTCAGGATCGCCTACCAGAACCGCCCGAAGATCTTCGCGCGCCAGATCCGGCTGCCCGAGCTGCTCTATGCCGAGGCGATCGAGGTCGACGAGCGGGTGACGGCGGAGGGCGAGGTGCTGCGGCCCCTGGACGCGGCGGCGGCGCGGCGCGACATGGCGGCGGCCAAATCGCGCGGCTATGACAGCATCGCCATCCTGCTGATGCACGGCTTCCGGCATACGGCGCATGAGGCGAAGCTGGCGGAGATCGCCGCGGAGCTCGGCTTCAAGCAGATCTCGGTCAGCTACCAGGTCTCGCCGCTGATGAAGTTGGTCAGCCGCGGCGACACCACGGTGGTCGACGCCTATCTGTCGCCGATCCTGCGCCGCTATGTCGACCAGGTGGCGGCGGAAATCGGCAACGACACCACGCGGCTCATGTTCATGCAGTCGAATGGCGGCCTGACCGACGCGATGAAGTTCCAGGGCAAGGACAGCATCCTGTCCGGCCCGGCCGGCGGAATCGTCGGCGCGGTGGAAACCGCGCGGCTCGCCGGCTTCGATCGCATCATCGGCTTCGACATGGGCGGCACCTCGACCGACGTGTCGCATTGGAGCGGCGCCTATGAGCGCAGCTTCGACGCCCAGGTGGCGGGGGTGCGGGTGCGCGCGCCGATGATGCAGATCCACACCGTGGCGGCGGGTGGCGGCTCGATCCTGCATTTCGACGGCGCGCGGTTCCGTGTCGGTCCGGATTCCGCCGGCGCCAATCCAGGCCCCGCCAGCTATCGCCGCGGCGGGCCACTGGCCGTGACCGACTGCAACGTCATGCTGGGGCGGCTCAACCCCGACTTCTTCCCGCGCATTTTCGGTCCGAATGCCAACCAGAAGCTGGACCGCGAGGTCGTCGCGGCGAAATTCGCGGCGCTGGCGGCGGAGATTTCCCGGGCCAGCGGCAAGCCGGTGATCGCGGAGGAGGCGGCCGAGGGCTTTCTCAGGATCGCCGTCGCCAACATGGCAAACGCGATCAAGGAAATTTCGATCCAGCGCGGCTACGACGTCAGCAAATACACGCTGGCCTGTTTCGGCGGCGCCGGCGGCCAGCATGCCTGCCGCGTCGCCGACGAACTCGGCATGACCCGCATCTTCCTGCATCCCTTCGCCGGGGTGCTCTCCGCCTATGGCATGGGCCTGGCCGACGTGCGCGCTTTGCGCCACCGCACGGTGGAAGCGGAGCTGAACGCCGAGGCCCTGCTGCCGATCGGCGACGCGCTCGACGCCCTGGCCTGGGACGGCAAGGCCGAACTGCTGGCCCAGGGCATCGATCCGGCGGCGATCGCCATCGAATACCAGGTACACATCAAGTATGCCGGCACCGATGCGCCGCTGCTGGCCGAATTCGGCGACCTTGCCGCCATCAAGGCGAGCTTCGAGGAGGCGCATCGCCGGCGCTACGGTTTCATCGTGCCGGACAAGGCGCTGATCGTCGATTCGGTCAGCATCGAAGCCATCGGCAAGACCGAGGCGGTAGCTGATCCGGTGGTCGCCGATGCGCGGCCCCAGGACGCCGTGCCGAAGGCGCATGTTCCTTTCTGGGCCGAGGGCGCACACCACCAGGCGCCGGTGCTGGACCGCGTCGAGATGCGCCCCGGCCAGGAAGTCGCCGGCCCGGCGATCATCCTGGAGACCACCAGCACCACCATCGTCGAGCCCGGCTGGACCGCCACCGCGACCGCGCGCGGGCATCTGGTGCTCGAGCGCCGCGCGGCACTCGCGCGGGCATCCGCGATCGGCACCAGCGTCGACCCGGTGATGCTGGAGATCTTCAACAACCTGTTCATGTCGATCGCCGAGCAGATGGGCTCGACGCTGGAAAAGACCAGTTACTCGGTCAACATCAAGGAGCGGCTGGATTTCTCCTGCGCGCTGTTCGACCAGAAGGGCCAGCTCATCGCCAATGCGCCGCACATGCCGGTGCACCTCGGCTCCATGGGCGAATCGGTGGAGACGGTGATCCGCGCCAACCAGGGCCGGATCAAGGCCGGCGACGTCTATGTGCTGAACGCGCCCTATAACGGCGGCACGCATCTGCCCGACGTCACCGTCATCACCCCGGTCTTCGACGATGCCGGTCGGGAGACGCTGTTCTACGTGGCCAGCCGCGGGCATCACGCCGATATCGGCGGCATCACCCCAGGCTCCATGCCGCCCGACAGCCGCGAGGTGGCGGAAGAGGGCGTGCTGATCGACAATTTCAAGCTGGTGGATGCGGGCCGTTTCCGCGAAGCGGAACTGCGCGCGCTGCTGGCGAGCGGCCGCTATCCCGTGCGCAACGCCGAGCAGAACGTCGCCGACATGAAGGCGCAGGTGGCGGCGAACGAGCGCGGCGTGCAGGAGCTGCGCCGCATGGTGCAGCAATTCGGCCTCGACGTGGTGCACGCCTATATGGGCCACGTCCAGGCCAATGCCGCCGAGCAGGTGCGCCGCGTCATCGACCGCTTGAGCGATGGGCACTTCGTCTATGAGATGGATGACGGGGCGAAGATCGCGGTGACCGTCTCGGTCGACCACGCGGCGCGGCGGGCCAGGATCGACTTCACCGGCACCAGCCCGCAGCGCAGCAACAACTTCAACGCGCCCTCGGCGGTGGCCAAGGCGGCTGTGCTCTATGTCTTCCGCACCATGATCGACGACGAGATCCCGATGAATGCCGGCTGCCTGGAGCCGCTCGACATCGTCATCCCCGAGGGCTGCATGCTGCGCCCGGTCTATCCGGCGGCGGTGGTGGCCGGCAATGTCGAGACCTCGCAATGCATCACCGACGCGCTCTATGGCGCCATGAAGGTGATGGCGGCGGCCCAGGGCACCATGAACAACTTCACCTTCGGCAACGACCGGCACCAGTATTACGAGACGGTGGCCGGCGGATCGGGCGCCGGTCCGGGCTTCGACGGCACCGACGCGGTGCAGACCCACATGACCAATTCGCGCCTGACCGACCCGGAAGTGCTGGAATTCCGCTTCCCGGTCCTGGTCGAGGAATTCAGGATCCGCCGCGGCAGCGGTGGCAAGGGCCAGTTCAAGGGCGGCGATGGCGTCATGCGCCGCATCCGCTTCCGCGAGGCGATGACGGCAGCAATTCTCTCCGGCCATCGCCGCATCGCGCCCTATGGCTTGGAGGGCGGCGAACCTGGCGCCCTGGGGCGCAACCATGTCGCGCGCGCCGATGGCTCGCTGGTGGAACTGCAGGGCACCGATCGGATCGACATGAAGCCGGGCGATTGCTTTATCATCGAGACGCCGGGCGGCGGCGGCTACGGCGCCGCCCTCCAGCGCAAAGCAGCGGAGTGACGAATATGGCCATCGCCAATACCCCGAAGCCGAGATTCGAAGCGGCCCCGCTGATCGCGGCCTTGCAGCAATTGCTGGGTGAGCGCTGCAGCGTCAATCCCGGCATCCTGGAGCGCCACGGCCACGACGAGAGTTATCACGAGGCGCATGCGCCCGACGCCGTGGTCTTCCCGCAATCGACCGAGGAAGTGGCCGCCGTCATGCGCCTCGCGCGCAAGCATGGCGCGCCGGTCATCCCCTTCGGCGTCGGCACCTCGCTGGAGGGCCATGTGGCGGCGCTCGAAGGCGGCATCTCCATCGACATGGGCCGCATGAACCGGGTGGTGGAGGTGAATGCCGAGGATCTCGACGTGCTGGTCGAGGCCGGTGTCACCCGCAAGCAGCTGAACGCGCATCTGCGCGACCAGGGCCTGTTCTTCCCCATCGATCCCGGCGCCGACGCCACCATCGGCGGCATGACCGCGACCCGGGCCAGCGGCACCAACGCGGTGCGCTACGGCACCATGCGCGAGAACGTGCTGGGCCTGACCGTGGTGACGGCGGACGGCCGGATCATGAAGCTCGGCGGACGAGCGCGCAAATCGGCGGCGGGCTATGACCTG
>JBGAGP010000018.1:0-45703 GCA_044226685.1 Dongiaceae bacterium
TCATCAGCTCGACATGCAGTACGGGGGAGTCGCGATCGTCGGCGGTGCGGAAGTCGATGCCCTCCGGCATGAACACTTCGCCCTCCAGCAGGCGCCAATAGGTCCACATGTCGTGGTTCTTGGCGACGCGGCCGTCCTTGTAGCCGAGGTCCAGCTTGTCGGCCTTGCCCAGCCACTCCCAGTGCTTCGGCGTCCAGGCGCCGGCGCCGATGACGACGGTGTCGCACTTGACGTCGCCCTTGTCGGTCTTCACCGCCGTCACACGGCCGTTCTGCATCTCGTAGCCGATGACCTCCGGCCCGTAGCAGCGGCGCACGCCGTATTGATGGCACTTCTGGTCGAGGCCCCAGACCGCCATGTGCGTCCCGGCATAGCCCGAGGGCTTCTCATGCAGCACCACGTCGGCGCGCTCGGTGTTGAAATCCGGCCAGATCTTTTTCAGGAAGTTCTTGGCGTCCTTGCCGACATACATGTCGGACGGATAGCCCTGATCGTTCTGCGACTTGTGCAGGCCGACATAGTCGCTTTCCTGGTTGGATTCGCCGACCGAGACGTAGCCCACCTGCTGAAAGCCGAAATTGACCGGGTCGGATTTCCACACCTTCACGCTCTCGCGCAGGATCGCGTGCAACGGCTTGGTCATGTAGAGGTTGCGCACGCAGCCGCAGGCGAGACCGGTGGCGCCCGCACCCGGACCGGCCTTGTCGATCAAGACCACGTCCGAGCCCTTGCCCTTGCCGCTTTCGACCAGCTTCCTGGCCAGGTGATAGGCGGTGGAAAGACCGTGGATGCCGGCGCCGACCACGACGAATTTCGCGCCGTCGGGGAGCGGGCTCACGTCGTGCAGCGGGATCACCGCCGGGTTTACCGGCTTGCCGTTCTTGGTGAACGGCATCGGCCGCTCGCCGAAGGGATAGAATTGGTTCTGCTTGGTGGGGTTCGGGGCCTGCGGGGCCATGTGCTTCCTCCAGGGGATCGAAAATCAGGCTTGGGCGCAATCCGACGGCTCTTTTACCCGCTTTCGCAGGGCGGCGAAACGCTTGGCGCCGCCGTCTTTGAACGCGGTTCCGACCCATGCACGCCCCGGGACATGGAGTGTCGCATGTCCACAAACTCGTTTGTAATCAGAATGTTAGGCGAAACTGACTGGTGCCGATGGCGTCGAAATCGCTTGTCACGGCGACAATACCGACCTAAATAGCGACCCTGATTTTGCACGCCACCGTCAGCCGCTTTGGCCGGCGCGACAATCACGGGTACCCAAGGCCAAGATCGTGGACACAACCACGCACCAGAAAAAGAGCGCAGCGGCCCTGGCCCTTGGCGCGATCGGTGTCGTTTTCGGCGATATCGGCACCTCGCCGCTTTACGCGATGAAGGAATCCTTTGCCGGCACGCATCCGCTGACCCCGGACGAGCCGCATGTGCTGGGCGTGCTCTCGCTCATCTTCTGGTCGGTGATGCTGATCGTGTCGGCGAAATACGTCGCCATCATCATGCGCGCCGACAACAAGGGCGAAGGCGGCAGCCTCGCCATGCTGGCGCTGGCCAGCCGCCTGACCCAGGGTACCAACCTGGCGCCTGTCGTCGTTGTGCTCGGCATCTTCGCCGCCGCCCTGTTCTATGGCGACAGCATGATCACGCCGGCCATCTCCGTGCTCTCCGCGGTCGAAGGCCTGCAGGTCGCGGCCCCGGCGCTCGACAGCTATGTCGTGCCGCTGACCCTTGTCATCCTGGTCGTGCTGTTCGCGGTGCAGAAGCAGGGCACGGCGCGGGTCGGCGCCGCCTTCGGCCCGGTGATGCTGGTCTGGTTCACCACGCTCGCCGTCCTTGGCGTCATCAACATCGTCGCGCATCCGCGGGTACTGCTGGCGCTCAATCCGTACTACGCCTTCGTCTTCTTCCAGCTGGATGGCTGGGTCGCCTTTCTCGCGCTGGGCTCCGTGGTGCTGGTGGTGACCGGGTCCGAGGCGCTCTACGCCGACATGGGCCATTTCGGCCGCTTCCCGATCCGCCTTGCCTGGTTCGTGCTGGTGCTGCCGGCCCTGATGATCAACTACTTCGGCCAGGGCGCGCTCATCATCAACGAGCCCGACGCCATCGACAACCCGCTGTTCCGCATGGTGCCGGAGGAATTGCGTCTCGCCATGGTCGCCCTGGCGACGATCGCCACCATCATCGCCTCGCAGGCGGTGATCACCGGCGCGTTCTCGGTCACCCGCCAGGCGATCCAGCTCGGCTACCTGCCGCGCATGCAGATCATCCATACCTCGGCCATGGCGATCGGGCAGATCTACGTGCCTTTCGTCAACTGGATGCTGGCCTTCATCGTCGCCATGCTGGTGGTCGGCTTCAAGTCTTCGACCCACCTGGCGGCCGCCTACGGCATCGCGGTGACCGGAACCATGATCATCGACGGCCTGCTGCTGAGCGTGATCGCGGCGCTGTTGTGGAAATGGAAGCCGGTCGTCCTCGGCCTCGTCATCGGCCTGTTCCTGTTCGTCGATCTCAGCTTCTTCTCCGCCAACCTGACCAAGCTCACCCATGGCGGCTGGTTTCCGCTCCTGGTCGGATTGCTGGTGTTCATGGTGCTCACCACCTGGAAGCGGGGCCGCGCCCTGCTGTTCCAGCGCGTGAGCAAGGATACGCTGGAGCTTGAGACCTTCCTCAACGCGGTCTCGGAGCGCGTGCCGAGGGTTCCCGGCACCGCCATCTTCATGACCGGCACGGCGACCGGCACGCCGGGGTCCCTGCTGCACAACCTCAAGCACAACAAGGTGCTGCACGAGCAGGTGGTGGTGCTGACCGTGCATTTCGAGGAGATCCCCTATGTGCCCGAGGATCAGCGCTTCGAGCTGACCGTGCTGCCGAAGAACTTCTATCGCCTGCTGGTGCGCTACGGCTTCATGGAGGAGCCCAACATCCCCGAGGCGATCCGCAAGGCGGAACGCAAGGGCCTGCACTGCGACCCGATGCAGAGCTCGTATTTCCTCAGCCGCGAGACGGTGATCCCGAGCAGCCGGCCCGGCATGTCGATGTGGCGCGAGCACATCTTCGCCTGGATGTCGCGCAGCGCCACCAGCGCCATGGACTTCTTCAACATCCCGCCGAACCGCGTCGTCGAGCTCGGCACCCAGATCGAGATCTAGTTTCGCTTCAGCAGCAGGCGCGCCAGCCGGCGGAACGGCCGGGTGAGGCGCCACGACCAGCTGGCCTTGAGCGCGCCCAGCCTGCCGCGCAGCTTGACGTTCCGTTGCGCGCGGCGTTGCAGCTTGGCTTGCAGCCGGTTGGTTTCCCGATGGCTGGCGTCGTACATGGTGTTGAGGCGGTCGAGGACCTTCTGCGTGAGGTCCGCCTTGAATCCCGGATCGGTGATTCTGGTCGCCCAGGCCGCCATTTCCGCGGCGCGGCGCTCCATGCTCCAGTCCAGCCGGGTGCCGGCCGCAAGCTTCACCGTCGTCACCGCCGCGCGCGAGCCGAAGCGGAGATCGCCCTGCGCCAGGAAGCGACGCCACATGTGGAGGTCGGGCGCCAGGCCGGGCGGCGCCGGGCTCCACCCGACCGGCAGCGCGCGATAGGCGCTCAAGCGATAGCAGGCGACCGTCATGCCGAAGATGTTGAAGGTGCGCTCCATCATCCGCCGGCGTGTCTCGGGATTGGCGAGGTCGCCCGCGATCAGGATGACGTCGCCCCGCGCGTCCATTTCCACATGCAGCAGGTTGCCGAAATCTACCTCGGCCAGCAGGTGCTCCAGCTCCGTGAGATGATTGGGCAGCCAAAAATCGTCGTCGCCGATGTGACCGACAAGGCGCCCACGCGCCTGCTGGAGTGCCCGGTGGCGATATTCCTCGCCGCTGCGCGCGCCCTTCGGATGGGCGAAGACCCTGATCCGGCTGTCGCGCCGGGCGAAGTCCTCGGCGCAGGCGACCGTTTCCGGCGGCGCGCCGTCACAGATGATGAACAGCTCGAAATCCTGCCGCTGCTGCGCCAGGACCGATGCGATCGCGTAAGGCAACAGCGCCGGTGGCCGGTGCACGGGCAGCAGGATGGTGAATTCCGGATTGCTCATGCGCACTTCGTGGCGTCGAAGGATCGCCGCGCGGCGGCGTCGATCTCCGCCGTGCGCTCGACCACCAGCAATCCCTCCGCGGCCGAACTCAAGGGCGGCGGCCCGCCGTCGAGGTGGTGGAGAAAGGCTTGCAGTTCGAGCAGCAGCGGCATGTCCTGCCCGATCGCGATGGTCTCGGCAGACGCCTCCGGGTCGCCCGGAGCGCCACGGCGCAGCCGGATCGCGGTGTCGTAGGAATCCCGCAATTCCACGCTGGCCATGCTGCCGAAGATGGTGAAGGTGCGGCGATGCTCGGGCGCCGCGATCGACATGTCGATGGTGACGGGAGCCTCGCCGTTGCCGCCGAGCTGAACCAGGATGCCGGCGCCGGCCTCGCCCGCAAGCGTCGGGCGGGCGTCGCGGAGCGGCGGGATCCGGCCCAGCCAGTGCAGGACGATCGACAGGTCGTGCGGCATGAGCACCCAGATGGCGTTGACGTCGGCATGGGGATTGCCCCAGCCCCAGCGCTGGATGTGGATGCCCTGGATCGCGCCGACATTGCCGGCGGCGATTTCGCGTCGCATCCGTTCGATGCCGGGATGATAGCGCCACTTGTGCATCACGAAGACCCGCTCGCCCGCCTTTGCCACGATACGGCGGGCGCTGGCGATGTCGGTGGTCATCGGCTTCTCGGTGAAGATCGGCCGTCCGGCCGGCAGCAGCGCCTCGATGATCTCGCCATGCAGGCTGCTGGGAGCGGCGACCACGTAGCCGTCGACCGCGGGCAGGTCGGCCAGCGTCGCAAGAATGGAATCGGCCCGCTGCTCGAGTGCGTTCCGGCGCGACTCCTCCGACTTGGCGACGACATGCACCGTCGCGCCGCAGGCCTTCAGGTCCCGCAGGATGTGACGGCCCCAGGCGCCGCAACCGATCAGCCCGATGCGCGGGCTCATGGATGGGGTTGGCTTGCGCCGAGTACGGCGAGGCGCTGCACCAGCACGGCATAGGGCTCCGCTGCAGCGTCGCGCGGCGACAGGCTGGGGTTGTCGGTGGGCCAGTCGAGGCCCAGCCGCGGGTCGCTCCAGCGGCAGCCAAGTTCGTCCGCCGGGTCCCAGTACCGATCCACCGCGTAGAGGTGATCGGCGATCACCGCCGCGTAAAATCCATGTGCCACGCCGGGCGGGATGGTGATGGCTTCGGGCTCCTCGGCGCGCAGGGTCACGAAGGTCGACTTCCCGTGGGTCGCCGACCCGGGTCGCATGTCATGCAGGCCGACGAGGAGTTGGCCATGCATCACCGTCAGGTAGTCGCTGTGACGCGCATGAACATGCACGCCGCGCAGCGTATTCGGTCGGCTGGTGACGAAATTCCATTGCACCGGATCGACGGCCCCGTCGTCGCGGTTGAACAGATCGATGGCGCTGCCCGTGCCGCCGACGCTGACCGGAAGCTGGCGCAGCGTCACGCCGGCCGGCAGGCACGGATCGATCGGGCGGTGAGGGGCGTGCCGAACCTGCGACATGGAACACGCATTTCGCTGCGCAATTGCGCCGCATGATGTTGCACGCTTTGTGGGAAAGCAAGCCATGGCTGTCACGGCTTCAAAATACGTCTGCTATTTCAGCGCTTTGCCGTCGGATGCAACTACGGCGACGGGCTGCTGGCTCTTGCCTTGTACCGGGCGACAAGGTCAGCATAGTCGCCGGAGGTCATTTCGGACGAATCCAGGAGCGGTGCGGTGCACGGCCAAGCGATCATGAGCTCCGGGCAATTCCAGCGGCAGAGCAGCGGGGTGTCCGTCGGCTCAGTGGCCGATGTGGCACTCAGATGCGAAGCATCCTCGGGAAAGTACAGTCCATGTGCGATCCCCGGCGGGATGGCGATCATCCGCCGGGCCGTCGCATCCGGAGCGGCGAGAAATCCGCGCTGCGCGCCCGGCGCGTTCGGGCGCAAATCGTGCAACCCGATGAAAGCACTGCCGCGCAGCACGCAAACATAGGTCCAGGCGGTGCAATGCAGATAGAGGCCGCGCAATGCGTTGGCGCGGCTGCGCAGGCTGACCCAGCGCGCGGGACCCGGTGCCTCAAACCATTGTTGACGGAAGACCTCGGCCAATGCGCCGCGCGCATCCGCGTGCGTGGTGAGCTGCCGCACAAGACATCCGTTGGGAAACCCGGCCGCCGTTCGGTCAGAGGACATCATATCCTCGCCTTCCCAGGGTGGCGCCACATGGAACATCCTAATGGTGGTTTTGCCGTCGGGACACGGCAAGTCTTGCCTGTCGGCCGGGGCTTCTGCCCGGTTGCGACGGGCGGCCTGCGGCGAAAGCACGCCGGCATTTACACTATTTTAATCAATCTTTCAGCAATTTAGGCCATATGATCTAAGTGGCATCCGATTCGCATAACGGATGGTGGGGAAGCATTTGGGGCTCCCCGAACGAAGCGCCCGGCAAGCCGGGCAATGATCCCGGGAATACCCGGGGCCGACGGGGACGATTTCGAGGGCCAAGGTTTGTGTTGGATCGCGGCACGGCGGGCGACCGTCGCGGGGCCGGGTCCGGCGGGTACGTGCGACGAACGAACATGGCATTCGAGGGACGATCATGACAGCGCGTGCGAAATTCGAAGCGCGGGACCGGCGCGTCTCCGATGCCAACCAGATATCGGGTGCCAGTGACGCAGAGCCGCGCAGTCTGGTGGCTGTGCTCATCGGCCTGATGCAATGCGCGTCAAACTCTTTTCCCTGCTTCACCCGATTGTGTGAGAAAGCCGTCGCGAATTCGGCGCCGCCGGTTTCGTTCACGCCGATGTTGGATGAATGTTGCGCAAAAGGACTGGATTGATCGCTCATGTGCATTATGATCTGTGACATGATGGTGGGAAAACAGGGAAAAAAGCGTGCTCTGGCGAGTGCGCTCGCGGTCGTTTCCGCGCTGCTGGCGAGTGGATGCGTCCAACCGCAGCCGGTGAAGGACGACGTCCAGATGGCCACCACGCCGGAACAGGCTCGTAGCGCGCCGACCCAGCCGGCACTGCGCCAGGCCGAGCCGGAGGCTGAGAAGCCGGCGAAGAAGTCGACGACCGCGGCGAAGCAGCCGGAAACGGCTCCTCAGGTTCCGGCCGATCAGACCGTCTATCGCGCGACCGAATTGGTGGGTAAGAGCCAGACCGAAGTGACCGCCCTCATCGGCGCGCCGGCGCGCGTCGAGCAGCGCGCGGCCTCGACCGTGTGGACCTACCGCAAGGATGAATGCGGCCTCGACGTGTTCTTCTTCCTCGATATGGCGAGCGCGGATGAGCGTGTCCTGACGGTCGAATCCACCGCGGATACGGCTGCACCCAGCGACACGGCCGGCGTGGCCGCGGCGGGTGCGGCTCCGGCTGGAACGGCGACGACGGCCGACGCGACGGCGAGCGCGCCGGCGCCGGGCGAGATCGTCAGCGATGCAGATGGCGGCAGCGTCGCCGATGCGTGCTACGGCAAGCTTCGCCGGAGCTGACATGGCAGCCGAACCCATGCTGGTCGTCGTCGAGGACGATGACGTCTTCGCGAAGGTATTGATCAACAACCTTGCCGGGGCCGGCTTCGCCGCGACCCACTTCGATGGGCCGGACACGGCGCTGAGCGGCGTGCCCGCGCTCGACCGCACCGATCTGCTGATCCTCGACTGGCGGCTGCCGGGCATGACCGGCGTGGACCTGCTTGAGATGCTGCGCAAGGGCGGCTGCAAGGCGCCGGCGCTGCTGCTGACCTCGCATGACGACGTGTTCTACGAAGAAGCGGCGCTGGAGGCCGGCGCCATCGACTTCATCTCCAAGACCCGCAGTTTCTCGGTCCTCCGCAAGCGGATCGAGCTTGTGCTTGCCGGCCAGCGGCGCGATGGCGTCTTGCCGGCGGCGGTGCTGCAGCGCGGCCCGCTGCTGATCGAGCCGGCGATCCACCAGGCCAAGTGGCGCGACAAGGTGGTGTCGCTCACGCTTGGCGAATTCCGCGTCACCGAGCGGCTGGCGCGTGCCAATGGCGATGTCAGCTACCGCCAGCTCTACGACGTGCTGAAGGGCGAGAGCTTCATCGCCGGATCCGGCTCGGAAGGCTACCGCGCCAATGTCCGCACACTGGTGAAGCGCATCCGCCAGAAGTTCTTCGATGTCGACCAGGAATTCGCCGCCATCATCTCGGTGCCGGGCTTCGGCTACCGCTGGCGCGAGGGAGCGGGCGATGGCAACGCGTGAGCGCTTCCGGTCCTCCGTCACGCTGAAGCTGATGCTGGTCTCGGCGGTGTTCCTGATCGTGCCGGCACTGCTCTACGGCCGCTTCGAGCAGGCCGACGCAGAGCGCAAGGCGTTGATGGTCAACAACCTGCAGATCCAGGGGCGGCTCGCCGCCCAGGCGCTGCAGGAGAAGCTGATCGCGGCGGGCCCCCGGGCGCCGGTCCAGGCCCAGGATCTGGTCGATGCGGTCAGCCGCGGTGAGCTGCGGCTGAAGCTGCTGCTGCGGCCGGCCGACAACGCGTCCAGCTACTACTACATCGCCAGCGCCCCACACCTGACCGAGGAGCAGCTGAACCAGGGCCGCGACGCGCTGATCGATACCGGCCTGCTGCTGAAGGCGACGGAGAGTTGTGCTGGAAACCGCGCGCTCGCCACGCAGTTCGAGGGGCCGACCGGCGTCGCCGAACTGCTCACCTCGCTGACGCCATTTCACACCGAACAGGGCTGCTGGCTCGTCGTAACCTCCTATCCGGAGGACGATCCGGTCATTGCCTCGCTGACCCGGCCGTTCTCCGCGGCGCCGGAGCTGCGCTGGGCGGCGATGTTCTACGTCGCCATGGCGGTGCTGTCGGTCTGGGCCGGCTGGTCGATCTGGCAGTCGCTGCGCCGCTTCGGCAGCCTGGCGCGGCGGATGAGCGAGTCCAGCATCGAGCCGTCGACCCGCTTCGTCGACCTGACGCCGGTGCAGGAACTGCACCCGATCGCCACCGCGATGGACCGCATGGTGGACACCATGCGCCGCGCCGCCAGCGCCATCCGCGAGGCCGCGGAAGAGAACGCCCACGCGCTGAAGGGACCGGTCGCTTCCATCCGCCAGGCGCTGGAAGCTCTGCGCAACTCCAAGCCGGACGAGATCAAGGAGGCGGCGGTCGCCATCGACCGCTCGCTGGCCAAGCTGGACGGGCTGATCAGCACGGCGCGGCGGATCGACCACGATATCGCCAGTTCGATCGCCGAGGGCCGGTCGATCATCGATCTCAGCGCGCTGGCCGCCAACGCTGCGCGCGCCGCGAACGAGCAGCAGATGGAGCAGGACAGCCCGAAGATCGACTGCAAGCTCGTCCCCGACCTTGCCGTGGTCGGCAGCGAGGAGGCGATCGAGACGGTGCTGGAAAACCTGCTCGACAACGCCGTCGGTTTCTCGCCGCGTGGCAGCACGGTCAAGGTGACCTTGAAGCGCGCCGGCGACCGCGCGCGGCTTTCGGTCGAGGATCAGGGGCCGGGCGTGCCGCCCGACCTGCTGCCGCACATCTTCGAGCGGCATTTCTCCACCCGCAACGGCCACGACGCCTTGCAGGATGACGGCCAGCCGCATTTCGGCCTGGGCCTGGCGATCGTCCGGCGCAACGTGGCCATGCTCGGCGGGGTCGTCTCCGCCGATAACGGCCCGGATGGCGGCTTCCGCGTCGTCGTCGACCTGCCGCTCGCCTTTCCATTACGGTAGCAATTGTGACCTAAGGTCACAGCCGGATCACATGTTTGATCCACGACATTGCGGCTGTCTTCCCCAATATTAAGCTTACTGGTTTCTGAAGAACGGGGCGCTTCGGCGCTGCGGTTTGGCGACAGGTCCGACGGGACCGGCACTCCGTTCCTCAGTGAACGTCCCCGACGCCTCTATCCCCAAGAGAGGCGAAGCCGACGGCAGCCGCAGGCCCTCGCGGCTGCCGTTTTTTTTGGGCCGACGCTGGCTTGTCCAGGTTCCGGCCTGTCCGGTTGGGCGCGATACCGCGACGCGTCAGGCGCGATCCCGCTCAACCGAATCAAAGCTCAGCATCAGCCGACGGATTTCCGGACGCAGGGTCTGATCCTGCTTGTGACGCAATTCGGCGCGGAACGCCTGGGGCGTCTGGCGGAATTGTTCGCGGAAGGCGCGCGAGAACACCGACGGGTAGGAAAAGCCGCAGGCGATCGCCACCTCCCCGATGCTGAATTCCTCATAGAACAACATGTTACGCGCCGCCTGCAGGCGGATGCGCAGATAGAGCCGCATCGGCGTCACGCCGAAATGCCGCCGGCTGAGCCGGGTGAGGGAGCGCGGCGAGCTCTTCAGCCGTTTCGCCAGCTCATCGAGCGATAAGGCGAAATCGAGATTGTTCTCCATCAGGGCCACCAGCCGCCCGGCGAGATTCCCCGGCCGGGCTTGCGCGCGCCCGTCCTGCCGGGGCGCGGGGAGGGAATCCGGACGCTGCGGCAGCGCGCCCGCGCGCGGCGTATGCACCAGGGCGTTGGCGACCTCGCTGGAGAGCGCGCTGCCGTAGAGCCGGCCGATCACCTCCAGCATCAGATCGAGCGCCGCGATGCCGCCGGCGCAATAAAGCCGCCGGTCATCGATCAGGAACAGCTGGTCACGCGGCCGCGCCTTGGGGAAGCGCTCGCGGAACGCCGCGGCGGCCTCCCAATGCAGCACCGTCTCGTTGGCGCCGACCAGACCGGCCTGGGCCAACGCGAAGGCGCCGGTGTCGATGGCGCCGAGATTGGCACCGAACCGGGCCAAGGCGCGGAGCACGCCGAGCAGCTGCGGCGAGTTACGCTGGGTCGGCAAATTGCTGGCGAAGATGAGCACATAGGTACGGCTGGCCTCGCCGGATATCTCGGCGGTCAGCGCGCCGTCGACCGAAAGCCACATGCCGTTGCTGGAGCGAACCGGCAGGCCGGTCTCCGACAGGAAGCGCCAGCGGAACAACTCCCGGCCGCTGTTCTGGTTGGCGATGCGGAGCGCCTCGCCGGCCAGGATCAGGGCATTCATCGGGAATTCCGGCTGCAGGACGAAGAGGAATTCCGGCACCGGCCCCGATGCCGCCGCCGCTGGCCTCCTGCTTTCCGACATGGTCGCCCCCACCGCTGCTTGGCCGGAATTGATAAATCTCTGTCCCTTTCTGTCAATGCCCTGGCGGGCTTCGGATCAAGATTGCTGAACGGATCGAGCGCTGGCCAGAACCCGGGACCCACCGGGCCGCCGTCGCGCCGGTCCGGCGACAAGACGAGTGAAACTGGAGCACCCGCAAGACGATGATCTTGCGGCACGGGATGATTTTTCCCGCGATCCGCCGGGGCAATCCCGGCCGGATCTGGCCCGAGGCAGGAGCGTAAACGCGTGGATCCGCAGTATCTGAAGACCCGGCTGGAAGGCTGCTACGTCACCATCCCGACGCCCTTCGCCGACACGCCAGGCCTGCCGGTCGACGAAGCCGCATTGCGTGCCTATGCCCGCTTCCTGATCGATCACGGGCTTACCACGCGCTATGCCACGTTCCTGGCCGGCGGTGCCGCCGGCGATTTCTCCACCATGACCTTCGAGGAGAGGGTGCGCGTCGCCGAATGCGTGCTGGACGAGGTGAACGGCGCAGCCCCGGTCGCCATGGGCGCGCAGACCACGTCGACCGCCGAGCTGGTGCGCATCGCCAAGGCGGCGCAGGCCATGGGCGCCGACTTCATCCAGGTCTCCTGCCCGTTCTATTTCACCCATGGCGAGGCGGATTTCGAGGAATTCGTCCGCGCCGCGGCGGAGGCGGCGCCCGAGATCGGCATCATCATCTACAACACGTTCTGGACGGCGACGAACGTCTCCTTCGGCATGGTCGAGCGCCTGGCGCAGATTCCCAACGTGATCGGCCTCAAATGGGCGACGCCGCGCACCGATGCGATGGAATTCGAGGACGTGACCTCGCACTTCTCGCACCGCTTCACCGTCATCGACAACAACCTGTTCTTCGCCTACAGCGCCATGCCGGCGCTGGGCGCCAAGGCCTTCGAAGTGCACCTGTGCAACTTCTGGCCGGAATGGGGCATCAAGCTGATCGACGAGGTGAAGGCCGGCAACTACACCGAGATCGCCCGCATGCTGGTGAAGGAGGCCATGCCTTTCTACAAGCTGTGGGTCGAGATCGAGAAGGGCTTCACCAGCGGCGACGGCTACCTCGACAAGCTCTGCATGGAGTTGATCGGCCTGCCGTCGAGCCGCTGCCGGCCGCCGACGCGCGACGTGCGAGGGCCGTATCGCGAGAAGACGCTGGCCATGATGCGCGCCATCGGCGTGCCGCGCCTGGTCGCGCGCTAGAGGGATCAAAGAAGAACGGCCGGTCGCATCGAACCGCGCCGCGTGCAACGAAGGGAGAGGGACCATGAAGACAGTGATGAAGAGACTCGCCGGCGTCGCGCTGATCGCCGCCGCCGGGCTGACCGTCGCCAGTGTCGCGGCGCGCGCCGAGGATGACGTTCGCCTGCGCCTCAACTGGATGTACTACGGCTCCCATGCCGGCTTCGCGCTGGGCAAGGACAAGGGCTACTACAAGGACCAGGGCATCAATCTCGACATCCGCTCCGGCAACGGCTCGGGCTCGGCGCACCGGCTGGTCGCCAACGGCGACAGCACGTTCTCCTACGGCTCCTGCGCCTCGATGACCAATCTCGCCGCCCAGGGTGCGCCGCTCATCTCCGTCGGCGTGATCGACGCCATGGGCACCGAGGCGATCATCGTTCAGCCGGATGCCGGCGTGAAGGACATCAAGGACCTGAAGGGCAAGACGCTGCTGACCACCGCCAATGCCGGCGTCAACACCTTCTTCCCGCTGGTGCTGAAGAATGCCGGCCTGTCGGAGAGCGATGTCAAGATCACCAACGTGCCCGACGGTGCCTTGGTTTCGTCCTACCTGCAGAAGGCGGGTGGCGCGGTCGGCATCCTGGGCGGGCTCGACGACAAGCCGGCAGAGATCAAGGCCAATGGCGGCGCGGATCCGGTGACCTTCCCGTATTCGGATTACGGCGTGAACCAGGTCGGCTATTGCATCGTCGCCAACAAGGAAACGGTGGAGAAGAACCCGGACCTGGTGAAGCGCTTCATGGCCGCCACCGTGAAAGCCTACAAGGAGGCCGAGGCCAATCCCGATGCGGCGGTCGCCTCCATGGCCGACATCGTCGGCGGCACGATGAACGAGGATGCCGGCAAGGCGCAGGCCCGTTCGGTTCTCGATGTCACGCTGAGCGTGCTCTATTCCAAGGCCAACAAGGACAAGGTGCTGGGCCTCAACGTGCCGTCCGACTGGGACGACATGCTGACCCTGATGAAGAAGTACAACGACCTCAAGACCGACCAGCCGGCGACGGCCTTCTACACCAACGACTTCCTGCCTAAGTGACTTGCCCCACGGCCGGGAGCGGCCCCCATTCCGCTCCCGGCCGTCTTTGCCCCGGCTTCGGCCGCGGATCGAGCGCCCTTGCCCTGCCGGCGATTCCGGGGGACAAGCGCAGGGCGGCTTCACGCTGACATCGGATAGAACGGGATATGGGCGCGGCGCTCGAGATTCGCGGCATCAGCAAGGTTTTCGAATCCGGTGGCGCGGCGGTGCATGCCTTCGGCCCCGCCGACCTGTCGATCGCGACCGGCGAGTTCGTCTCGCTGCTCGGGCCGTCGGGCTGCGGCAAGTCCACGCTGATGCTGATGCTGGCGGGGCTGCTGGAGGCGAGCAGCGGCGAGATCTTCGTCAACGGCGAGAAGGTCGCGGGGCCGCGCACCGACATCGGCATCATGTTCCAGGACAACACGCTCGTCACCTGGCGCGACGTCTGGGGCAACATCTCGCTGCAGCTGGAGCTGCGCGGCCTCGATCCAAGGCGCTACGAGGCGCGTATCCGTGACTTGCTGAAATCGGTCAAGCTCGAGGGCTTCGAGCATCGCTATCCGCACGAGCTCTCCGGCGGCATGCAGCAGCGCGCGGCCTTCTGCCAGGCCATGGTGCATGAGCCGAAGACCGTGCTCCTCGACGAACCGCTCGGCAAGCTCGACGCGATGACGCGCGAGGCAATCCGCAGCGACCTGCAGGCGCTGTGGATGCAGCACAAGCCGACGGTCATCTTCGTCACCCATTCGATCGAGGAGGCGGTGCAGCTCTCCAGCCGCGTCTGCGTGGTCAGCCCGCGCCCCGGCCGCATCGACCGGATCATCGACATCGACCTGCCCTGGCCGCGCGACCACGCGGTCAAGCGCAGCCCGGACTTCATCCGCTATGTCCACGAGATCCAGGAGGTGTTCCATGGCTATGGAATCCTCTAGGCGCGGCGGCGCCATGGGCGGAATCTTGCGCTGGGTGGCGAAGTCGTGGATGGCGATCCTGTTCTTCGCCTGCTTCTTCCTGTTCTGGGAGCTGTCGATCGGCATCTTCAACGTGCCGGCCTACATCCTCAACCGGCCCAGCGAGATCGTCACCAACGCCTGGGCCGATCTCGACCGGCTGATCGCCTATACCGGGATCACGGCGCTGGAGACGCTGATCGGCTACGTGATCGCCATCTGCGCGGCGGTACCGCTGGGCCTCGCCATCGCCTTCTCCTCGGTATTGCGGCGGACCATCTATCCGTTCTTCGTCAGCGTGGAAATGGTGCCGAAGATCGCCTTCGCTCCGCTGTTCATCTCCTGGCTCGGCTTCGGCCTGCTGCCGAAGATCATCATCGTGTTCCTGGTCTGCTTCTTCCCCATCGTGCTGAACGCGATCCTCGCCTTCGGCTCGCTGCCGGAGGAGCTGACCCGCTTCTGCCGCTCGACCGGCGCCGGCCACTTCAAGGTGTTCCTGAAGGTGCGGTTGCCGGCGGCGTTGCCGCAATGCTTCGTCGGCTTCAAGTATGCGGCGCTCAATGCCACGGTCGGCGCCACCATCGCCGAGTTCATCGGCAGCGACCAGGGCCTCGGCTTCTACATCCAGATCACCACCGGCAACATGCGCCCCGACCTCGCCTTCGCCGGCATCTTCCTGCTGACCGGGCTGGGCCTGACCCTGTTTGCGGCGGTGACCCTGGCGGAGCGCCTGCTGATTCCCTGGCACATCTCCATCCGCCGCAATTCCTGACCCTGCGAGAGCAAGCATCATGACCGACAGCCGTTTCGACGTCTCCGCCATCACCGAATTCGCCCGCGCCGCGCTGGTGAAGGGCGGCATGCCGGCCGAACCGGCGGAGAGCGTCGCCCGCGTGCTGGTCGAGGCGGACCTGCTGGGCCACACCACCCACGGCCTGGCGCTGCTCGCCGACTACGTCGAGGAGGTCGAGGAGAATCGCATGGAGGTGACGGGCCGGCCGGCGGTGCTGGCCGACAAGGGCGCCGTCGCAACCTGGGACGCGCGGCGGCTGCCGGGCATCTGGACCACCGAACTCGCCATTGCCGAGGCTGCGAACAGGGCGCGGCAATTCGGCCTTGGCGCGATCGCGTTGCGGCGATCGCATCACATCGCCTGCCTCGCCGCGTTCCTGGAACGGCCGGCGCGCGAAGGGCTGGTGGTGCTGGTCTTCTCCTCCGATCCCGCCGAATCCCGCGTCGTTCCCTTCGGCGCAGTGACCCCGGTGCTGATGCCCGATCCAGTGGCCATCGGGATTCCCGGCTCTCCCGATCCGGTGCTGATCGATATTTCCACCTCGATCACCACGATGGGCCTCACCAACCGCACCAAGCGCGAGGGCGGGCGCATGCCGGGCAAATGGCTGATCGACGCCAAGGGCAATCCGACCGACGATCCGAAGGCGATCGACGAAGGCGGTGCGTTGCTGCCGGTCGGTGGCGTCGACCATGGCCATAAGGGCTTCGGCCTCGGCCTCTGGGTGGAGATGCTGACCCAGGGCCTGTCCGGCTATGGCCGCGCCGACGCGCCGAAGGAGTGGGGCGCCGCGGTGCTGGTGCAGGCCTTCGACCCCGCGGCCTTCGGCGGCCTCGACGGCTTCCTGCGCCAGGCGGATTTCATCGCCAAGGCCTGCCGCGCGGCCACGCCGGTCTCGGCCGCGTCGCCGGTGCGCCTGCCGGGCCAGGCCGGCCTGGCGCGGAAGGCGCAGGCGCTGCGCGCGGGCGTGCCGCTCAGCCCACGCATCCTGCAGGGGCTAGAGGGCCTGGCCGGGAAATTCAGCCTAACGCTGCCGCCGGCGCGCTGACGTCGCATCCACGCAAGAGGGGTTCCGGAAACCGTCTCGATCTGGTCAATTGCCTGTAACATTCCCGGCCTGCTTAGGAGCGGCCGGGCAGAGGGCAAGGGCGTGGCGCAAGAGATCGAAAGCGGACGATACCGGATCATCAACCTGGTCCTGCTGACGGCGATGGCGTCGCTGAGCCTCGCCGCGTTGCTGCTCGTCCCGGCGCTGCTGCTGCCGCGCGATCCGCGCTGGGGCCTGCTGCTGGTGCCGGTGGCGCTGCTCACCAATGGCTTCTGGGCCCTGCATCACGAGGCGATCCATGGCGGATTCCATGCCGACCGTCGCGTCAACCAGGCGGCCGGCCGCCTGATGGCGGTACTGCTCGGGTCGTCCTTCGCCGTGCTGCGTTTCGGGCACCTGATGCACCACCGCTACAACCGCAACCCCATCGACCGGCCGGATTCCTACGAGCCGGCGACGGAGTCGCGGCTGAAGGCGAAGCTCGCTTTCCTGTTCAACCTGTTGGGAGGCCTCTATCTGGTCGAACTGGCGGTGCCGCTCGCCTGCCTGCTGCCGCGCCCACTGATCCGCCGCATCGTCGACCGGGTCTATCGCGGCGAGCATCCGGCGCTGCAAGCGATTCACCAGAGCGCCGAGCGCCTGTTTCTCGACCCGCGCCGGCTGGCGACAATCCGGACCGATGCCGTGCTGGCTGCGGGGCTGATCGTCCTCGCGATCGGTCTCTACGGTTCCCATTGGCCGATGCTGGCGGCGTTCCTGCTGGCGCGTGGCGTGCTGATCTCGGTCTTCGACAACGTCTATCACTTCGCCACGCCGGTGGACCGGCCGGACTACGCGCGCAACCTGTCATTGCCGGCCCCGTTCCGCCTGCTCGTCCTGAACATGAACCTGCACCGGGTGCATCACCTGCGTCCGGCCTTGCCCTGGTGGGCATTGCCGGAAGCGCTGCGCGCCACCGGCGACGGCTTCGATGCGAAGCTGTTTCCCGCCGCTTTGGCGCAATTCGCCGGTCCCGTTCCCGTCGACCGCCTGATTTCCCGACGCTGATCCCCGACCTGCCGCTGCGATTCCACTGGTATTGAGCTGGAATCTATGTTGGTATCATCTGGTATCTAACTGGTATTGTCGGGGGGCCAGGGATGGCGGCGACGGCGAAGACCGAGGCCTTGAGCCAGGCCCAGCCGCTTTATCTGTCGGTGGCGCAGGCCCTGTCCGACCAGATCGCCAGCGGCGACCTGGCGCGCGGCGCCCAGCTGCTGAGCGAACGCGAGCTCTGCAAGCAGTTCTCCGTCAGCCGGGTCACCGTGCGCCGGGCGCTCGGCGAACTGCGCGACCGTGGCCTGATCGATTCCGATTCCGCGCGCGGCTGGTTCGTGTTGGCGCCGTCGCTGGGCGAGCCCAACGCCCTGATGAGCTTCAGCGAGATGGCGCGCGGCCGCGGCCTGGCGGCGACCTCCATCATCCTGCGCGCCGCAGCGCGGCCGGCCGGCATCGACGAGGCGGAGGACTTGCGCGTGGCCCCGGGCAGCGAGCTGTTCGATCTCGAACGCATCCGCCTCCTGGATGGCGTCGCCGTCGCCATCGAGCACAGCAGATTGCCGCTGCGCCTGGCCCCGGATCTGCCGCAGGCGGATCTGGCGCGGAACTCGCTTTACGACACCCTGCGCAATGCCGGCATCTTTCCGGCCTATGCCGAATACGTGCTGCAGGCGATCGGCGCCTCGGCCGAGCAGGCGCGGCTGCTGGAACTCACCGAAGGTGCGCCGCTGCTGATGGCGAGCGCGGTCACCCATGACCGCAACGGCCGGCCGATCGAGATCAGCCGCAGCGTCTTCCGTGGCGACCGCTACCGCTTCCGCACGACGCTCTTCCGCTCCGGGCAGGAGCCGATCCGGTGATGCGCGCGACGCTCGGCATCGATCTGGGGCTGAGCGGGGCGCGCGCCGCGGTGCTGCGGCAGAACCTGGACCTGATCGGGCGTGGGCGCTGCGCCGTCCCGACGCACGCGGCACATGCGCCGGAAGCCGATCCGAAGGCCTGGCTGGAGGCCGCCATCGGCGCCGCGCGCGCCGCCCTCGCCGATGCGGGTGCGACATCGGTCGACGCCATTGCCGTCGGCGCGCTCGGCCCTTGTCCGGTGCTGCTCGACGAAAACCTGGAGCCGGTCGGGCCGGCGCCGCTCTTCGGCATCGACGCGCGCTCCGAGGCGCATCGCCAACGGCTGAAGCGGGAGCTGCAACTGGGCGACGAGGCGATGAGCCTCGACCACACGGCGCCGAAGCTGTTGTGGCTGCGCGACACGCAGCCGAAGCGCTTCGCCCGAGCGCGCTGGGTGGTGGACGCGGCGGGCTATATCGTCGCCGCCCTGACCGGGGTGCCGACCATCGACCGGGCCACCGCCGCCTATCACCTGGCACCCGGCCTCAAGGCGATCCTGCCCCTGCCCGAGCCGCGCGAGGCGCAGGACATCGCCGGCGGCCTGTTGCCCGGCATGGCGCAGCGCCTGGGCCTGCCGCCCGGCATTCCGGTCGCCGTCGGCGGCTGCGACTCCTATGTCGATTTCGCCGCCATCGGCATGCGCGCGGCGGGCGATCTCGGCATCCTGCTCGGCTCGACCCTGGTGCTGGGACGCGTGGTGGAGCAGGCCGCGGCGCAGGATGGCCTGCGCACGACGCCGCATCACGGCGCGGGGGTCTTTCTCGGCGGCTGGACCTCGGCTTGCGGGGCGCTGCTCGACTGGTCGGCGCAGCTCTATGGCCCGCAGGCCGTCGCCGCCGCGGCGAACCTGCCGCCCGGCGCCGGCGGGCTCATCCTGCTGCCCTATTTCGCCGGCGAGCGCGCGCCGATCTGGGACAACGATGCGCGTGGCGCGGTGCTGGGCGCCAGCCTGCAGACCAGCGCGGCGGAGTTGCATCGCGCGACCATCGACGGCATCGCGCTCTCCGCCCTCGACCTCAGCGAGCGCCTGCTGCGCCAGACCGGGCGCTGCGAGCTGGCCCATGTCGGCGGCGGCGGGACCCGCAACGCGGCGCTCGCCATCGCCGTCAGCAACGCCACCGGCCTGGTCCTGGAGATCGCCGCCCATGCCGGAGAGGCGGTCGGGCCGGCGATGCTGGCCCTGCGCGCGCTTGGGCACGACGCGCAAGCGAGGGTCGAGCGGCGCATCCATCCCGACCCCGCGCGGCACGCGCGCTACCGCGAGATGCTGGACACCTACCGGGCGCTGTATCCGGCGCTCGCGAATTCGCTGCATGCGCTTGGGCGCACGGCCACCACCGAGGAGGATTTATGCCAAAGGGCTTGATGCGCGTCGCGCGTCTGCACGGAATCCGCGATCTGCAGGTCGAGCAGGTTCCGATTCCCGAACCGGCGCCGGGCCAGTTGCTGGTCAAGCTCGAGGCTTGCGGCGTCTGCGCGACGGATTCGCGCAAATACGAGATCGGCGTCAATGACGGCGAATATCCCTTCAACCCCGGCCATGAATGGGTCGGCCGCGTCGCCGATGTCGGTACCGGCGTCGACGGCTGGAAGGTGGGCGACCGCCTCTATGGCGACGTCTACGGCGGCTATGCCGAATATGCCACCATCCCGGTGCAGCCGATCCCGTGGTCGCGCGGCCCCCTGCGCATGCCGGAAGACCTGGCGCTGGAGCGCGCCATCCTGGTGGAGCCGCTGGCCGATTGCCTGCACGCGGTGCATGACCAGGCGAGGATCGGCGCCGGCGACCGGCTGGTGGTGATTGCCGCCGGCGCCATGGGCCTGAAGATCATCGTCGAGGCGGCGCGGATCGGCGCCAAGGTGCTGGTGGTCGAGCCGCTGGCCCAGCGCCGGGCGCTGGCTGTCGAGTTCGGCGCCGAGCGCGCCATCGACGCGCCGGACTGGCGGGCGCAGGTGAAGGAATGGTCGAAGGGCGAGGGCGTCCACGGCGTCATCCTCACCATCGGCAACCCGGACCTGGTGAACGATTGCATCGCCGCCTGCCGGCCCGGCGGCCGCGTGGTGTTGTTCGCCGGGTTCGGCAACCGGCCGCAGGCGATGATCAACCTCAACGACATCCACTATCGCGAGATCGCGGTGGTCGGCAGCGAGTGGATCGGCACCCCGCCCAACCAGGTGCGCAAGCGCTACGACCTCGCGCTCGAGCTGCTGGTCGATTCCAGATACCCGTTCCAGAAACTGGTGACCGGCACCTGCGGCTTCGACGACGTCGAGAGCGCGCTGGTGCGCCGGCAGAGCTTTGAAGGATTGAAGATCATGTTCGTTCCGGGGCCGCAGCGATGAAGCCGGCCGATTTCCTCAGCAGTGACGGCCGCGCCGTCATCGTCGCCATCGACCATGCGATGTATTCCTGGCCCTGCCCGGGGCTCGAGGACCGCTCCACCCTGTTGCGCCAGGTGAGCACGGCGGGCGCCGACGCGATCATCGCCAGCTACGGCACCATCCGCGACTTCCGCGAGGATTTCGGCCGTGCCAAGCCGATCCTGAAGCTCGACAACACCATCGTGACCCTGGGCTCGTCCTACGCGATCACGGAATATCTGTTGAGCTGGACCATCGAGGATGCCCAGCGCCTGGGCATCGGCACGGTGCTGACCTATATCCAGCTGGGCGCGCCCTTCGAGGGCGAGGCGCTGCGGGTCGCCGGGCGGCTGGCCGCCGATTGCGACAAGGCCGGCATCTCCTATCTCTGCGAGATCATGCCGGTGGAGAGTGCGCGCTTCCCCGATGCCGCGGCTCCAGACGCCATCGCCGCCGCCTGCCGCGCCGGGCAGGAGATCGGCGCCCACGCGATCAAGACGACGATGCCGAACCCGCCGTCGACCATGCCGGCTTCCGCCGCCTGCGGCGCGCCGGTGATCCTGGCGGGCGGCGCGGTCGCCGGCGACCGCGCGCAGTTGTTCAAGGACGTCGCGACGGCGATGCAGGGCGGTGCCGCCGGCGTCGCCTTTGGCCGCAACGTCTGGGCCTCTTCCGATCCCGCCGCAACGGTGCGCCAGCTGGTCGAGATCGTCCACGGAACGAAGGGGCAGTGAGCATGGCCGCCGCCCTCGCCGGACGCATCGCCATCGTTACCGGTGCCAGCAGCGGCATCGGCCGGGCGATCGCCGTGCTGCTGGCGGCGCGCGGCGCGAAGGTCCTGGCAGTGGGGCGCGACCAGCCGCGCCTCGCGGCGCTGGCGGCGGAGGCCGATGTCACGCCGCTCGCCCTCGGGCTGGAGACGCCGGAGGCCCGCGCCGAGGTGGCCGCCGCCGCGCGGCGGCTTGGTCCCATCAGCATCCTGGTGAATGCGGCGGGGCGTGGCGGCTCGCTCGACCGGCCGATCTGGGAGCAGAGCAGCGACGACTGGCGCGCGACGATGGCGGTCAATCTCGACGCGCCCTTCGAGCTCACCAAGACGGCGGCGCAGGACATCCGCCGCATCGGCTGGGGCCGCGTGGTGATGATCAGCTCGACGGCGGGCGAGGTGGGCGCGCCCGCCATGTCGCCCTATTGCGCCTCCAAGCACGGCATCATCGGCCTGATGCGCTCGGTGGCGCAGGATCTGGCGCCGTTCAACGCCACCTGCAACGCCATCCTGCCCGGCTGGGTGCGCACCCGCATGGCCGAGCGTGATGCCGAGCAGGAGGCGGCGCAGCGCGGGCTCGGCGTCGAGGCGATCTGGGCCGAGCGTGCCGCCACCAACCCGGCGCGCCGCCTGGTGACGCCGGATGAAGTGGCCAACGTGGCCGGCTATCTGTGCAGCGACGAGGCGGCGGCGGTGAACGGCGAGGCCATCACCGTCTCGCTCGGCAGCTATTGGTGAAAACGGCATGACGCGGATCGGGGAGAGCAGCGCGATGCCAGGATCGAGGAGGCCGACGCGGTGAGCGCGCTGGCGCAGGCACCGGCACGGGACATGGCGGCGCGCGTCGCCGTGGAATGCCGCGACGTGTGGAAGATCTTCGGGCCGCACCCGGAACGGGCCCTGGCTGCCCTGCGCGAACAGGGGCTGAGCAAGGCCGAGGTGATGCAGCGCCACGATTGCGTGGTCGGCGTCGCCGGGGTCAGCTTCCAGGTCCGCAGTGGCGAGATCTTCTGCGTCATGGGCCTGTCGGGCAGCGGCAAGTCCACCCTGGTGCGCCACATCAACGGCCTGATCCAGCCGACCGCCGGGCAGATCCTGATCGACGGCCAGGACATCGCCGGCAAGCGCGGCGCCGAGCTGCGCCGCATCCGCGCCGAGAAGATCGGCATGGTGTTCCAGAACTTCGCGCTGCTGCCGCATCGCACGGTGATCGAGAACGTTGCCTTCGGGCTGGAGTTGCGCGAGGTGCCGGCGGCCCAGCGCTATGCCCGCGCGCAAGAGATGCTGAAGCTGGTCGACCTCGCCGATTGGGGCCATCGCTGGCCGCACGAGCTGTCCGGCGGCATGCAGCAGCGCGTCGGCCTTGCCCGCGCCCTCGCTGGCGATCCCGACATCCTGCTGATGGACGAGCCCTTTGGCGCGCTCGATCCGCTGATTCGCCGGCAGCTGCAGGACGAATTCCTGCAGCTGACCCGGGCGATGCGCAAGACCACCATCTTCATCACCCACGACCTGGACGAAGCGATGCGCTTCGGCTCGCGCATCGCCATCATGCGCGACGGCAGGCTGATCCAGGTCGGCAGCGCGCGCGAAATCGTGCGCAATCCGGCCGATGACTACGTGGCGGCTTTCGTCGGCGGCATCTCGCCCATCGAGGTGCTGCGCGCCAGTGATGTCATGGTGCCGCTCCCGGCCGACCTTGCCGCCTTGCAGGCCACGTGCCCGCGCGTCGGCGAGGACGCCGACCTCGCCGACCTGGCCGCCATGCTGGCCGAAGGCAGTCCGGCCGCCCTCGTGGTCGACAACGCGGGCAACGCCATCGGCCTCGTCGACAAGGACACATTGCTGCGCAACGTGCCGGCGAGGTCGCATCATGGCTGACCTGCCGACGACCGAGGAGATGGCGGCCCGCCAGGCGGCGACGGAATCGCTCGCGCCGGCCTTCCGCTTCAGCGCGGCGGCTTTTCTGCTGGGCCCCCTCTGGGCGGCGCGGTCGGCGCTGTGGATCACCTTCTTCTGGACTGCGACCATCGAGCTGGTCGGCCTCGTCGCGATCGCCACCGGTCTGTGGCCGGTCGCGGCGGAGGAGGGACAGAGCTTCGCCGGCCAGGTCCTGCTGGGCGTGGCACTGGTGCTGCTGGTGCGCGTCGGGCTCGGCGCCATCGGACCCTGGCTGCGGCAGCGCCTGCAGCGATCGGCGCAGGCCGCCGTTCCGTCCCAGGCGGGGTTGCTGATCGGCATCGTGCTGGTCGTGCTGTGCTACGGCCTGACCCTCTATCGTTTCGTCGCGGTGGAGCCGGCCGCCGGTATCGCTGCCTTCCCGGCGCCGAACGGCCTCGACAACGCCACCGCGCACGTCATCGACGTGGCCATCGACTGGGCCAAGAAGAGCTGGGTCGCCTTCTTCGATTCGCTGACCGCCGGCCTGCGCGCCATCCTCAACTTCATCGAAGCCTGCTTCATCGCCACGCCATGGCCGGTGGTGGCGCTGGCCTCGGTGCTGCTCGCCTGGCGATTGTCCGGCCGGCGCGCGATGATGTTCGCCGCCTGCGGCCTCGCCTATCTCGGCCTCTTCGGCTTCTGGGAAAAGAGCATGGGGACCATGGCGCTGATCGCGACCTCGGTCGTGATCTGCGTGGTGTTCGGCATCCCCCTTGGCGTGCTCTGCGCCAAGAGCCGGCGCACCAACGCGGTGATCGAGCCGATCCTCGACATCATGCAGACGCTGCCGACCTTCGTGTACCTGATCCCGGCGGTCGCCTTCTTCTCCATCGGCAAGCCGCCTGGCGTCATCGCCACGGTGATCTTCGCCCTGCCGCCGATGGTGCGCCTGACCGCGCTCGGCATCCGCCACGTTCCCGGCCATGTGCGCGAGGCGGCGGACGCCTTCGGCGCCAGCCCGGCGCAGATGCTGTTCAAGGTCGAGTTGCCGCTGGCGATCCCCTCGATCCGCCTCGGCATCAACCAGACCATCATGATGTGCCTGTCGATGGTGGTGGTGGCCGCCATGATCGGCGCCGGGGGCCTCGGCCTCGACGTGATGCATTCGTTGCAACATCTCAAGACGGGCCAGGGATTCCTGGCCGGCATCGCCATCGTCGTCTGCGCGATGGTGCTCGACCGCGTGGTGCGCGGCCGGGAGGAGAGCGGCAGGCAAGGACGCGACAAATAAGGCTTGGACCAACAACCAGGGAAAGATGGGAGAGGAACATGGTGCGAAAACTCGGAATAACCCTTTTGGCCACGGCATCATTGCTGTGCCTGGCGGGCGTTGCGGAGGCGAAGACCAAGGTGGTCATCGGCCAGCTCGACTGGCCCGGCTCCACCGCCATCGAGCAGGTGCTGAGCGAGGTGATGACGCGGTATCTGGACGCCGACGTGCAGACCATCTCGGCGGCGCAGGAGGCGCTCTATGAGGCGCTGGACAAGGGCGACGGCTCGGTCGACATCGTCGCCGACATGTGGACCGACCACCTGCCCGAGCAGATGAAGAACTACGTCCTGCCCGGCGGCCACCAGAGCATCATCCTCAACGACACGCCCTATCTCGGCACCGAAGGCATCTTCGTGCCGGCCTATGTCAAGGACCTGGGCGTCACCAAGCTGGAAGACCTGGCCAAGCCGGAAGTCGCCAAGCTGTTCGACAGCGATGGCAACGGCAAGGGCGAGATGTGGGCCGGCGCCGTCGGCTGGGAATCCACCAACCACACCCAGGTCCGCGGCAAGACCTACGGCTTCGACAAGACGATGGAATACACCACCGTCGACCAGGCGGTGTTCCTGGCCCAGCTGAAGGACGCCTACGAGAAGAAGCAGCCCATCGCCTTCTACTACTGGACGCCGGAATGGATCTTCGCCGCCTATGACCTGGTGGAACTCGAGCAGCCGCCCTTCGACGGCTACACCATGGACAGCGCCAAGGGCACCGACCGCTACAACGCCAACGGCTGCTACACCTTCTACCAGCCGGCCGAGCGCAACGACTGGTACGAGGCGAGCTCGATCAAGTGCGGCCAGCCGCCGACACGGGTCAACATCGCCCATTCCAAGGCGCTGGCCGACCGGGCGCCGAAGATCTCCAAGTTCCTGCGTCAGGTGAAACTGGACGCCAACGTGGTCAATCAGTGGATCCTGGCCATGGAGGTGGACAAGAAGGACGTGGCCGACGTCGCCCGCGACTGGGTCGACGCCAACAAGGAGATGATCGAGAAGGAATGGCTGGCGGGGACGCAGTGACGCCGCGGCGACCGGGGCGGCCTTCGCGCCGCTCCGGTCGCGCAGCCTCAGGCAGCAAGGTGAGCGCATGATCCTGGCCGAATACATCCGGCGCGACCGCAGCGTGTCGTGGGAGCTGTTCCGCCACCACGGCCGCCAGGACTGGGTCTCCGACCGGGATGTCATGGTGGCCAATCTCGGCCGCACCATGAAGATCGGGCCGGAGCCGCACTATATGTGCTGGTGGAAGATCGCCTCCATCGCCCGCATGGACGAATGGGAGGACTATTTCCGCACGCCCGAGGGCAAGCACTACGCCGCGACCTCGCCGGTGCCGCGCGCCCTCGATTTCTACCGGGCCGGCCTCTATGACGAGGTCTTCGGCGATGGCCAGGTGCCGGATGGCCTGCACCTGGTCGAGTTCTTCGCCGCCGAGGATGGCGGCACGGAGGATCTACGCGGCTATTTCACCCGGCGCTTTCCGGCCGGTGGGCGCCTTGTCTACGTGCTGAAGCGCGTCGGCCTGATGGCGCCGGACCCCGGCGGCATCGCGCTCTGGACCTTCCCCAGCTACGTGGCGGCGGAGGGCTTTCTGCGGGCGCCCGCGCCGGACGGGCCGGTTCGCATCACCGCCGCCGGGCTCTACCGCAATTTTGGCGACGACATTCCCTGACGTTCGATATCCCAGAGGACCCATGACCAAATACGCTCCATCGCCACGGCCGAATTTCGATGTGCCGACGCATATCCGCTACGATTTCGTGACCCGGCATCTGTGGGGCGATGAGATCGCCGGCCAGGTCGATGACTGGATCTATGTTTCCAGCGGCCAGATCCATCAGCTGGTCTTCGGCCTGGGTCCGGGCGGTGCCTTCCGCCATTCGGAGGAATTCCGCACCATCTTCGCCGCCGACGAAGTTCTCTACGTGCTCGAAGGCACCTTCGGCTGCGCCAACCCGGAGACCGGCGAGGTGCATGTGGTGAAGGAAGGCGAGGCGGTGTTCTTCCGCCGCGACAACTGGCACCACGGCTTCAACCTCGGCACCGGGCCTGTCCGGGTGTTGGAATTCTATGCCCCGCCGCCGGCCAAGGGCACTTCCGGCGCCTACGCGCGGACCAAGCCCTATCTCAGCGAATCCCGCTACGGCCAGGACCAGTGGCTGGGCCACCTGCCGATGCGCGCCGGGGAAGCGCGTGCCCAGCACCGCATGCGCGTGCTGCGCGATGCCGATCTGGTCTGGCGCCTGGAAGGCAGCCGGCAAAGCGCGCTGGTCGGCCTCTACGCGGCGACCGATCAGTTGACCGTCGGCAGGATGACGCTGCTGCCCGGGCAAAAGTCGGACATCGAGATCCATGGCGGCGACGAGGGGCTCTATCTGCTGAAAGGCACGCTCAACGTCTTCGCGCCGGAGGCGGAGGGGCAGCGCTGGTTCGAGCTGCATCCCAAGGACGGCTTCTTCGTGCCGCAGGGCGTCAAGCACCAGTACCACAACGTCTCGGGCGAGGTGGTCGAGTTCCTGTTCGGCATCGCGCCGAGTTACAAGCCGGCTGGCTAGGGCCGCATGGCGGGCGCGACACAGGCGGAAGAGGTCTTCGTCGGCATCGATGTCGGCGGCACCAAGACCGCGCTCGGTCTCGTCGCCTTTCCGCATGGCGCGATCCTGCGCCGCGTGGAGTTGCCGACGCCGCAAGGCGCGGCTTCAGGCAGGGACTTTCTCGATGAAGTGGCGCAGACGGCGCGCGGGCTGATCGCCGAGGCGCCGGGCTGCCGCGGCCTCGGCCTCGGCCTCTGCGAATTGGTCGATCGCGCCGGACGGGTCGACAGCGCTCACCGCGTGCAGTGGCGCGGCTTGCCGGTGCGCGAAGCCCTGTCCGCGATCGCGCCCACCGTGGTCGAGGCGGATGTGCGCGCGGCCGCCCTGGCCGAGATCCATTGGGGCGCCGGCCGACCCTATCGCGACCTGCTCTATCTCAACATCGGGACCGGGATCAGCACCTGCTGGGTGCAGGACCGCCTGCCACATGCCGGCGCCAACGGCCATGCGCTGGCGATTGCCAGCAGCCCGATCGTGCAGACCTGTCCCGCCTGCCTGACGCAGAGCGCCTACGTGCTCGAGGACGTTGCCGGCGGCGCGGCCCTGGCGGCGATCTATGCCCGCGCGCTGGATAGGCCGGTTGCTTCCGCCGGCGAGGTGATCGCCGCGGCGGCAGCCGGCGAGCCGGTGGCGGCCCGCGTCATCGCCGAGGCGGCCCAGGCGCTCGGCGTCACCCTCGGCATCGCGCTCAACATGCTGGATCCCGAGGCCTTGATCATCGGCGGCGGGCTCGGCAGCCGCGACGGCCCCTATTGGGACGCCATCGAGACGGCGATCCGCCGCCAGGTGTGGAGCGAAAGCGCGCGGCGCCTGCCGATCCTGCGCGCCGAGCGCGGCGCCGACGCTGGGTTGATCGGCGCCGCCGCCGCCGCCTGGCTGGGCCGCGCCTAGAGCGGCAGCGTTTCCAGATCCAGCGGTCGCAAATCCGGCTCGACCCAGACGCGCCGCGCCTCAACCGACATCAGGCGGTCCTTGGACCAATAGCGCAGAGGAAAGCCCCGCGCGGCAAAGGAACTCGCCAGGAATCCGGCAACGGTCTCGCCGAGCGGCCGGGCAGCCGGCTGGCGCGCCAGATAGGCCGCGATGGCCTGGATGTAGAAGCGCGTGATGGTCTCGTGATAGCCGTCCTGGTCGTTGTTCGGCGTGCCGGTGGCCTCGTTGTAGCGCCAGATGATGCCTGGAAGCGACTTCGCCACGTCGATATCGGGACGACACAGCATCAGGTAGAGGCAGGCGATGCAATGTGCCGCATGGGTCCATTGCTTCTGGGGCAAGGTCCGGTCGAGCAGGCTCTCGCCGATATGCCTGATCTCGGCTGCGCTCGGGGCGTGGGGCGGCAGGGGGCTCATGCGGGGCTTTCGGCTGGCATTGCCTGGCAGGGATGGTTCCGGAGGCTAGTCTGTCGCGCGCGGCAATGCCAAGATGTCCTTCGAGGGTGCGACAATCTCCGCCATCTGGGGACCTTGAATGAGCGAATGGAGCGGCGTGGCGGCGGAGATCGCCCGGGAGCTGGACCGGCTCGAGGCCGATGTCGTGCATGTCGGGCTGTTCGATCTCGCCGCCATGTTCCGCGAGCGGCGGTTGCGGCGCCAGGAATTGCTGAGCACTGCCGGCACCGCCGTCTTCGCCAATGTGCTGCCGAAATGGGATTCCGGCGACCAGATCCTGGCGCCGGGACCCTATGGCAGCGAGAGCATCGCCTATGATCCGGCCTCGATCCGGCCCTATCCGTTCGAGCCGCGCGCGGCGGCGCTGGTCGCCGACTATACCGGGCCGCAGGCGGAGCTCATGCCGCGCCGCGTCCTCGCCAACCAGGTTGCCCGCGCGATGGCCGCGGGATACGAAACCCTGGCCGCCTTCGAATTCGAGTTCATCGTGCTGGCGGAGACCGCGGAGAGCCTGCGCGGCAAGGCCTTCGCCAACCTCACCCCCTTTGCGCCCGACAATCGCTGCTGGTCCGGGCAGACCGCCGCAACCCATGCCGCGTTCGTCGCCGATCTCGAGGCGCTGCTGCGTGCCGCCGACATCGATCTCTACGCCTTGGGTGTCGAGCTTGGTCCCGGCTGTTTCGAGGCGACGCTGCGACACAAGGCGGCCATGCGCGCCGCCGACGACGCGGCCTTCTTCCGCATGTTCACCAAGGCGTTCTGTCGCCGCCGCGATCTGACGGCGTCCTTCATGCCGCTGCTCGGCGCCGGCTATCCGGGGATCGGCGGCCATGTGTCGCTGTCGCTGCGTGACAGGCGCGGCCGCAACGCGTTTGCCGACCGCGCCGACCCGCACGGCCTGAGCGCGGCGGCGAAGTCCTTCCTCGCCGGCATCATCGAGCTGGTGCCCGAGGCGTTCCCGATGTGCGGGCACACGGTCAACGCCTATCGCCGCCTGGCGCCGGGCAGCTGGGCGCCGAAGACTGTGAGCTGGGCGCCGTATAACTACGCCGCCGCCGTGCGCGTCGCGGCGGAGACGGAGGAGATGACGCGGCTCGAATTGCGCCTGCCGGGCAGCGACGTGAACGTGCATCTGGCGCTGGCCCTCATGTTGGGTGCCGGGCTCGACGGCATCGCGCGCGGCCTCACCCTCAGTGATGCGCCGATCGCCGGCGGCGGGCCGAACGAAATTCCGGCCAATGCGCCGCGCCTGCCGGCGGATCTGCTGGAGGCGACCCGGCGCATGCGGGCGAGCGACGCGGCCAAGCGGATTTTCGGGGCCGCCTTCGTCACGCATTTCGCCATGCTCTGCGAAGCGGAAGATGCCGCTTTGCGCCGCGCCGTCAGTGCCGCCGAGGTGCAGCGCTACCTGGAGCTCGGCTAGGCATGGCGACGCGGCTCGAACCGCTGGATGTGGTCGTGGTGGGCGCCGGGATCGGCGGCTCGGCCTTCGCGGCGCGCCTGGCGGAGCAGGCGCCGAAGCTGCGCATCGCCTGCCTGGATCGCGGCGGCTGGTTCGATCGCCGCGATCTGCCGGCCCATCGCCGCGACTGGCAAAGCCTGGCCATGACGTCCTGGGCCACGTCGCCCAATCTGCGCCTCGGATCGGGGGCCTCCGCCTGTTCCGCCGATTACCCGATCGACGACACGCACTCCGCCTTCAAGCCGCTGATGTGGAACGGCATGGGCGGGTCCAGCATCAACTGGGCGGCGCATTTCCCGCGCCTGCATCCCTCCGATTTCACGGTGCGCAGCCAGGACGGCATCGGCGATGACTGGCCGTTCTCCTATTTCGACCTCGAACCCTATTACGATCTGAACGACGAGGCTTTCGGCGTCGCCGGATTGGCAGGCGATCCCGCCTATCCGGCCAAGAGATCGCGCCGGCTGACGCCGATGCCGCTTGGCCGGCTGGGACAGGTGGCGGCGGCGGGATTCGATCGCCTCGGCTGGCATTGGTGGCCGGTGGATGCCGCCATCAACACCGTGGCGGCGGATGGGCGCGCCGCCTGCAATCATTGTGGCCCCTGCCAGCAGGGCTGCGCCAACGGCGCCAAGTCCTCCACCGACCTGACCTATCTGCCGCGTGCCGCGCGCAATGGCGTGGACCTGCGCCCGCATTGCGTGGTGCACGAGATCGTCGTCGAGGCCGGGCGCGCGACCGGCATCCGCTACGTCGATGGCGCGGGCCGTGAAGTGTGGCAGCCCGCATCCACCGTCGTCGTCGCCGGCAACGGCATCGGCACCGCGCGGCTGCTGCTGGCTTCCGGCCTCGACAGCCCGGCGCTCGGCCGCAACCTGATGTTCCATCCCGCCGCCTATGTGCGCGGGATGTTCCGGGACGAGCTCGACGGTCCACTGGGCCCCATCGGCTGCGCGCTCTACAGTCATCAGTTCTACGAGACCGACCCCGGCCGCGGGTTCAAGCGCGGCGTGCATCTGCAGGTGACGCGGGAGAACCCGCTGCTGACCCAGGCCGCGCGACTGGAGCGGCCCTGGGGCGCGGAGGCACATCGCCTGCTGCGCGAGGAGTTCCGCCATTCCATGGCCGTGCTGGTCCTGGCCGAGGACCTGCCCGAGGCGCATAACCGCGTCGCGCTCAGCGACCACGTGGAACGCGATGGCATGCCAGGCGTGCGGGTGGAATACCGGATGTCGGAGCATTCACGGCGTTCGCTGGATTTCGGCCTCGACCGGGCGGAGGAGATGCTGCGCGCCGCCGGCGCCTATCGAACCGTGCGCGTGCCGCTGGCGCCGCTGGCCGGCTGGCATCTGCTGGGCACCGCGCGCATGGGCCGCGATCCCGCGACGTCGGTCACCGACGGGCGAGGGCGCTGCCACGCCGCACCGAACATCATCGTCGCCGATGGCAGCCTGTTCCCGACCGTCGGCGCGGTCAATCCCGGCTCCACCATCGGCGCCCTGGCGCTGAAACTGGCCGACGATCTGGCGCGGGAGGCGGCATGAGCGACGCGCTGTTGATCGCGGTTCTCGACACCCTGCTGCCGGGCGATGACGGCGCGGCCGGCCGGGTGGCTTTGCCGCCCGCGTCGCGGATCGTCTCTGACCTGGCGCCGCTGCAATCGCTGGCGCAACCGGTCCTGGACCTGCTCGCACCGGCCGGGTTCTTGTCGGCGGGCGCGGCGACGCGCGCGGACATGCTGCGCGCGCTGGAGCGATCGGCGCCGGAGCGGTTCCGGTCTTTGCTCGATCGCGTGCTGGCCGCGTATTACCAGGACCCGGCGGTGCTGGCTGCCTTCGGCTGGCGCGACGAGCCGCCGATGCCACGCGGCCACACGCTGCCGGGAGAGGATGCGGCGACGCTGCGCCTGCTGGACCAGGTGCGCGCGCGAGGCCCGATCTGGCGCCGGTAAGGCGCGGTCACTCCAGCTCAGTGAAGCGGTCGATCCGGCGCACTTTCGGGAACATGACGGCCCAGCTCGCGGTGACCACGAGGGTCAGGCTGCCGCCCAGCAGCACCGCGGCGATGGGGCCGAGCAGCGCGCCGGCGCTGCCCGCCACGAACATGCCGAGTTCGTTCGACGCGCCGATGAAGACCGATTCCACCGCGGTGACCCGGCCGCGCAATTCGTCCGGCGTCGCCAGCGGCACCAGCGTGCCGCGGATGAAGACGCTGACCATGTCGGCGCCGCCCAGCACCAGCAGTACGAAGAACGAGAGCCAGTAGTTGCGCGACAGGCCGAAGGCAATCGCCGCCAGACCGAAGACGCCGACGGCGATGAACAACCGTCGCCCGACATGGCGCTGCAGCGGGAACTGGGTCAGGAACAGCGCCATCACCGTGGCGCCCAGGCCCTGGGCGCTGCGCAGCAACCCGCCGGCATCCGATCCGACATGCAGGATATCCTGGGCGAAGACCGGGATCAGCGCCGTGGCGCCCGAGAACAGCACGGCGAAAAGGTCGAGCGACACGGTGCCGAGCAGGATCCGGTTGCGGAAGATGAGCTTGAGCCCGGCGAGGACGGCGGAAAGGTCGCTCTCCTGCGTCTTCGACGGGGTGACCGCGCGGCCCCGCATCAGGAAGGCGAGGAACGCGCCGCCGGCGAAGCCCAGGGTGGCGCCGCCATAGGCGACCGAGGGGCCGAAGGCGTAGAGCAAGCCGCCGAGGCCAGGGCCGGCGATGGTGGCGACCTGCCAGGAGGTGGACGACCACGCGACCGCGCCGGCGAAATCCTCGCGCGGCATCAAGTTCGGCATCAGCGCGCGCGCCGCCGGCGTGGCGATGGCTCGCGCGACACCGAATGCGAAAGCCAGGGCGAGGATCGCCCCCTCAACGATGTGCCCGGTCAGCGCCAGGCTGAGCAGCACACAGGCCGCGACGAGTTCCGCCCCGACGCCGATCAGGATCAGCCGGCGGCGGTCGATGCGATCGGCGAGGTGCCCGGCGGGCAATGCCAGCAGGGCCGCCGGCAGGAACTCCATCAGGCCGACCAGGCCAAGCTGCAGCGGGTCGTGGGTGATCTCGTAGATCTGCCAGGCGAGCGCCGTCGCCTGCACCTGCAGGGCGATGGTCCACAGGAAGTTCGCCCCGGCGTAAAGCGTGAAATCGCGGTGACGGAAGGCGGTGAAACTCGGCCCTTTCATGCGGGACAGCCTTCAGGGCCGGTGAGATTTCGGTCGCAGATGTACATCGGTCAAGCGCAGTCAGGGCGGACCCAAACCGCTGAAATCGACATTGGGTCAATGGATGAGAGCCCGACCGTGGCACGGGCCCGGGAGCTTTGCAAGCGCGCCGGGCGCATGGCGCCTAGGCGAGACGTTGCACGAATTCCGGGTGGAAGCGGTGCAGGCGGTCGGTGCTGAAATCGCTGCGGAATTCACGCGGCGACTGGCCGAAATGGGCGCGGAAGGAGCGCGAGAACACCTCGGCGCCGGAGAAGCCGCAGGACAGGGCGACGTTCTGGATCGGCACGTCGCTGTAGAACAGCAGGTTGCGCGCGGCCTGCAGGCGGATCTTCAGGTAGTAGCGCTGCGGCGAATCCTGCAGCTTGCGCCGGAACAGCCGCTCCAGTCGCCGGGTGGTCAGCCCGACCTCCTCGGCGATCTCGGCCGGGCTGAGCGGCGCCTCGAGGTTTCCTTCCATCAGGCGGATCGCGCGCAGCACGATGGGGTCGAGCGAGCCCATCGGCGAGTCGAGCACCGCACGCTGCGGGTCGGTGCCGTGGCGGATGCGCTCGTGCACCATGCCGTTGGCGACGATCTGCGCCAGCATGGTGCCCATGTCGAGGGCGATCAGGTGCAGCATCATGTCGGTGGCGGCGGCGCCACCGGCGCAGGTGATGCGGTTGCGGTCGATGACGAAAATCTGCTCGACCACGTTGAGGTCGGGATAGCGCTCGTGGAACAGCGGCATGGCCTCCCAATGCAGGGTCATGCGGTAGCCGTCCATCAGCCCGGCCTCGGCGAGGGCGAAGGTGCCGGTGTCGAGCGCGCCGATGCGGATGCCGTGGCGATCGATGCGCCTGAGCCAGTTGAGCAGCCGGCGGTCGAGATACTGCGTCGGATGGTTGCCGGCGCAGACGATGAGGGTGGAGAAATCCGGTGGCTGGTCCAAGGAGATGTCAGGCGTCACCAGCATGCCGTTGCCGGCACGCACCGGCGCGCCGTCGACGGAGATGAAACGCCAGTCGAACAGCGTGTGGCCACTATTCTGGTTGGCGATGCGCAACGCCTCGGTGGCCGGGATCACCGCATAGATCGGAAATTCCGGCACCAGGAAGAAACCGATGCGATGCGGCGCGCCGCGATCCATGCCGAGACCATCGAACCATCAGGTAGCTGACCATCAAGTTTTTGTCGTGCATCGTCAAGTCAAAAATCCTCAATCGCGCAATACTCCAATTGTGGACGGCGGGGTCGGCCCGAAATGGGCCAATGCTGGTAAGTAGAACCGAGCACACGGCGCGCTCAGCAAGCCCTCCCGGAACTAGAACAACGTGGCGAATACAATAACGCTTGGCCCGAGGGCTGTTCAGCGAACGAGAATTCGCGCCCGGATTCAGGCAAATCGCAGGCAAGAGCAAGCATGGACCGCGAATTACTGAAGAAAAAGCTCGAAGGCTGCTACATCACGGTGCCGACCATGTTCCGCGACCCGGATCTGGAGGTCGATACCGACGCGATCCGGCGCCATGTCGGCTTCCTGCAGAAGCGCGGCATCAATGCCGAGAACGGCGTGCTGCTGGCGGGCGGCGCCGCGGGCGACTTCTCGGCCATGTCCTTCGACGAGCGCAAGCTGGTGGCCGAGACCGTGATCGACGCGGCCGGCGGGCGCATCCCGGTGGCGATGGGTGCGCAGACCACCAACACGCGCGAGTTGCGCCAGCTGGCGAAGACCGCGCACCGCCTCGGCTGCGACTTCATCCAGGTCTCCTGCCCGTTCTACTTCACCCACACCGAGGACGATTTCTACGAATATGTCTGCGCCGCCGCCGAGGCCGCCGATATCGGGATCATCGTCTACAACACCTTCTGGACTGCATCCGGCATCTCCATCGCCATGGCCGAGCGGCTTTGCGCGATTCCCAATGTCGTCGGGCTGAAATGGGCGACGCCGCGCACCGACGCGATGGAGTTCGAGGACACGGTCTCCCACTTCGCCAGGCGCCTCACCATCATCGACAACAACCTGCTCTTCACCATGAGCCACATGATGGGTGCCCGCGCCTTCGAGGTGCATCTGTGCAACTACTGGCCGGAATGGGGCATCAAGCTGCTCGATCGTTTGAATGCGCGCGACTACCCGGAAGTGCAGCGCATGATGGTCGAGGAGGCGATGCCGTTCTACAAGCTGTGGGTCGAGATCGAGAAGACCTACACCAGCGGCGACGGCTATCTCGACAAGCTGTGCATGGAGCTGGTGGGGCTGGATTCCAGCCGCTGCCGCCCGCCGACGCGCGACGTGCGCGAAAAATTCCGCGAGCGCTGCCGGGCGATGATGGTCGCCTCGGGCGTTCCGGGTGTCATCAAGAAGACAAGTTGACGGGTCCAGGCTCTTTCCGCGGCGAGATGCGCCGTCGCGGCGGAGGCCAAGGAGAGCACAGGTCGCATCGCAATGGGGAAATGCACTCTTAGGGAGGCTACGAGATGACCAAGCAAACAAGCGGCTCGCGCACATCGGGCAAGGTGACGCGGCGCCGGTTCCTGAAATCCACCGCGGTTGTCGCCGGCGCGGCCACCATGCCGGGACTGCTGGCGCGCCCGCTGCGCGCCGCCAGCCCGATCGAGATCGTGCACTGGAGCTGGCTCGCCGCCTCGGACGGCGAGGTGTGGGCCCGCGCCATCGACGCCTTCAACAAGGCGCACACCGACAAGGGCGTGCAGATCAAGATGGAGCTGATTCCGGAGGAGCAGTACACGACCAAGGTGCTGGCGGCGGTCGCCACCGGCAAGGGCCCGGATTTCGGCTGGGGCACCGCCGGCAAGGCGGCGGCGATGGCGCGCGACGAAGTGACCGTGCCGCTGGATGACCTGGCGGGGCAGGTTGGCCTCGATATCGGCGATTTCAGCGACTACTCGATCAAGGCCTCGCGCTATCCGAAATACGACAACAAGATCTTCATGATCCCGATGGATCTGATGAGCTTGCAGCCGGAGATCAACCTGGACCACGTCAAGGAGGCCGGCCTCGACGTCGACGGCGCTCCGACCGATGGCGCCTCGCTGCTCGAATGGGCCGACAAGATGACCAAGCGTGAGGGCGACAAGGTCACCCGCTCGGGCATCATGATGACCGGCTCCGGCGTGCAGCCGACCGTCACCTGGGGCATCGTCTCCGAGCAGATGGGTTTCCAGCGCGCCAGCGACGACCTGAAGACCGCCTGCGTCAACCCGGATGCCGGCAAGGCGGCGATGCAGTGGGTGCTCGACCTGTTCGACAAGCACAAGGTCTCCACCCGCGACGTCACCGACCGCTACAAGGCCTTCGGCACCGGCCAGGGCTCGATCTTCTGGACCGGCCCGTGGACGCTCAACGGCTACATGCAGCAGAAGCTGAACTTCAAGACCGCCCTGTTCCCGAAGATCGGCGACAAGCACGTCACCTATTTCGAGATGGGCGGGCTGGAGCTCTACGCGCAGCAGGACACCGCCCGCTACGAGGCCACCATGCAGGCGGTGAAGTGGCTGTCGGACAACAGCTTCGAATGGACCACGGTCGGCCGCGGCGCCTCGCCGCGCAAGTCGATCCTCGGCCGCAGCGACTACAAGACCGCCGGCAATCCGTGGTCGGTGCGCGGCGCCTTCGTCGACGGCATGGACTTCGCCACGGTGGGCGAGATCCCGGTCGTCAACGGCCCGAACTTCACCATCTATTCGGGCGGCAACTTCCTGGCCAAGACCCTGGAAGGCGTCTGGGCCAAGCAGGTCTCGATCGACGACGCCATGGCGGCCATCCAGCAGCAGTGGCAGGCTGACCTCGACGAGGGCTGAGGCTGATGCCGGGAGCCGCGCCGCGTCCCACGCGGCTCCCGCAACCGCACGGAAGCAAGACGAAGGCATGACCGATCTTCCCACAGCGCAGGCGAATCCCGCCGCCCGGCCCCAGGCCGCGGCGCCGGGCGAGGCGCATGCGACCGATTGGATCGGCTATGCCTTCGTCGGCTTCTTCGCCCTGCCGTTCTTCCTGTTCAACATCCTGCCGGTGCTGTTCGGCGCCTATGTCGCCTTCACCAAGTGGAGCATCATCGGCAAGCCGCGCTGGCTCGGCCTCGACAATTTCACCCACGCATTTTCCGACCACTGGGTGACGGTGGCGTTCCAGAACGTGCTGTTCTACGGCGCCGTGATCGTGCCGGGCGTGACCGTGCTCGGTCTCGTCTTCGCGCTGTTCGTCAACCAGCGCTATCCGCTCTCGGCCCTCGCACGCACCCTGTTCTTTGCGCCCAACGTCGTCTCGGCGACGGTCATCGGCCTGGTCTGGGTGTGGCTGCTGGATACGCAGTACGGTCTCATCAACCACTACCTGGGCTTCCTCGGCATCGGTCAGATTCCGTGGCTGACCTCGACTGATTGGTCGAAGGTGGGGGTGAGCATCGCCTCGATCTGGTGGGACCTCGGCCTTGCCTTCGTGCTGTTCCTGGCCGCGTTGCAGGACATCCCGCGCGACATCACCGAGGCGGCGACCGTGGACGGCGCCAACCGCTTCCAGCGCTTCCGCTTCGTCATCCTGCCGCATCTGCGCCCGGTCATCTCCATGGTGGTGACGCTGCAGCTGATCTCCACCCTGCGGATCTTCAGTCAGGTCTATGTGATGACCAATGGCGGTCCGGCGGGCTCCTCCTCCTCGCCGATCTACTACATCTACAACACGGCGATCGAGCGGCAGCTCTTCGGCTATGCCTCGGCCATCGGCATGCTGCTGTTCGTGGTCATCCTGGCGGTGACGGTAGCGCAACGCTTCGCCATCCGGGAGCGGGCGTGATGGCGGCGCAGCTTTCCACCCTCGATCGCGCCAAGGACTGGCTCGAAGAGCGCCGCCTGACCCTGCTCGACCTGCCGATCTGGCTGTTCGGGATGGGCATCGCGGTGCTCTGGGCCTTGCCCTTCGTGTGGATGGTTTCGACCTCGTTCAAGTATCCCAGCGACGTGATGACGGCGGACATCGAATGGCTGCCACACCGCGTGACCTGGGACAACTACGCGAAAGTGTTCGAATACCCGGTGGTGCGCTGGGGCTTCAACAGCATTGTCCAGGCTGGCGTCTCCACCACGCTCTGCGTCCTGGCGGGCGCCATGGCCGGCTACGCGCTGGCGCGGATGCGCTTTCCGGGCCGCGGGCTCATCTTTGGCATCTTCCTCGCCTCGCTGATGATCCCGGTGGAGGTCTCCGTCATCCCGATGCTGCTCGGCATGATCAAGATCGGCTGGGCCAGCAGCTACCAGGCGCTGATCCTGCCGACCGTCGGCAACGTCTTCAGCGTCTACATCTTCCGCCAGTTCTTCCTGACCTTCCCCAGCGAGATCGAGGAGGCGGCGCGGATGGACGGCGCCGGGCATTTCCGCCTGTTCTGGCTGATCGCCCTGCCGCTGGCGCGGGCACCGATGATCGCCGCCTTCGTCATCATCTTCACCCTGAACTGGAACAACTTCCTCTGGCCGCTGCTGGTGACCTTCGACGAAAGCATGAAGACCTTGCCCGTCGGGATCGCCGCCTTCACGCCGGTGGTCGGCACCCACACCCAACTCGAGGGCTATAGCGTCGCCATGGCCGGCATCACCGTGCTGAGCCTGCCGAGCCTGATCCTGTTCTTCGTCCTGCAGCGCTATTTCATCCAGGGTATCTCGCAAGGAAGCCTGAAACAGTGAGCACATCCGCCCATCAAGCCGTGACCTTGGAGCCGCGGCAGCTCTTCATCGACAACGAGTATCGCCCGGCCAAGTCAGGCGGCATGTTCGAGACCGTCGACCCCAGCACCGAGACGGTGCTGACCCAGGTGGCGCGCGGCAAGGCGGAGGATGCCCATGCCGCCGTCCGCGCAGCGGATGCCGCCCGTCACGGCCCCTGGCGCGACCTGACCCCGGCGGCGCGCGGGCAGTTGCTGTTCAAGCTCGCGGATGCGCTGGAGGCGCGCAAGGACGAGATCGCCCGGCTGGAGACCCTCGATGTCGGCAAGCCGCTGAAGGAATCGCGCGGCGACGTCGGCGGAGTCTGCGGCACCATCCGCTACAACGCCGGTGCCGCCGACAAGATGGAGGGCGCCACCATTCCGCTGGGGCGCGATTTCGTCGATTTCACGTTGCTGGAGCCGCTCGGCGTCACCGCGCACATCGTGCCGTGGAACTATCCGCTCGGTATGGTGGCGCGTTCGGTCGCCCCGGCGCTGGCCGCCGGCTGCACCGTGGTGATCAAGCCGGCAGAGCAGTCGCCGCTGACCGCCTTGCTGTTCGCGCAGATCTGCAAGGAGGTGGGATTCCCCGCCGGCGTGGTCAACGTGGTGACCGGCTATGGCGAGGAGGCGGGCGCCGCGCTGGTCGCCCACCCGCTGGTGCGTGGCATCACCTTCACCGGCTCGGTCGAGACTGGGCGCAAGGTCTATCTGGGCGCCGCCCAGGGCATCAAGCCGGCGGTGCTCGAACTCGGCGGCAAGAACCCGATGATCGTGCTCCCCGACGCCGATCTCGACCGCGCCGCTTTCGACGCGGTCGACGGCTGCTTCGGCAACAGCGGCCAGGTCTGTTCCTCCTCGTCGCGGATCCTGCTGCACAGCAAGGTCCGCGACGCCTTTCTCGACCGCCTCGCGGCACACGCGGAAAAGCTCAGCGTTCGGCCTGGCCTGGATGACGGCGATCTCGGCCCGCTGGTCTCGGACGAGCAGTACAAGAAGGTGATGTCCTATCTCGACGCCGGCAAGGCATCGGGTGCCCGCGTGCGCCTGGGCGGCGGCCGGCCGAAGGACCTCAACCGCGGCTATTTCGTCGCCCCCACCATCTTCGACCGGGTGGCGCCCGAAGCCTCGATCGCACGGGAGGAGATCTTCGGTCCTGTCGCGGTGGCGGTCGATTTCGACAGCGAGGAGCAGGCGGTGGCGCTGGCCAACGGCCTCGGCTACGGCCTCGTCGCGGGCGTCTACAGCCGCGACATCTCCCGCGCCCTCGGCCTGGCGCAGCGCATCGAGGCGGGGTCGGTCTGGATCAACGGCTGGTTCATCGGCGGCGTGCAGGCGCCGACCGGCGGCATCAAGGATAGCGGCATCGGCCGGGAGCGCGGCCTGCCGGGTATCCGCAACTACCTCAGCATCAAGAACATCGGAATTCGCCTGTGACGGTCGTCGCCGGCGATGGAGCAAAGGAAAGAGAGAACAATGTCCGTGTCTAAAGCCTCCCCCATCAAGAACGTCGAGCATTTCACCATCTTCAAGCATCCCGAGCATTGCGTGAACCAGATCGCCACGCGCACACTGCGCAACGGCGACCTGGTCGCGGTCTTCAACGAAGAGCGCTTCCCGTATCACCACGACAGCGGCCAGACCCTGCTGGTCCGCTCCAAGGACGGCGGCAAGACCTGGAGCAAGCCCAGCGTGGTGCTGCCCTGGACCCAGACCCAGGGCAACTGGGATTGCGGCATCTGCGAATTGCAGGACGGCACGCTGCTGGTCAACCTCACGATCACCGGCTTCTTCAAGCGCGGCATGAAGCCGACGCAGCCGTCCTGGAGCAGCCATCCGATGACCAAGGAATGGGGCGACTGGACCTGGGCGTTCAAGATCCAGGGCTGGCTTGGTACCTACGTCGTGAAGTCCAAGGACGGCGGCGAGACCTGGTCGGAGCCGATCCCGGTCAATGTCCGCCCGCTGAAGCATGGCGGCTGTCGCCTGGGCTGCTGGCAGCTGCCGAGCGGCTCGATCCTGATGGGCCTCTATGGCCGCATCCACGGCTACGAGGAGGAGGGCGAGGGCGAGAGCACGCGCTCCGCGTTGATGCGCTCCGACGACGGCGGCGACAACTGGGAATATTTCTCCACGCTCGCTTATGACCCGGCCAGCATCATCGATTACGAGGAGCCGGGCCTGGTGCAGCTGAAGGACGGCCGCCTGGTCTGCTTCATGCGCACGCATTCGAACCCGAGCAGCGATGCGCGCAACATGGTGATGGTGGTCTCCGACGACGAGGGCTTCTCCTGGACCCCGCCGAAATGGACCAACATCTGGGGCTATCCGCCGGAGCTGATCGCGCTGCAGGACGGCCGCTACCTGATGGTCTACGGCTATCGCCGCCCGCCCTATGGCGTGCGCGGCATCATCTCGGAGGACGGCCTCACCTGGGACGTGAAGAACGAGTTCGTGATCCGCGAGGGCGGCGTGCCGGGCGCCACCGTCACCGACACGCCAGGCTCCAGCCGCATGAGTCCTGCTTCGGGCAAGGTCGCCGGCGGCGGCGTCGACTGGCACAACCCGGGGGTCTACCAGCATATCGGCTATCCGAGCGTCGCACAGATGCCAGACGGCACGGTGGTTTGCTCCTATCACGAGTGGAGCGACGACCCGAAGCCGCTGCAATACGTGCTCTGCACGCGCTTCCGCGTCTGAGCATGGCGGCTGTGAACGCCAGCGCTGGTGCACGGAACGGCGAGGGGACGCGGCGTGCCAGCCGCGTCCTCTATGCCGATCCGCATTCCTATTGCGCCCATCCGCATATGTCGGTCACGGGGGATGGCACCTGGCTGATGGTGTTCAACCGCACCGTCCGGCGCGATGTCATCCTGCACCCACCGCAGGACCCGCTCTACGCCAATCTGCTCATGGTCTCGCGCGACCAGGGCGAGACCTGGTCGGCACCGGAAGTGGTGCCGGGGTATCAATGGCTCGGTGTCGAATGCGCCGGGCTGACGCCGCTGAAAAGCGGCCGCGTGCTGCTCAACCAGTGGCGCTTTCACTGGTATCCCCTGCGCCTGGCGGAGAAGATGGAGGGGCTGGTGCGGCCGGAGACGCTGATGGGGCGTGTCACAATGTCCTATGAGCTTGACCAATGGGCGCCGGATCCGGCCGGCATCGCCGCGCAATTCCCCTGGGCGCGCGGCGGCGGCGAGACCTGGGTGCATCTGAGCGACGATGGCGGGCTAAGCTACCTGCATTCCGTGCGCGTGGTGACGGCGCCTTATGCCGGCGGCTACGGCATGCGTGGCGCCATCGAGCTGCCGGACGGCGATATCATCCTGCCGCTCTCCGATATTCCGAACTATCGCAAGATCTTCCTGGTGCGCTCCAAGGATCGCGGCGAGACCTGGTCGGCGCCGGTCTCCGTCGCCGACGAGCCCGGGCACGATTTCGAGGAGCCGGGATCTCTGCTGCTGCCTTCCGGCCGTGTGCTGCTGTTGCTGCGCGACAATGCCCAGCGCATCCTGCATGAGACCCATTCCGACGACGGCGGCAGGAGCTGGAGCCGCCCGGTGGCGACCGGCATCCCGGACTATCCGGCGCACATCCTCCGGCTGCCCGACGGGCGCATTGCCGCGGTGACAGGCTGCCGCCGGCCGGCCTATGGCATCCGCATCTATCTGTCGGCGGACGAAGGCAGGAGCTGGGATCTGCGCAACCCGGTCATGGTGCGCGACGATCTGCCGAACAAGGACCTCGGCTATCCGACCGCGGCCCTGCGCCGCGACGGGTCGCTCTATGTCGCCTATTACGCCCAGGATTTCGACGGCATCACCAAAATCCATGCCGACGTCCTGCAGCCCGGCGAGCTGCGCGGATGACGACGGTCAACAAGAAACACGGCGCAAGTGCCGATAGGGGGAGGCGCCATGTCGCGGGTTGAATTGAGAGGCGTCACCAAGCGCTACGGCCTGACCGAGGTGGTGCACGGCATCGACCTCGACATCGCCCATGGCGAGTTCGTCGTCTTCGTCGGGCCCTCCGGCTGCGGCAAGTCCACTTTGCTGCGCATGATCTGCGGCCTGGAGCCGGTCAGCGGCGGCCAGGTCCTGATCGACGGCAAGCCGATGCGCGGCGTGCCGCCGGCCAAGCGCGGCGTCGCCATGGTGTTCCAGTCCTACGCGCTCTATCCGCATATGAACGTCGCGGCGAACATGGGCTTTTCGCTACGCATGTCCGGCGTGCCGGCAGCGGAGCGCGACCGGCTGGTGCGCAAGGCGGCGGCGATCCTGCAGCTGGAAGAGCTGCTCGACCGCCTGCCGAAGGAGCTGTCGGGCGGCCAGCGTCAGCGGGTCGCCATCGGCCGCGCCATCGTGCGGGAGCCGGGCGTCTTCCTGTTCGACGAGCCGCTCTCCAATCTCGATGCGGAACTCCGCGTGCAGATGCGCCTGGAGCTGACCAAGCTGCACCGTCAGCTCGGTACCACCATGGTCTTCGTGACCCATGACCAGGTCGAGGCGATGACGCTCGCCGATCGCATCGTGGTCCTGCGTGACGGCCGGGTGGAGCAGATCGGCACGCCGATCGAGCTCTATGAGCATCCGGTCAACCGCTTCGTCGCCGGCTTCATCGGCTCGCCGAAGATGAACTTCCTCGCGGGAAAGGTGATCGCGACCTCCGGCGAGCGCCTGCGTATCGACGTCCCGGGCCTGCAGGCTCCGGTCGAGTTGGTGGGCGACTCCGGACGCTCGGTGGGTGAGGACGTCGCCCTCGGCATCCGCCCCGAGCATCTGGCGGTGAGCGCCGCCGCGCCGCACAGCTTCGAGGCCGACATCGAGTTCGTCGAGCAGCTCGGCGGCACCTCCTACCTGCATGCACCCGGTCACCCGGCGGGCGCGCTCATCATCCATCACCTCGGCGCCGTTACCCATGACCAGCAACGGGTCCGGGTCGGCTTCGATCCGCGCCATTGCCACCTTTTCACCGCCGATGGGATCAGCATTGGCATGCGCTAACCCCGTCTATTGAGGGAACCTATCCAGATGAACGCCGTCACCAGCGCCAGCTACAACGCCATCGCCGCCAAGCTCAGTTTCGAGACCAAGGCCTTCATCGGCGGCAGGTTCGTGTCGGCGCTCTCAGGCAGGACCTTCGACACGGAAAACCCGGCCACCGGCAGGAAGATCATCAGCGTCGCCGAATGCGATTCCGCCGATGTCGACCTGGCGGTGAAGGCGGCGCGCCAGGCCTTTGAATCGGGCTCCTGGTCGCGCCTGGCGCCGCGTGAGCGCAAGAAAGTTCTGCTGCGCTTTGCCGATCTGATCGAGCGCGACCTGACCGAACTCGCGGTGATGGAGACGCTGGATTGCGGCAAACCGATCAATGATTCGCTCAACGTCGACCTGCCGGACGCGATCGAGACGTTGCGCTGGCATGCCGAGGCGATTGACAAGCTCTACGACCAGGTCTCGCCGGCGCCGCATGATGTCGTCTCCATGATCGTGCGCGAGCCGATCGGCGTGGTCGGCACGGTGCTGCCGTGGAACTTCCCGATCTTCGTGGCGATGTGGAAGATCGCTCCCGCCTTGGCCGGCGGCAACTCGCTGGTGCTGAAACCCGCCGAGCAGACGCCGCTCACCATGCTGCGGCTGGCCAAGCTGGCGGCGGAGGCCGGTATCCCGGACGGCGTCTTCAATGTCGTGCCGGGCTTCGGCGAGACGGCGGGCCAGGCGGTCGGCCGCCACATGGACATCAATTGCGTGAGCTTCACCGGCTCGGGCGAGGTCGGCCGCCTGTTCCTGAAATACGCCGCCGAATCCAACATGAAGCGCATCGTGCTGGAATGCGGCGGCAAGAGCCCGGCCCTGGTCATGGGCGATGTCGGCAACCTCGACCCCGTGGCCGAGCAGGTCGCCGCCGGCATTTTGTTCTGCCAGGGCGAGAATTGCAGCGCCGGCTCCCGCCTCATCGTGCAGGAGCAGGTGAAGGACCGGCTGCTCGAAAAGCTCTCGGCGCAGTTCGGCGGGTGGAAGGTCGGCGACCCCTTCTCGCCGGAGACCAAGGTCGGCGCCATGATCGAGGAGGGGCACTTGAAGAAGGTGCTGTCCTATATCGATATCGGCAGGAAGGAAGGCGCCAAGGTGGCCTTCGGCGGCAGGCGCCTGCATGAAGCGAGCGGCGGCTATTTCGTCGAGCCGACCATCTTCGACGGCGTCACCAACCAGATGCGCGTCGCGCGCGAGGAGATCTTCGGCCCCGTGCTCTCTGTCATCTCCTTCAAGGACGCGGAGGACGGGGTGAAGATCGCCAACGACACCAGCTACGGCCTTGCTTCCTCGCTCTACACCGACAACATCAACACCGCGCACAAGGTGGCGAAGGCACTGCGCGCTGGCACCGTCTCGATCAACTGCTACTCGGAGGGCGACATGGCCGTGCCCTTCGGCGGCTTCAAGGAATCGGGCTTCGGCGGCCGCGACAAGTCGCTGCTGGCGCATGACCAGTATGCCGAGGTGAAGACCATCTGGATCCAGTTGCGCTGATGACCGACCGGAGCAACCAGCCTCCAGTTCTGCAGTTGAACCCTGCCGACCCGCTGGTCGTTGCGACGCGGGACCTGGCGGCGGGGGAGGAGATCGGGCTGGGGGATTTGCGTCCGGTAGAGCCGATCGGGCGGGGCCACAAGCTGGCGGTCGCGCCGATCGGGGCGGGGGAGCCGGTCCGCAAGCTGGGCCAGATCATCGGCAACGCGACGAAGGCGATCGCGCCCGGCCAGCACATCCATGTGCACAATGTGGAGTTCCGCCCCAGCGCGGCGGACCATGGCATCGGGGC
>JBGAGP010000197.1:0-5232 GCA_044226685.1 Dongiaceae bacterium
GATTGCGGTCAGCTGGCTGTTGAAGTTGAGCTTGGCGCCGTAGCGCTCGACATACTTCATCAGCGGCGGCACGAAGTCGGCGACGCCGAACAGCACGGCGGCGGCAGTCTGGAACTCGACGTTGATGTCGCCGAGGACACCCTGGCGCCGCCAGTGGTCGCAGGACAGGTACATCGCCTTCTGCGGCGCGCCGGCGCATTTGATCGGCATCGGCGGCTGCGTGAAGATGGCGGTGCCGCGCTTCAGCCCCTGCACCAGCTGCCAGGTATAGGGCGCCAGGTCGAACAGGTAGTTTGAGGTGACGCCGTTCTTGCCCAGGGTCTCGTTGAGGCCGCGGATGGCGTTCCAGCGCAAGGTGAGGCCGGGCGCCGCGACCAGGGTGCGATAGGGCACCCGGGCCCCGTCTTCGAGGACGACGGCATTGTGCTCCGGCTCGAAGCCGGCGACCGCGGCGCGGATCCATTTGACGCCCTTGGGGATGGCGCGGGCCATCGGCCGCTCGGTCTGCGAGCGGTCGAACACGCCGCCGCCGACGAGGGTCCAGCCGGGCTGGTAGTAATGGATGTCGCGCGGCTCGATGATGGCGATGGACAAGGCCGGCCGGCGCTTCAGCAGGCTCGCGGCCGCGGAGCAACCGGCGGCGCCGCCGCCGACGATCAGGACGTCGTAGGGCGTGTGATGGGTCGGCTGCAGGGCCGTGGGTGCGCCCGCCTCGAGCCGCGCCGCCTGGCGCAACCCCGCCTGCCAGCGGTTGCGCAGCCGGTCCTCGAGCGCGGAAAGATCGTAGCCGATCCCCGCGGCGGTCTGCAGGATCGCCGCCGGGTCCAGGTGATGCGCCTCGGACAGCGCCCACAGGCTGGTCGAGCGCGTGCCGGTGCGGCAGAAGGCGAGCACCGGCCCCTTCAGCTCGGCGAGCGCGGTGGCGAAGGCCTGCACGTCGTCGTCGCGGATCTGTCCCGAGACCACCGGGATGTGGCGGAAGTCGAGGCCGCTGCGCTGCGCCGCCGCGGCGATCTCGGCGCCCGTCGGCTGGCCTTCGCCTTCGCCATCGGGGCGGTTGCTGATCACCGCGCGGTAGCCATGCGCCGACAGGGTGCCGATATCGCCCAGGCTGATCTGGGGCGCCACCGACAAAAACGGGGTCAGCCGCTTGATGCTCTCCATAAGCGTTCCTCCAAGGATCGCGGGCGGTCCGGGCGGGCCGTCCGATTCGTGCGTTTCTTGCGACCGCTACAGCGCGTCGCCTACAGGGTGTCGCCCTACAGGGCGTCGACTGGCAGTTTCAGGTAGCGGGCGCCGTTGGCTTCCGCCGGCGGCAGGTTGCCGGCCCGCATGTTGACCTGGACCGAGGGCAGGATCAGGCGCGGCATGGACAGGGTGGCGTCGCGCTTCTGGCGCATGGTGACGAAGTCATCCTCCGAGATGCCGTCGCGGACATGGACGTTCTTCGCCTTCTCGTCCGCCACCGTGGTTTCCCAACGATATTCGTCGCGGCCCGGCGCCTTGTAGTCGTGGCACATGAACAGCCGGGTCTGCGGCGGCAGGGCGAAGATCTTGCGGATGGAGCGGTAGAGCTGGCGGGCGTCGCCGCCGGGGAAGTCGCAGCGCGCGGTGCCGTAGTCCGGCATGAACATGGTGTCGCCGACGAAGCCGGCGTCGCCGATCACGTAGGTCATGCAGGCGGGCGTGTGGCCGGGCGTATACAGCGCCTTGGCCTCGATATTGCCCACCTTGAACGTCTCGCCGTCCTGGAACAGGTGGTCGAACTGGCTGCCGTCGCGCTTGAACTCAGGCTCGACGTTGAAGACCTTGCCGAAGACGTTCTGGACCGTCACCACGTTGAAGCCAATGCCGATGCGGCCGCCGAGCTCCTTGCGGAGATAGGGTGCGGCGCTCAGGTGGTCGGCATGGACATGGGTCTCCAGGATCCAGTCCAGCTTCAAGCCGGCCTTGCGGATGAAAGCGATGACCTGATCCGCCGATTTGCGGCTGGTCCGGCCGGAGGCCGGGTCGAAGTCGAGCACGCTGTCGACGATGGCGCAGGCCTTGCTCGCCGGGTCGGCGACGACATAGGAAATGGTGAAGGTGTCTTCGTCGAAAAAACCGGTGACCTCGGGCTTCATGGGGCGGCTCCTCCAAATGCGTGACGGCCGTTTTCGGCCTTTGACTAGCGGCGGGCGGGCTTGGCGCAATAGGTCTCGTAGAGATAGCCCAGCAACGCCCGGACATCCTCGCGCGGCATCGAATACCAGATGGTCTGACCCTCGCGCCGGGTGGCAACCATCTTGTCCTTGCGCAGCAGGGTCAGCTGCTGCGAAACCGCGGCCTCGCGCATGTCCAGCAATCTGGCCAACTCGCCGACCGACCGCTCGCCTTCGACCAGCTGGCAGAGGATGAGCAGCCGCTTCGGATGCGCCAGCGTCTTCATCAACTCGCTGACCATTTCTGCCGTGCGGGTCATTTTCTGTATATTCATAGATACGAAGATACGCGGGAAGGGAAGCCGAATCAAGCAACCTGCGGCAACCCGTCGCTGAGCGTACGGCAGGGGCGGCGGCGCGAGGTGGGTGGAATCCGCGCTAGTCGGCCGGCCCGGGCTCCCCGGCGTCGAAGTCGAGTTCGACCTTGGCGCCGTTTGGGTCGTGCAGGAAGAGCTGCCAGGTGCCGGTCTCGACCTGGCGGCCGAGGTTGTAGGCGATGCCGCGCCGCTTCAGTGCGGCGACGGTGGCGGGCAAACCGGTGGCGGTGAAGGCCATGTGGTCGAGCACCCCGGCGCGCTGCTTGGGCAACGGGTTCTTGACCACGACGTGCAGCACGGCGACCTCGCCGGCATAGAGCCAGGCGCCGGGAAAGCCCATGTTGGGGCGGTAGCCTTCGGTCAGGCCGAGCAGGTCGCGGTAGAAGGCGCAGGTCGTCGCCAGATCCTCGGCCAGGATGGTGAAATGGTTCATCGCCTGGGCGGTCATGCCTGGCGCCTCGCGTCCTTCGGCCCGGTCAGCACCGCGACGATCGCCGCCCATTCGTGCTCCAGCGCGCCGTTCGCCGCCTTCCGCCCGGCGCTGCGATACCAATAGCCGGCATTGGCGGAATCGCCTTCCTTGCGGTGCAGATAGGCGTGCACCCAGTCGCATTCCGGATTGCCTTCGTCGCGCTGGACGTGCTCATGCGCGGCGTTCCAGTCGCCCTTGGCATCCCACCACAGGGCGGCGAGGGCGAGGCTCAGGCCGGCGGGCGGCTCGGCCGCGGCGAGCGAGGCGGAGAACTGGTCGAGGGTCATACGGTGCATTCTTCGCCGCGTTGCGCGCCCGCGCAAGCCGGAAGTTTCGGGCGCCAGCCGGAAGCCTCAGGTGCGCTCGCGCTGCAGGATGATGCGCGCCCACCAGCCGCCGCGCGCCTCTTCGCGCAGGAAGGTGATGAGGCCGGAGACGGCGATGAGGCCGATGCCGATCATCGACAGGCGGTCGGGAAATTCCTGGAACAGGAGGCCGCCGATCACGATCGCCCAGACCATCTGGCTGTACTGCGCCGGGGCGACCCGGTTGGCCGGGGCATGGCGGGTCGCCACCACCAGGCAGAGCTGGGCGACGCCGGCGCAGGTGCCGGCGAGGGCGATCAGCGGCAGGTCCGCCAGGGTCGGCCAGCGGAAGCCGGGCAGCATCAGCAGGCCGTTGCTGGTGAGCGCGGCGCAGACCACGGCGCCGAGCAGGCTGACCCGCCTTTCGGTCGGCCCCAGCTTGCGCAGGATGATCACCGTGCTGGCGGAGAAGAAGGAGACGCCGAGGGCGCAGAGATGGCCGAAGCCGAGTTCCGCGAACCCCGGGCGCACGATCACCAGCACCCCGGCGAAGCCCAACGCCACCGCGAACCAGCGCCGCCAGCGCACCTGCTCGTCGAGCACGAAGATGGACAGGATGGTGGCGATCGAGGGCGACAGGAAGATCAGGGCATAGGCCTCGGCGAAAGGCATGGTGGTGAAGGCGTAGACCGCGAGGATGCCCGAGGCGGCGCCGGCCAGCCCGCGCAGCAGCACCAGCTTGGGATGGCGCGGCCGCCAGGCGTCGCGCCAGCGCTCGTCGCGCGGCCGCAGCACCAGCAGCACCAGGGCCGAGACCAGCATGCAGAAAAAGCCGATCTCGTAGACCGGCAGCCGGCCGCCGAGCGCCTTCATGCCCGCGTCGCCGCAGGAAAACAGGAAATAGGCGAGGAAGCCGATGGCGATGCCGCGATAGGGCGTGGCCGCATGGGCCGATGCAGGCGTGGTCATGGCAGCGACGTAACATGCCGCCGAAAGCGCAACAATAGGCCGGGCTGCGGGATTGCCATCAAGGCTGGCCGCGTCGGCCGGGCGGTCAGGCCTGCGGGCGCATCGCCCAGGCGCCGACCAGGATCAGCACCGCGATGAGCGCCGAGCCGAGGGCGAACCACGAGCCGCCGGCGGCGACCGCGGCGGTGGCGGCCCAGGCGACCGAGCAGAAGGCTTCCGCGAAGGTGGCGATGCGAGACGAGGTCTGGCGCCGGCGGAAGTGCCGCCGGCTGGCCTGGGCGCGGAACCAGATCTGGATCATGGTCGAGGACAGGGCGGCGACGCCGATGCCGGCGGCGACCAGCAGGGCCGCGCGCCAGGACAGCCCGGCGAGGCCGAGCAGGAACGGCGCGAACACCGCGAAGATCGCCAGCAGCACCGCCTGCACCTTCGACATCAGGTGCAGCCGGGGCGAAATCGGCGCCGAGGCGATCAGGTCGGGCGCGTCCTCGCCCGAGACCGCGAGCCAGGCAAGGCCGCCGCCCAGCTGCCCCGCCGCCATGGTCAGCACCGGCGCCAGCACCACCGCGGCGCCGTCGCTGGCACCGTAGCAGCGCCACAGCAGCAGGCCGGAGGGGATCAGATAGAGCATCTGCATCATGGTCTGCGAGGCGAGCCAGGGGTCGCGCAGCAGCAGCACCCATTCCTTGCGCCGCAGCAGCTGTGCCGGGCTGGCCTTGCGGAACACCCAGCTGGCAGGCCGCGTGCGCTTCGTGCCCTGGTCGATGCCGGCGGCGGCCAGGGCATAATCGCCGAGGCGCTTGGCCAGGAGCTGCATCGGCACGGCCAGGAGCACGATGCCGGTGGCGAAGGTCGCCAGCAGCGCGATGCCGTCGCCGAGCACGGCGCGCGCCGGCAGCCACAGCCAGCTGTCGGCCGCCGGCGCGTGGGCGAGCACCATGTCCGATTGCAGGAAGACCTGCGGCGAC
>JBGAGP010000198.1:0-5195 GCA_044226685.1 Dongiaceae bacterium
TCGACATGCACCAGGAACTCGGTGCCGCGCACGCCGATGGTGGCGACCGGGGTGCGCAGCTTCACGCCCTGGTCGTTGTTGCCGTTCGACGTGAAGTGGAACAACCCGTCATTCAGGTTGATCAGGCCGCTGCTGGCCGAACCGTCGAAGACATAGTCCGAGAGAACCACCTCGCTCGACGCTTCGACGCTGAGCTCGGAGCCGTCGACGAACTTCACCGCGATGGTCGATTCGTCCTCGGTGCGCAGGGCTTCGTTCTGCACCAGCTCGTCGGCCGGCTTGGCGCCGGTCTCGCTCGCACCCGGTGGGGTGCGGTACCCTTCGTTCACCACGTCGAGAACCGTGGCGATTCCCGCCGCATGGGCGGCGCCCGTGAACGCGAAAGCCGCTATCACGGAGCATATCTGATACGTCAATTGCCTCTTCATGAAGGCCTCCAATCGCTGACACCCGTTTCGTGTTCGGCTTGCGCCTCGTTGCCCGCGGGCCACAAATCAGCCCGGCGCGTGTTCGAGGTCCGCTTGCCCCACGGAGTTCTGTCCCCACTCGCGACCCAATTCGGTCGATGCCGTCTGCCATCCTGATCGTGGCGGTTCGGCGTTACGCATAGTCCCGTGCATGCCCCGTTCGCCGCGTGCGCATAACGCAAACTGCGATTCCGATACAAGGGCGAAATGAGAGGAAATACCGCGGGACCTGTCCAAACGCCGGGAAACCCGTCGAAGTTGCGTCGAATCCCCATCCGACGCTTGGTTCAGATCCCGCTGCCCTCTCCGACAAGTCTTCCGGATCGACCTGATCCAGCGCGACTGGCCCTCTGTCGGACGTGCTGCGGTGGACCGGATTGTCTGCTCACCCCGCTCTCGGGGTCAATAGCATTGTATTAAACTCCGATACAAATGCCGGTATCGGTGCGCTTGGTTAATCAGATAAGCGTGGCCTGTGTGAAGGGCATCACAGATCGCCATGGCAGAGCGATGGCACGCACCACCAGGATCAACGCGGCGTTATCTCCTGCCGCCGCCCGGATTGTTGGTGCCGCCATTGCCATTGCCGGAGTTTTGGCCATTGCCATGCCCCTGCCCCGGATTGCTGCCATCGCCCAGGCCGGAGTGATTGCCGGGCGGCGACCCGCCGCCACCGGGATCACCGCCACCCGTGTCGCCACCACCGGTGTCGCCACCGCCGGTATCACCGCCGCCCGTGTCACCACCGCCCGTGTCGCCACCACCAGTATCTCCGCCGCCGGTATCACCGCCGCCCGTGTCACCGCCGCCAGTGTCGCCCCCACCGGTACCGCCACCGCCGCCACCCGATCCCGGATTGTCGCGGGCCTTGGGCTCCGGTGCGCCTTTCGCTTCGCCATTGGGGTCGGCACTGGCCTGCTGGGTCGGCGGCTCCTCGCCGGCCGCGGTGGTGAAGGAGCCGAAATCGCCGCACACGGCGTCCTCATCCGGCCCGGCCACCAGGATGCTCTGCCCGCCCTCGCAGGTGATCGCTTGGCCGTTGCCGGCCGGCGCCACATGCACGGCGCCCTCGACGATGTCGACCACGGTGGCCGTGTCGGTCACCGTCACCAGGAACTCGGTGCCGCGGATGCCGATGGTCGCCACCGGCGTTTTCAGTTGCAGGCCGGAATCCGGCATCTTGTTGGAATTGAATCGGAACAGCCCGGCATTGAGATTGATGACACCGGAACTGGCCGCCGCCTGCGGATCGAAGACATAGTCGGAGAGCACCACTTCGCTCAGCGCCTCGACGCTCAGCTCCGAGCCGTCGATGAACTTGACCTCGATGGTGGATTCTTCGCCGGTGCGCAGCGCCTCCGCCGGCACCAGCTCATCGGCTGGCGCGACCGGCAACTCGCCGGCGCCCGGCGGCTTGCGAAAGCCTTCGTTGGTCACGTCGGTGACAGTCGCAATGCCCACCGCGCCGGCATCCCAAGCTGCCAGCGTCCCCAAGACGGACATCACGCAAACACGACAAGCCATGCGGCGCATGGGGCCCTCCCGTCGATGTGTGCTATGGAGACAAAACAGTCTGCCGGGCGGCGGCGGCGGTCAATACAATTCGAGCCAATTCCGCTACGATTTGGTACAGGTCTCTGGTTGGTACAGGTCTCTGGCGCGAGATTCTGGCAGACATGGGCGCGGCGGTCCGCAGGTGGGACCGCGCTCCCAATTCAGGGTTAATTCGAGGGCTTCGCATCGGCGCATGAACAAGTGGCTGCAACCCGTGCTGGCCTCCCTGGTGCTTGCGGCGGCCCTCCTGCTGCGCGTGATCGACCCGCCGATCCTGGGCGACCTGCGCGCGCTGGTCTTCGACCAGTACCAGCGCGTGCAGCCGCGCGAATACCAGCCGCTGCCGGTGAAGATCGTCGACATCGACGATGAAAGCCTGGCGAAGCTCGGCCAATGGCCCTGGCCGCGCAGCCTGATGGCGCAATTACTGGCTAGGCTGCGCGAGCAAGGCGCTGCAGCGGTGGCGCTCGACATCGTCTATGCCGAACCTGATCGCACCTCGCCCGCCTTGGTCTTTCCAAGCTGGGGCTTGCCGGCGGACGATCCGCTCGTCGGCCAGGTCGAGGCGCGCGTGAAGGACCCGGATCAGATTCTGGCCGAGGAGATCGCGCGCGGCCGCGTCGTGATCGGCGTGTCGATGAGCGAAGGCCAAACCAACTACCGCTTGGTCCGCAAGGCGGGCCTCGCCAAGATCGGCGCCAAGAATATCGATCCTGCCCAGTATCTGGTCCAATACTCGGGCGCCGTCGCCAGTCTGCCGATCCTGCAACAAGCCGCGGCGGGCATCGGCAGCATCAACACCGTCTATGACCGCGACGGCATCGTGCGACGCGTGCCGCTGCTGGTGGATGGCGGCGAGACCATCTACCCCAGCCTCGCGGCGGAAGCCCTGCGCGTCGCTCTGGGCGAGAAGAACTACGTGGTCAAGTTCAGCGGGGCCCAAGGCACCTGGCTGGTCGGCTGGCGTGATGGAATCGTCGGCTTCGCCATCGGCAAGGCAAGCAACCTGCCGATCAAGACCGATCCCAAAGCACAGGTCTGGCTGCGCGACACCGGGCACATGGCAGAGCGCTACGTGCCTGCCTGGAAGGTCTTGGCCGGGGAGGCCGATCTCGGCGGCAACATCGTCTTCGTCGGGACCAGCGCCGCCGGGCTGAAGGATCTGCGCTCCACCCCCAACGACAGCGCGGTCGCGGGTGTCGAGATCCACGCCCAGATCGTCGAACAGATCCTGACCGGCCAGTTTCTGGAGCGGCCGCTCTGGGCCAACGAATTGGAACTGGGGGCGCTCTTGTTGCTGGGGCTGGCGCTGGTGGCATTGATGCCGCGCCTGGGCGCCGTCGGCTGCGCCATTCTTGGCGGCGCAAGCGTAGTCGCCGCAACGGGCTTCGGCTGGTGGGCGTTCCTCGAACGCGGCTGGCTGTTCGACCCGGCCTATCCGTCGGCCGGCGCCCTCGCCGTGTTCACCACCGGCGTGCTGCTCTCCTTCCGCCGCTCCGACGCCGAGCGCAAGCAGGTGCGCGAGATCTTCAGCCACTACATCGCCCCGGCCATGGTCAAGCGGCTGGTCGCCAATCCGGCGCTGCTGCGCCTGGGCGGCGAGGTGCGCGACCTCACCATCATGTTCTGCGACATCCGCGACTTCACCACCATCTCGGAGCGCATGGAGGCGACGGCGCTCACCCTGCTGCTCAACGATTTCCTGACCCCGATGACCGAGGCGGTGCTGGAGAGCGGCGGCACCATCGACAAGTATATCGGCGATTCCATCATGGCGTTCTGGAACGCGCCGCTGGACGAGCCGGAACATGCCGAGCTCGCCTGCCGCGCCACGCTGGAGATGCGCCGCCGCCTCGCCATCCTCAACGCGCAGCTGGCGGAGAAGGCGGCCAAGGCGGGCCAGGAGCATCAGCCGATCATGATCGGCATCGGCCTCAATTCCGGCCCGGCGCTGGTCGGCAACCTCGGCTCCCGCACCGTGCGCAACTACTCGGTCATCGGCGACAACGTGAACCTCGCCTCGCGCATCGAGGGGGTGAGCAAGAATTTCGGCGTCGACATCCTGATCGGCGAGCAGACCCGCGCCGCGGCGCCCGACTTCGCCGCCATCCCGGTCGGCGACATCTACGTCAAGGGCAAGACCAAGCCGGCCAGCCTCTATGCCCTGATCGGCGGGCCGGAGGTCGCCAAGGCGCCCCAGGCGGAGGAACTGCTCGGCGCCATCGCCGACGCGGCGCACGGCTTCAAGTCGGGCAATTTCGCCCAGGTGGAAGCGGCACTGGAAAAGGCGCGGAGCTTGAGCGCCGGGCTCGGCCTCGAGCCGCTGCTCGAGCACATGACCCGGACCCTCGCCAAGACCTCGCACAAGACGGCGCCGGCGTTGGCCAGCGCGACGCCGCCGGTGACCGTGGTCAAGGACCTCGGCGCCGTTTCGCTGGAGAAGGCCATTCCGGCCGCCGAGGACTAGAGGCGGCTCAGGGCTTCTTCCGCGCCGCGTAGCGCGCCAGGGTTTCTTCGTTCGGCGGATAGAGGCCGGGCAAGGCACGGCCCGCCTTCACTTCGTCCATGATCCAGGCTTCGAGCGCTTCCTGCTCGGTGCCGAGCTTCGCCACCTCTTCGGCGAGCGCCGCCGGGATCACCACCGCGCCATCGCCATCGGCGACGATGAGATCGTCGGGATAGACCGCGCAGCCACCGCAACCGATCGGTTCCTGCCAGCCGACGAAGGTGAGGCCGGCCACGGAAGCCGGCGCCGCCGCGCCCTGGCACCAGACCGGCAGGCCGGTCTCCAGCACGCCGGCCACGTCGCGCATCACGCCGTCGGTGACCAGGCCGGCGACGTTCCTGACCGCCATGCGCTGGGCCAGGATGTCGCCGAACACGCCGGCATCGGTCACGCCCATGGCGTCGATGACCGCGATGCAGCCCGCGGGCATGTCCTCGATCGCCGCGCGCGTGGAACGGGGCGAGGACCACGAGGCCGGCGTCGCCAGGTCCTCGCGCGCCGCCACGAAGCGCAGCGTGAAGGCGCGGCCAGCGATGCGCGCCTGGCCGTCGCGCAGCATCTTCGGCCCCTTCATCCAGGAACGCCGGATGCCTTTTTTCAGCAACACCGTGGTGAGAGTCGCAGTCGTGATCTGTTTCAACGCGGCGACGAGTACGGAATCGGACATG
>JBGAGP010000019.1:0-44264 GCA_044226685.1 Dongiaceae bacterium
CGCTGCATCGGAACAGCCGGCATCCCGAGCGCTTCGGGGTCGAGATCCTGCACTACAACGATTTCCCCTGGCTGCACGCCAAGGAAGGCCAGAAGTTCCTGCGCGGGGTCGAGCACCGGGTGTGGGAGCGGCACGACCTGCAATCCTTCACCCCGCTGCGCTTCGCGCCGCCGAAGCTGATGAACTATTCCGGCCGCGCGGTGGTGATCGATCCCGATTGCTTCGCCGTGGGCGACGTGTGGGACCTGCTCAGCCGCGACATGCAGGGCAAGGCGGTGATGTGCCGGATCCGGCCGGCGATCAAGGAGCTGCCGGCCTATCGCGCGTCCAGCGTCATGCTGCTGGAGAACGCCAGGCTGACGCATTGGGACGCCGAGCGGACGTTCAATGAAACCTTCGAGTACAAGACCGACTACCTGAAGTGGATCAAGCTGCAATACGAAGCGGATGAGACAGTCGGCCTGCTCGAGAACGAGTGGAACGACTTCGACCGCCTGACGCCGGAAACCAAGATCCTGCACACCACCTATCGGCGGACGCAGCCGTGGAAGACCGGCCTGCCGGTCGATTTCACCGTGCGGGTGAAGGACTACTCGCGTTATCCGTTCCCGAAATCGATGCTGAAGCAGCTGCGCAACCTGATCGCGCCGAAGCCGCCGAAATCCGAGACCTACCTGCCGCATCCCGACCCGAACCAGGAGCGTCTGTTCTTCGGGCTGCTGGCGGAGTGCCTGGAGAAGGGCCTGGTGACGGAAGAGATCGTGCGGCGCGAGATGTCGGCCAACCACGTGCGCCACGACGCACTCGAGCTATGCTCGCGCATCGCCGCCTGAACCAGTCGCGGCGGAACGCCGCAGCGGCATTTCGCAATATGGGCAAGGTCTGAGGCATGACTAGCATGGAGCCCAGTTTGAGTCCTGTCGATGCCTCGGAGGGGCCGATGTTCGCAGCCGCCTTGCAATCCCGCACCCCGAAAATGCTCAGCGATGTCGAGCCGCGCGACGTGGTGGGCGAGCCCTATGCGCATTACTCCCGCGCCGACGTGGTGGCGAAGCCGCTTTACGAGGAGCTGGCCGCCGGGTTTCCGAGCCTCGACATGATCGTCAGCGGCCGCGCCGATGTCGGCTCCAACGAAGCGGTGCGCATGACGGTGAAGCAGGTGCTGGGCGACCGGCGCATCTCAGCCCTGTGGCGCGAGTTCTTCGAATACCACACCTCGCCGGACTACTGGCATGACGTGACCCGCCTGTTCGCGCCGCATTTCCGGCGCGAATTCCCCGGCCTTGAGGAGCGCATCGGCCGCGCCTACGAGGATTGGCGCGTGGTGCCGCGCGGCTTCGCCGGCGAGGCGGAGGTGCGCCTGGATTGCCAGTTCGTCATGAATACCCCGGTGACCAAGCCGAGTTCGGTCAAGACCCCGCATGTCGACTTGTGCGACAAGATCTTCTCGGCGCTGTTCTACATGCGCGATCCCGAGGATCACAGCACCGGCGGCGACCTCGACATCTATGACTGGCGCCGCGATCCGCGCTTCGTCAAGCACCGCACCCTCAACCGCGACGTCGAGCTGGTGAAGACGGTGCCCTACAAGGCCAATTCGTATGTCTGCTTCGTCAACTCGGCGGCGGCGGTGCATGGCGTCAGCCCGCGCGGGCTCACCTCGGTGCCGCGGCGCTACATCAACTTCATCGCCGAGCTGCCGGTGAAGGCCTTCGAGCCCCGCCAGCTGAGCCGGCTGCAGAAGCTGTGGTATTCGAACGAAGTCGACGTGGCGCTGGGCGACGACAAGTACTGACCCGCCCAGCCGACTTCGCGTTTCCTGACACATCCAGCCGCCATGGCATGACATGGCGTGGCCATGCCATGACGATTCAGGGTGGATAGATCAGTCCAGGTCCGCCGCGACGTGGGCGGGCTTGGCGTGCGGGTTGCGATGGGCTTTCTGCACCGCGAGGATCCAGAAGGTGCGGCAGCCGTGATAGGCGGCGGTGGCAATCTGCCAGGCCGAGATCAGCAGGAACGCCTCGCGCCCGAGTCCGAACAGCACGCCCAGCAGGAACAGCGGCAGGTTGATGTTGCGGCGGGCGATGAAGCTGCGCACCGTCGCATCCATCTTGGAATGGGTGTGGAAGCCGCGCTGGAAGAAGCGCGGATAGATCTTCAGGATCAACCGGTCCAGCACATAGAAGACCAGGATGGCGACGGTGGCGTAGCCCAGCGTCGAGTGCCAGCCCTCCGCGCCCAGCCCGAGGCCATAGGCCCAGGCGACGTACCAGATCGGCGGATGCACCATGTCGAGGCCGTGGTCGAGGAAATTGCCCAGCCTGGAATCGGTGAAGGTGAGGCGCGCCAGCTTGCCGTCGACCGAATCCAGCACGCTCATGCCATAGGCCATGAGGAAGCCGATCGCCCATTGCGCGTCGGCGAAGAACGGCACCGCGCCGAAGGTGAGGGCGATGGAGACCAGCGTCACCAGGTTCGGGTGGATGCGGGCGCGGGCCAGCGGCCGCACCAGCAGCCAGACCAGCGGCGGATAGACGTAGCGGGTGAAAAGATCGGTCGAGCCCTTGTAGTTCGACCAGAACAGGAAGCGCTGCACCTTGGCCGCCGCCGCGTCGTCGCCGATGCGGAACAGGTAGAAGGGCAGGGAGCGGCGCAGCTTGCGGATGAAGCCGTCGAAGCTCTCCTGGGTCAGCTCGCGCGCGGCGCCCGCCTGCACGAGGCCGCGGGCCAGGGCGGCAAGGTCGACGGCGGCAGGATCGAGCGTCGGGACCGATTTCAGGAACAGCATCGCCGCGCTTTCCGCCTTGTCCGGCGCGAAGACGGCGAGATTGTCCGCCGACCTTGCCAGCTGCCCATGCAGCCGCTGGTCGGCGAGCGCGGTGCCGTCGAGCAACAGCACGTCCGACCCGTCTAGATGTGCCTGCGCGAGCCGCGCACCGAACGCGCCGGTGCCCTTGGTCCATGCGATCGGCAGGCGGTCGGCGACCTCGGCGGGAATGCCCAGCGCGGCGGGCTCCTGGGACCCGGTGTCGATGACGATGCGGTCCGGCTTCGGCTCCAGCCGCAGCAGGGCCTGCAGGTGGCGCTCGGTCACGGTCAGGCCGAAGACCTTCAGCCGCGCGGCAGGCGCGGCCGCATCGATCCAGACCATCATGGGCGAGAAGACTTCAAATCGCGGGCTCCGAATATCGGCGCCTGCGGGGGCGGCATCGGCCGGCGACCCGTGGCGCGCCCGGACGTCGCGGCCCGGGATCGGCCGGGCCTATAACATGCGTCCCCAGGTGAGACAAGGCGGGGTGAGACAAGGCGGGGTGAGACAAGGCGGCCGGCCTTGCTAGCGGCGGCCGGATCGATCCCGCCACAAGGCGTGGATCTCGGCGATCACCCTCTGCTGCGCCTCCCGCGCTGCGGGCGCCGGCCGCCAGCCCAGGTCGACCTGGGCCGGATCGAACGGGCGGGCGATGCCGGCTTCGTAGAGCCGCCGGGTGAATTCCAGGGCGTTGCGCCGTGGCCGCGCCTTGCCGGCCAGGGTCAGGCGGTCATAGAAGCGGTCGAGCGCATCGGCGGGCCGGCCGGCCATGGCGCGCGTCTCGCGCCGCTCGCGCACATAGCGCTTGATGCCGGCGACGAGGCCCGGCTTTTTCGACCGCCCGAGCCAGGGCAACTCGTAGACCAGGATCGGCTTGTCAAAGGCGGCGGCGTCGGCCGCCATGGAGATGCTGTCGCTGGTGACGATCACCTGGTCCGCCGCCGCCAGCAAGGCGAGATAGGGATTGTCGGCGCCGGCCCGCCAGCCATGCAGGAAATGCGGCGCGGTGATCGCGCGGGCCAGGATATCGGGCAGGAATTGCGGCGAGCGCGGCGAGGTGGTGATCAGCAGCGCCCCGCTGGACGCGACGGCGTAGAGCTGCAGCCCGGCGGCGATCTGCGCCGACACGTCCTCGTCGAAGGCCATGTGCTGGGTCGGCCCGCCGAGCAGCACGGCGGTCCAGGGCCGCGGCAGGGTCTCGAACTGCCGGCGCCAACGCTGGGCGGCGGCCGCAGTCTCGGCCGGATCCGGCGCCACCAGCGGCAGCGGCAATTCACGGACATTCGGACCGGGCGGCAGGCCGTATTGCGGCGTGGTGATCACCAGGTCGTAGAGCGACACTTCGGTGCGCGGCCGCCCCAGCCGGATGTTGAGCGTCCGGCCACCGGCCTGCTGGACGATCCAGCGCGACACCGGCGCCGAGCGGAAGCCGATGCCGATGACGATATCCGGCCAGGGCCCGGCCAGGGAATCGCTGGCGGCGCGGTCCAGGCCGGCCAGCGAGATGCCCGCTTCGCGCGGCTCGACGGCGTAGTCGGCAACCCAGCGCAGCTGCTTCACCTCGAACGGCCAACCCAGCATGCGGGCCAGGGCCAGCACCTGCGCGTTATCGCCGCGGCGTTCGCCATAGAGCAGCCAGACCAGCGGGAGCGGCGGTGTCACCTGCGGTGTTTCTGGGGATTGGGTGATGCTTGTCACTGGCGGTACGAGAGGGTTGCCGGTTTATTTGCGCGGAACCGCTTGCGGGCCTGTTTCCGCCCAAAAAGCGCCAAAGTCAAAGGGCAAAGTTGGCATGCTGGTTTCCGTTCCTCCGGTTTGTGACAGCCGCGGGATTGAGAAGCCACCCGCCATCTGGTCTAGTGCCCGCGTGAGTCCGCTTCAATCGATTTTGCCTGGAGTTTCCCAACCATGACCGCCGTCATGCGTCGTTTCGCCTGCCTGTTCGTCGCGTTGATCGGGATCGTGGCGCCGCACCTGGCCGCCGCCGACCTGCAGCAGCTGAGTTCCGCCGCCTACGAATATCGCAATGGCCTCTACAGCGTGCCGCCATCCTCCGGGGACTACGAGCAGCTGCGCGCCCAACTCGACGATCTGATGGCGGGTACCGACCAGGCGGCGGCGGAGACCCTGGCCGAAGGCATGGTGCCGGCGGGCTACGAGAACTACGACCTCTGGCGCAGCCTGTTCGACATCAAGACCAGGCTCGGCAAGGGCCTGGACGCCGCCTATGCCGCCTATCTCGCTTCCGACTACGCCCCCGATTCGGCGGCCAAGGCGGAGGCCTTCAAGCTGCTGGGCCAGGCGCTGGAGCAGATCAAGCGGCCGAGCGAGGCGCTCGACGCCTACGACCAGGCGGTCAGCCTGACCCAGGATGCGGATGCGCGCGAAGCCTACAAGCGCCTCAGCCGCACGATCCCGTTCCAGATCGCCAGCACCGAGGTTTCGACCGAGGGCGACCGGCCCGATGCCTGCATCGTCTTCGACCGGCGCATCCTGGGCACGCGGCAGCTTGCCTATGACGACTATGTGCGGGTCGATCCCGACGTCCAGGTCGCCTATCGCGCCATCGACCGCCGGCTGTGCTTCGACGGCCTGGAATACGGGCGCTCCTACCAGGTGACGCTGAAGCGCGGCTTGCCGGCGGAGATCGGCGCGCTGCAGGAGGACAAGCTCGTCGACCTCGCGATCGGCGACCGTGCCCCCAGTGTCGGCTTCGCCAAGCAGGCCTATGTGCTGCCCAAGATCGGCTCGACCGGCGTGCCGCTGACCACGGTGAACGTCGATTTCACCAAACTGAAGCTGCTGCGCATCAACGACCGCAACCTGGTGAACGAGCTCAACCGCGGCAGTTTCCTCACCAATCTCTACAACTGGGACAGCGAGCGCATCGCCGCCGAGACCGGCGAGAAGATCTGGGAAGGCGCCATGCCGATCGAGGGCGAGCGCAATCGCCGCGTCATCACCTCGGTGCCGGTCGCCGAGATGATCCCGGAGATCAAGCCGGGCGTCTATCTGCTGATGGCGCGCCAGGCGAGCCCCGACGAGGCGCCGGACCAGCAGAACGAGTACTGGGATGCCTATGCGACGCAATGGCTGGTGATTTCCGATCTCGGCCTCACCACGCTGTCGGGCGAAGATGGGCTCAATGTCTTCGCCCGGTCCCTCGAAACGGCGGAGCCGCTCAACCGCGTGCGAGTGCAACTGCTCGCCCGCAACAACGAGGTGCTGGCCTCGACCCTCACCGACCGCCAGGGCCTCGCGCATTTCGATCCCGGCTTGCTGCGCGGCAAGGACGGCCGTACCGCGACGGCGGTGACCGCCTTCCGCAAGGACGGCGATTTCAGTTTCCTGGACTTGACCCGCGCGGCCTATGACCTGAGCGACCGCGGCGTCGGCGGCCGCGTTGCGCCGGCCAACCTCGACGTCTTCCTCTACACCGACCGCGGCGTGTACCGGCCGGGTGAGACGGTTCATCTCGGCGCGCTGCTGCGCGACTGGACCGGCATTGCCAAGACCGATACGCCCATCACGCTGCGCGTGCTGCGTCCCGACGGTGTCGAGGCGATGCGCTTCGATAACCTGAAGGACGTGCTGGGCGGCTTCCAGCAGGACATCGCGGTATCGGATGCCGCGCGCACCGGACAATGGACGGTGGAGGCCTTCGTCGATCCCACCGGGCCGGCGATCGCCAGCGAGACGTTCCTGGTCGAGGACGTGGTGCCGGCCCGCATCGAGGCGACGCTGGCGCCGTCGGCGGCGAGCATCGCCCCGGGCCAACCGGTCGACGTGGCGGGCACTGCGAAGTTCCTCTATGGCGCGCCCGCGGCCGATCTCGCGGTCAAGGCCGACGTCGTGGTGGCGCCGGATTCCGACCCGTTCCCGGAATACGAAGGCTATCGCTTCGGCCTGGCGGAGGAGCAGGCGGACCCGGTCCGCATCGCGCTGCCCGACGGGCGCACCAATTCGACGGGCGCCTTCACCCTGCCGGTCGCGGTCGAGGACCTGCCGGACGTGCAGGCGCCGCTGAAGGCCACCTTGCGCGCCGAGGTCTACGAGTTCGGCGGCCGCCCGGTGATCGAGAGCATCGGCCTGCCGGTGCGCAACAAGAATCTCTATCTCGGCATCAAGCCGCTGTTCGCCGATGACGAGGTGGCGGAGAACAGCGCCGCCGAATTCGAAGTCATCGCCCTCGGCAAGGACGGCAAACCGGTGGCGGCGCCGGCCCTCCAGTACCGGCTGGTGCGCGAGGAATGGGACTACAACTGGTTCTACGCCGATGGCGCCTGGGACTACCAGGTCTCGATCCGCGACGGCGACGCCAAGGCCGGCAATACGGCGGGCGGCAGCGCCGATCCGGTCAAGATCAGCGAGACAGTGCAGTGGGGCAACTTCCGGCTCGAGGTCTATGACCCGGAGAGCGGGAGCGCGAGTTCGCTGCGCTTCCATGCCGGCTGGTCGGCCAAGCCCGGCAGCGGCGAATCCCCCGACCGGCTGCAGATCGTCGCCAACAAGGACAGCTACCAGGCCGGCGAGACGGCGGAGGTGATGCTGCGCGCGCCCTTCGCCGGCGAGGCGCTGGTGACCATCGCCACCGACCGGGTGCTGAGCACGCGCCTGGTGTCGGTGCCGGCGGAAGGCCACACGATCAAGATCGACGTCGACAAGGACTGGGGCGCCGGCGCCTATGTGCTGGCCACCATGTTCCGCCCGGGCCGCGAGCAGGAACGCGGCCCCGGCCGTGCCGTCGGCGTGGCCTGGCTCGGCCTCGATCCGGCGCCGCGCACCTTGCAGGTGCAGATGACGGTGCCGGAGAAAGTGGCGCCGCGGCAGAAGGTGGAAATCCCCGTCAGCCTGAGCAACTTCACCGGTTCCAAGGTCTACCTGACCGTGGCGGCGGTGGACGAGGGCATCCTGACCTTGACCGATTTCGCGACGCCCGACCCGGTCGACTATTTCTTCGGCAAGAAGCGGCTGCAGGTCGAGTTGCGCGACCTCTACGGCCAGCTGATCGACGGCAAGGCCGGCCGGCGCGGCGACATCCGCGAGGGCGGCGATGGCGGGCTCGACCAACGCGGCGCGCCGAAGAACATCCAGATGGTGGCGCTCTATTCCGGCCTGGTCGAGGTCGGCGCCGACGGCAAGGCCACGGTCGCCTTCGAGATTCCCGACTACAACGGCCGGCTGCGCCTGATGGCCGTCGCCTATGACGAGACCAATGTCGGCTGGGGCGAGGCCGGGCTGGTGGTGCGCGATCCGGTCGTGGCCGAGATCTCGGCGCCGCGCTTCCTGGCGCCGGGCGACAAGAGCACGCTGTCGCTGAGCCTGCAGAATGTCGATGGCCCCGCCGGCCGCTACGAGGCCGCGTTCACCTCCACCGGCGACGTGCAGATCGGCCAGGAATCCGGCCTCGGGATCGACCTGGCGCCGGGGGCCAGCAGCCATGTCCGCGTGGCCATCCTGGGGCAACGGGTCGGCAACGGCGAGATCACGCTGACCGTCAAGGGGCCGGACGGCTTCACCCTGGAACGCGCGCTGTCGATCCCGGTGCGGCCGGCCACCGCGCCGGTGACGGAGACGCTGACCCGGCGGCTGCAGCCCGGCGACGCGCTGACCTTGAGCCAGGCGGCGCTGGATCCCTATATCGAGGGGGCAACCCTGCGCGCCAGCTTCAGCACCACGCCGAACCTGGACGTGCAGACGATCCTCGCCAACCTCGACCACTATCCCTATGGCTGCCTGGAGCAGACCATCAGCCGTGCCTATCCGCTGCTGGTCGCGGGCGACGTGGCCGAGCTGTGGTCGCTCGAGGACCGCTACAAGCAGATCGACAAGCAGCAACTCGACAAGGCCATCCAGAGCACCTTGAACCGGCAGCGCTTTGACGGCCTGTTCGGCTTGTGGACGGCCTTCGATCCGGCCGAGCCGTGGCTTTCCGCCTTCACCATGGACTTCCTGATCCGCGCCAAGGCCAAGGGGTTCCTGGTGCCGGATTCGGCGATCGAGATGGGGCTCGACGGCCTGCGCCGGGTCGCGGCCGGCGAGGGCGGTACCACCAACGACAGCGACCGCTACGGCCGCGGTCCCTCGGCCCAGGCGTATGCGTATTACGTGCTGGCGAAGCAGGGCCAGGCCAGGCTTGCCGATCTGCGCTACGCGGCCGAGCAGATGGCCAACGGCAACGGTCCCGCCTTGTCCCTCGGCCACATTGCCGCGGCACTCGCCATGGCGGGCGAGCAGCAGCGCGCGGCCGAGCTGTTCGACGCGGCCGTTGCCGCGGCCGAGCGGCGCGGCAACAACTGGTGGGACTACGGCTCGAAGCTGCGCGACCTCGCCGCCATCGTCGCCCTGGAGGCGGAGGCGAAGTTGCCCGGCCTCGACCCGACGGCGGTGCTGGAGCGCGTCGCAGACCTGCAGAGCACCGATCGCTGGCTCAGCACGCAGGAGCAGGTCTGGATCCTGCTGGCCGCGCAGGCCAGCGCCGGAAAGTCCAGTGGCCTCCAACTCGCGATGTCCGATGGCAATGCGGTGGCGCAGGACAAGGATCTGTACCTGATTCCCGCCGCGACCTCGCTCACCAGCGGCCTGACGGTCACCAATCGCGGCAATGCAGCGGTCTACGCCAAGGCTTCGGTCACCGGTGTGCCGCGCGAGGATCTGCCGCCGAGCGACGAGGGCTTCAGCATCACGCGCACCATCTACAACACCGACGGCAGCGAGTTCGACCCGGCGCAGGTAAGGCAGAACGACCTCTTTGTCGTGCTGATCACCGGCCAGGCCAGCGTCGATGTCAATCACCAGGCGCTGGTGACCGACTTGCTGCCTGCGGGCTTCGAGGCCGAGGTGGCGAGCCTCGCCAGCGCGCGGCAGACCGGCGACTATTCCTGGCTGCCGGATCTGACCCAGCCGGTCTACCAGGAGTATCGCGACGACCGCTTCGTCGCCGCCTTCGACATCTACGACGAGGAGAGCGGGGCGCAGAACCGTGATTTCGCCTTCGCCTATCTGGTGCGCGCGGTGACGCCCGGCGACTACAAGCTGCCGGCGACATCGGTCGAGGACATGTACAAGCCGACCTATCGCGGCCGCGGCGCGGCGGGTCGCATCCAGGTGCAGGCGGCGGAGTAGCGATGCGGACGCGCCTGCGACGCGCGGCCTTCTGGAGCGGCCTCGGGCTGCTGGCCCTGGTCGGCGCGGCGTTCTGCGCCGACCGGCTGGCCCCGCCGCCGCTCGATCGGCTGGCTTCGGTGTCGACCCTGGTGGTCGATCGCGACGACCGCGTGCTGCGCGCCTATACGACGCCCGAGGGCACCTGGCGGCTGCCAGTGCAACTTGACGCGCTCGACCCGAAGCTGATCCGCTTCCTGCTCTCGTACGAGGACCAGCGGTTCCGCGAACATCCGGGCATCGATCCGCTGGCAATCGGCCGGGCGACGCTGCAGGCGGTGAGCCACGGCCGTGTCGTCTCCGGCGCCTCGACCATCACCATGCAGCTGGCGCGCCTGCTGGAGCCGAGCCCGCGCAATCTCGGCGCCAAGCTATCCGAGATGGCGCGCGCGCTGCAGATCGAACATCGCCTCGGCAAGGACGAGATCCTCGCCGCCTATCTCACCTTCGCGCCTTACGGCGGCAACCTGGAAGGCGTGCGGGCGGCGAGCTTGGCCTATTTCGGCAAGGAGCCGCGGCGGTTGACCGATGCCGAGGCGGCGCTGCTGGTGGCGCTGCCGCAGGCGCCGGAAACGGTGCGGCCGGACCGTGCCGCCGCCACGGCGCGCGCGGCACGGGACAAGGTGCTGCGCCTGCTGGCCGGGCGCGGCGTCATCGACGCGGCCGCCCTGACCAGCGCCCTGGCCGAACCGGTGCCGGAAGCGCGCCAGCCCTTCCCGATGAGCGCGCCGCACCTGGCCGAGCGGCTGCATCGCGCAGCGCCCGCCGCGACGCTGATCGCGTCGACCCTCGACGACGACCTGCAGCGCGCCATCCAGGAGATCGTGCGCCGGCACCAGGCGTCGCTGGAGCCCAGCGCCAGCATAGCCGTGCTGGCGGTGGAGAACTCCGGGCGCAAGGTGCGCGCCTATATCGGCTCGAGCGATTTCTTCGCCGACCGCCGCTTCGGCCAGAACGACATGGTGACGGCCCTGCGTTCGCCGGGCTCGGCGCTGAAGCCGTTCATCTACGGCATGGCCTTCGAGGCGCTGATCGCGCATCCGGAGACCATGATGCCGGACGTCGCCATGCGCTTCGGCGACTACGCGCCGCGGAACTTCGACGGCCATTTCCGCGGCCGCATCACCGCGCGCGAGGCGCTGCAATCCTCGCTCAACATTCCCGCCGTGGCGCTGCTCGACCGCATCGGCCCGCAGCGTTTCGTGCAGCGGCTGAAGGAGGCCGGAGTCGCGTTGGCCTTCCCGGAAAAAGCCACCGCGCCCGGTCTGCCCATCGCCTTGGGCGGTGTCGGCATCGACCTCGAGGGCCTGGTGACTCTGTTCTCGGCGCTGGCCGACCAGGGCAAGGCGGCGCCGCTGGATTACGGCGTTGCGCAAGTCGCCGGACCGGAGCGGCCGGCGCTGGTCGATCCGGTTGCCGCCTATTACCTCACCAGCATCCTGCTCGACACGCCGCCGCCGCCGAATTTCCTCAGCCCCGGCAACCGGCGCAACGCGCAGCCGATCGCCTACAAGACCGGGACGTCCTTCGGGTTCCGCGACGCCTGGGCCATCGGCTACACGCGCGACTACACGATCGGCGTCTGGGTCGGCCGGCCGGACGGCACCTTCTCGGCCGGGCGCATGGGCCGCGACACGGCGGCGCCGATCCTGTTCGAGGCCTTCGACCTGCTGCCGGTCGGACCCTCGGCGCTGCCCGAGAAGGCGCCGGATGGCGCCATCCTCGCCGGCACGCTCGACCTGCCCGCCAATCTGCAGCAATTCCGCATCCGCCCAGGCGCATCCGCGGGGGCGGGCAAGGCCGCCGCGATCAAGGTGGCGTTCCCGGTGGACGGCGCGCTGCTGGAACTGGCGCCGGAGGACCAGCCTTTGCCGTCGCTGATCCTGCGGGCAGATGGCGGCGCGATGCCACTGCGCTGGCTGGTGAACGGCCAGCCGATCGCCTCGTTGCCTTATCGGCGGCAGGCGGAGTGGCTGCCGGACGGGCGGGGCGCCGTGCGGGTGACGGTGATCGACCGCGACGGCCGCAGCGCGACCGCCTCGGTCTGGATCAAATAGCCCCTATTGCTTGGCCTTGAAGGCCGCGGCGGCCGCCTCCGCGGCGGTGACGTCTTCCTTGGTCATGCCCATCGCGGCCAGCGCGCGCAAGGTCGTCGCCTGGTCCGCGGTGATGCCCGAGACGTTGCCGTCGCCGATGGTTCTGGCGGCAATGGTCAGCCACTCATAACCTTTGACCGGATCCTTCACCTGCGGGCTGCGGGTGTAGAGCGCGCCGAGCTGGTACTGCGCCTTGGCCGAGCCGCGCTCGGCCGCCATCTGGTACCACTTGGCCGCCTCGCCGTCGTCCTGCGGCACGCCCTGGCCGTAATCGTAGATCGAGCCGACCAGCAGCTGCATGTTGACGTCGCCCGCCTCGGCCAGCGGCGTCCAGACCGCGAGCGCGCCCTGGTAGTCGCCGCGGCCGAAGGCGTCCCAGCCAGCCTGTGCCGCGTCGCCTCCGGTGCCCGGCGCCGCCGGCAGCTTGGCGATCTGCGGCGCTGCGGTGGTCGGCGCCGTCGGCACCGTGGCGCTGGTGGTGGGCGGCGACGATGGCGGCTCCAACGGGGGAATTGCCGGTTCCGTCGCAGCGGCGGACGGCACAAACGGCTTGGCGGCGCTGGGCGCTGCTGCGGCCTGCGACTGCTGCGCGGGGGCCGGGGCGGCGGGCACCGCCGCGCTCTGCAGCGGGGCGGGACCACAGCGGCGGTATTCCACGCCCACCATGTTGGCCGGCATTTCCGGCGGCACCGCGGCGATGACGAAGCGGTCTTCGGCGTTGCGGCGATATTGGTAGGTGTGGCCGACGCCATCGATGCCGGTGGTGACGACGGTGACGAGGTCGCCGGCAGCCTGATAAGTGGCGGGCAGCTTGGCCGCGACCTTGCCGCCGAAATAGCTGCGTGTTTCGCCAGGTGCGAATTCCAGGCCGCCGCCCGGCGGGCAACCCAGCGAGGGACCTTGCCACTGGCCGATCAGCCAATTGCCGGCGACCGGGGCGGGCGTCATCAGGCTGGCCTGCTGCGTCGCGGCCGGCGCTGCGGCCGTCACGCCCGCGGCGCCTTCGCCGTATTGCAAGTCGCCGGAGCTGCCGTCGGCGGATGCTGGGGCTGCGGGGGCCGGCGCGGCTGCCTCGGCCGGGGCGGCGTCCGCCGTCGCGGTTTGTGGCGCTTCCGCCGCGGCGCCACCATCGGTCATTGCGCTCGCATCATCGCCGCCGGCGACGGTCATCGGCGCCGCCGGGGCGGCATCGCCCGCCGCGGGTTCCGCCGCCGCAGCCTCGACCGGGGCGGGGGCGATTGCCGCGGCGCGCGCCGGGTCGAGGGCTGCCAGGCGCTGCGCGGCCTTTTCGTCTCCGGCCTCCGCCGCCTTCTCGTACCAGTATACCGCCTGGTCCTTGTCGTAGGGCAGGCCGTGGCCGCCGGCATACATGCTGGCGAGGTTGCGCATCGCGAGAGGCAAGCCCTGGTCGGCCGCCATCTGGTACCAGCGCGCGGCCTCGGTATCGTCCTCGTCGACGCCCAGACCATGGTCGTAGAGGGCGCCGACGCTGTTCTGCGCCACGGCATCGCCGCCTTCGGCCAGCGGTAACCATTCCGCCATCGCCTTGCGGAAGTCGCCGGACTGGTAAGCGTCTACGCCGTCTTGATAATCCGCCCGCGCAGGGTTAACGGAAGCGGCGAGAGTCAATGTGACTAATGTCACAAGAATTTTAGCAAACTGCTTCACGTAGCCTCTCCGAACCTGCCATAATGCCCGCGGCTTGGCCCTGCTATGTAGCAGGGATATCGGCGTCCGGGGAAGATGATGGTGTCGAGGCTCGTCAGCAGAGGGCTGCGTGTGGTCCTTGCGTGCGTCCTGGTTGCGGGCGGCGCGGGCGTTATTGCGCGTGGCGCCGGCGCGGCCAGCCTGGTGATCGACGCGGCGACCGGCACGGTGCTGAGCGCCGATGCCCCCAATCACCTCTGGTACCCGGCTTCGCTCACCAAGATGATGACCGTCTACGTGGCGCTGAGCGAGATCGACGCCGGGCGCCTGCGCTTCGACGACAAGATCAAGGTCTCGGAAGCCGCCGCCAACGTGTCCCCGGTGCGCTTCGGCCTGAAGGCCGGGCAGGTGATCACGGTGCGCGAGGCGATCAACGCCGCCATCGTCGCCTCCGGCAACGACGCGGCGACGGCGCTGGCCGAGAAGATCGGCGGCAGCGAGGCGGCTTTCGCCGAAAAGATGACCGCCATGGCACGCTCGATCGGCATGCCGCGCACGGTGTTCCGCAACGCCACCGGGTTGCCGGATGACGGCCAGGTCACCACGGCGCGGGACATGGCGGTGCTGGCGATGGCGCTGCTGCGCGACTATCCGGAGCACTATCCGCTGTTCAACCAGCGCACCGTCACCATCGGCAAGCGCAGCCGCGGCACGGTCAATTCCATCCTCGGCAGCTACCAGGGCGCCGACGGCTTCAAGACCGGCTTCACCTGCGGTTCCGGCTACAACCTCGTCGCCTCGGTGGAGCGCGACGGGCACCGGGTGATCGGCGTCGTCCTCGGCAGCAAGAGCCGGGGCGAGCGGGTCGCCGAGATGACCAAGTTGCTGAACAAGGCCTTTGCCGGCGACAAGGCCGCCGGCGCATCTTTGGCGGAGCTGGCGGCGCAGCCGGGCGACGAGGGCGCGCCGCCCACCATCCTGAATGGCGGCGCCTGCAGCGCGGCGCAGCTCGCCGGCGGCGAGGATGCGGTGATCACTTCCGCCGCGCGGCTCTCGGGCTGGGGCATCGTGTTCGGCGCCTATCCGGACAAGGCCAAGGCCCAGCAGGTGCTGGCGGACGCCAAGAAGAATCTCGGGCCCCTCGCCAAGGGCACCCGGCAGGCCATCGTCCAGAAGGCCTATGAGGGCAGCGCCAAATACAGCGCCATGCTGGTCGGCTTCGAGCAGGGCGAGGCCGGCAAGGCCTGCAAGGCGATGTGGGCGCAGAATGCCTATTGCCTGGCGCTCAGCCCGCAGGTGCTCGGCAATCCCGACATGGTCTGGCGCTGAGCGCAGCGCGACGCCACCCGCGCATTCGTGACTTGCAGGCTCGACCGCCGGCCCCCACTTTAGGTGAAGGGGCAATGCTATTGGCCTGATCATGATGCATTTGCGCGGCCCGTCATTCATTCCCGGCTGGATCATCGCGGCGGTCGCGGCGGCGGCGATCCTGGGTGGTTGCGCCAGCCCGACGCCGCCCAAGCCGGCGATGGTGCCGCTCGGCCAGACCGGCGATTTCGGCTATTCCGAGCGCGACCTCGGCAACGACCGCATCGAGGTGTCCTATACCGGTGCTTCGGTGCGCGTGCCCGTGGGCGCTTCGCGCAATGACGCGGCGGTTCAGGCGGAACTGGCCAAAACCCATGACCTGGCGCTGTGGCGCGCCGCGCAGCTCGCCGACCAGCGCGGCATGGCGGCGATCAAGATCGACAAGGAGACGCGCGACACCGACGTGCAGGTGACGCGCCAGCTGGTGCCGAGCGCGGCGCCGTTCGGCTACGGCCCCTATTGGAACCACTACGGCTATTACGGCCGCCCGAACTGGTTCTACGACGACCCGTTCTACTACCAGGCGGTACGCCGTGCGGCGGGTCGGGTGACGACCACGCTCACAGTCATTTTGCTGAAGACCCGCGACCCCGATGATGCGGCGCAGCTGCCGGTCAAGGAGACCTTGAGCAACCTGCAGGCAGCGCGCAGCGGCGCGGTCTATTGAGCGGCGCCTCAGCCCATTGGCAACAGGCGGCTGCGCGGCGCGATGGTGGAAAGATCGTCCAGGCTCAGGCAGTGGCTGACCCGCACGCCGTCATTCGACAGCGGCAGCAGCACCCATTCGAAAACCAGGTCCTCGCGGTTGTCGAACCCAACTGTCGACAGGCCGTAGAGCGGGGCGCGGGCTTCCACGACGCGCTCGTAGAGCATCCGGTTGAGGGCGATGGCCTCCGCGGTCCAGCCGGTATCTTCCAGCCAGCGATTGGAGAAGTCCTCGCCGATGATGCGGACGACCTCGGTGCCGACCAGCCGATAGCGCACGCGAAACGGGTCGTAGTGCAACTCGACGATCGAGATGTAGGGCAGCCAGGGCACCAGGTCCACGGGGTCGATCTCGTCGCGGCGCGGCATCGGTCGATCGCCGCGCAGCCGGTGCCAATGCGCCTCGATCCCCGGAATCAGGCGCGAGGTGATCTCGCCCCGTTCCAGGAAGCAGATCTGTCCGCCAAACCACTCCCGTTCCGCCATTCCAGCCGCCGTCCCTCAGCTGTGCGAAGTATAAGGGCTTGCGCCTGGACAACCAGCCCAATTCAATGTGCGATGGCAAATCGGAGTCTGCGGAGGCCACGGGAATCATGACCGAGGGACACGGAATGGGCGCGGGTTTCAGCCTGTGGGCGCGGCTGCGCACCTATTTCTTCGCCGGCATCCTGATCACCGCCCCGGTCAGCCTGACCATCTACCTGGCCTGGCTGTTCATTTCCTTCGTCGACGAGCGGGTCTTCAGCCTGCTGCCGCCGGAATACAATCCCGAATCCTACATGCCGTTTTTCATCCCGGGGCTCGGCCTGCTGGTGGTGCTGGTCGGCCTGACCCTGATCGGGGCGCTGACCGCAGGCTTCCTGGGACGGGCGACGCGGCAGTTGATCGACGGCATCCTCAACCGCCTGCCGGTGATCCGCTCGCTCTACAGCGCGATCAAGCAGATCATGGAAACGGTGCTGGCCAACAAGTCCTCGGCCTTCCGCGAATGCGTGCTCATCGAATATCCACGCAAGGGCATCTGGACCCTGGGTTTCATCACCGGCACGTCGAAGGGCGAAGTGCAGGAGGTCACGACGGAGCTCCTGATCAACGTCTTCGTGCCGACGACGCCGAATCCGACCTCCGGCTTCCTGCTCTTCGTGCCGGAGCAGGACATCATCCGGCTGAAAATGCCGATCGAGGACGGGCTGAAGCTGGTGGTTTCCGGCGGCATCGTCACGCCGCCCGATCCGAAAGCGGCCGCGGTGGCGGCAGTCACCCCGAAGCCAGCAGCTTGATCGCCTCGTCCTGGTGGAAGAGGTAGAGCATCAGGCGCAGGGCCTCGCCGCGCGGGGTCTTCAGCGCCAGGTCGCGGTCGATCACCAGCTGGGCGTCGTCGCGCGCCATCGCCAGCAGATCGCCATGTACTGCCAGGTCGGCGACGCGAAATTCGGGCAGGCCGCTTTGCCGCGTGCCCAGGACCTCGCCGCCGCCGCGCAGCCGCAAATCCTCCTCGGCGATGCGGAAGCCGTCCTCGGTGTCGCGCAGGATCTGCAGCCGCGCCTTGGCGGTTTCGCCGAGCGGCGCCTGGTAGAGCAGCAGGCAGCTGGACTTGGCGCTGCCGCGGCCGACCCGGCCGCGCAATTGATGTAGCTGGGCGAGGCCGAAGCGCTCGGCATGCTCGATCACCATGACGGTCGCCTCCGGCACGTTGACGCCAACCTCGATCACCGTGGTCGCCACCAGGATGTCGAGATCGCCCTTGGCGAAGGCAGCCATCGCCGCGTCGCGCTCGGCGGCTTTCTGCTGGCCATGGACCAGGCCGACGCGGGCACCGAACATCTGCGCCAGCATCCGGTGCCGCTCGGTCGCGGCGGCAAGGTCGACCTGCTCGGATTCGTCGACCAGCGGGCAGATCCAGTAGATGCGGGCGCCGCCGGCGATGGCGCGCCGCAATCCCTCCGCCACCTCGTGCAGACGTTCCAGCGGCAGGGTGCGCGTGTCGATGGGTTGGCGTCCCGCCGGCTTCTCGGTCAGCTTGGAGACATCGATGTCGCCATAGGCGGTCAGCATCAGGGTGCGCGGGATCGGCGTCGCCGTCATCACCAGCAGATCGACGCCGGCGCCCTTGTCGGCCAGGGCCTGGCGCTGCTTGACGCCGAAGCGGTGCTGCTCGTCGACGATGGCCAGGCGCAGATCGGCGAAGTCGACGTCGTCCTGCACCAGCGCATGGGTGCCGACGATGAGCTTGAGGTCGCCACTGCCGAGCCGTGCCAGCAGCGCCTCGCGCGCCTTGCCTTTGTCGCGCCCGGTGAGCAGGGCGAGTTCGATACCCGCCTTGGCACAGAGCGGCTCCAGGGTGGCGAAGTGCTGGCGCGCCAGGATGTCGGTCGGCGCCAGCAAGGCCGCCTGACCGCCGGCCTCGATGGCATTGGCCATGGCCAGCAGCGCCACCACCGTCTTGCCGCTGCCGACATCGCCCTGCAGCAGGCGCAGCATGCGCGTGGGTGACGCCATGTCCGCCAGGATCTCGTCCAGCGCCGTCTTCTGCGACCCGGTCAGCTGGTAGGGCAGGGCGGCGACAATCTTCTTGCGCAGGCTGCCGTCGCCCTTGCTGCCGCGCCCGGCCTTGCGCTTGTTGCGCGCCCGCACGATGGCGAGCGCCAACTGGTTGCTGAGCAGCTCGTCATACGCGAGGCGCTGCCGCGCGGGGGCGAAGGCGGTGAGTGCCCCCTCATCGGCGGGATGATGCGCCTCGGCCAGCGCCTGGTTCCAGCCGGGCCAGCGCCGCTGCGCCAACAGGCTCGGGTCGAGCCATTCGCCGAGCTGCGGCGCCCGGGCGATGGCGGCCTCGATCGCCTTGCGCAGCACCTTGGGCGGCAGGCCGGCGGTCATCGGATAGACCGGCTCGACGATCTGGATCTGCGCCAGTTCCTCCGCCGGCACCATGTGGTCGGGATGCACCATGTTGAGCATCCCGTCATAGCGCTCGACCCGGCCGCTGATGGCGCGCAGCGAACCCACCGGCAGGGTCTTTTCCAGGTAGTCGCCGCGGGCATTGAAGAACACCAGGTCGATGAAGCCCGTCGGATCGGCGCAGCGCACCTTGTAGGGCGCCCGCGGATTGTGCGGCTTGGCGTGGCGTTCCACCCGCACCACGACGGTGACGATGCTGCCATCGGCGGCGGCCGACAGGTGCGGCTGGTTCCGGCGGTCGACCAGCCCGGTCGGCAGGTGCCAGAGCAGGTCCACCACCAGCGGCCCGGCCAGTTTCTCCACCGCCTTCGCCAGCCGTTGACCGATGCCGGGCAAACTGGTTATTGGCGCGAACAAGGGATTCAGGATATTCGGTCGCACCGTTCGGACTCGCGCAAGACGCTGGGTTCGGGCGGCCAAGCTAACGCGGCGGCACCCGGCGGAAAAGGGCGATGACGGATCGGCGATGACGGGCGGAGTGGACGACCATACGGCAACGCGCAAGCGGCTGAAATTCCGCTCCTGGCATCGCGGCACGCGGGAAATGGACCTGCTGATGGGCCGGTTCGCCGATGCGTGCCTCGACGGCTGCGACGAAGCGCTCCTGACGGCCTATGCCGCGCTGCTGGAGGAGAATGACCCGGACATCTACGACTGGGTCTGCGGCCGCGGCACGCCGCCCGGCGGGCCGTACCTGCCCGCCCTGGAGGCTCTGACCAAGTTCCACAACCAAGCAAGCAAGTCGTGCTGAAACTGCCCTTCGCCATCCCGGTCCCTGGGCGCCACCAGGTCGGCGGCGCGCCCGAAGGCGCCGATGCCCTGCTGATCGCGACCCTGGCGATGAGCGCGCCGGGCGGCGTGCTGCACATCGCGCGCGACGAACTGCACATGGTGCGCATGACGGAGATGCTGCGCTTCGTGGCGCCGGACCTGACCGTCATCGAATTCCCGGCCTGGGACTGCCTGCCCTATGACCGCGCCTCGCCGCATCGCGACATCCTGGCCCGCCGCATCGACGCGCTGACCCGTCTCGCCGCGCTGCCGGAGGATGCGCGGGGCAAGCTTGTCGTGGTCACCACCGTTTCCGCCATCCTGCAGCGCGTGCCCGAGCCGGCCAGCTTCGCGCTTGCCGGCCTGGTGATCCGGCGCGGTGGGCAGCTGGAGCAGAGCCGCCTGATCGACTACCTGGTGGGCAAGGGCTATGCCCGCAGCGGCACCGTGGGCGAGGCGGGCGAGTTCGCGGTGCGTGGCGGCATCGTCGACCTCTTCCCGCCGGGTACCCAGATGCCCTTGCGCGTCGATTTCTTCGGCGACGAGGTCGAGGATCTGCGGCTGTTCGATCCGCTGTCGCAGCGCAGCCTGGGCAAGGTCGAGGAATTCGCGCTGAAGCCGATCAACGAGATCGAGCTGACGCCGGAAGCCATCGAGCGCTTCCGCACCAACTACCGCAGCGAGTTCGGCACCTCCGGCGCCGACGATCCGCTCTACGAGGCGATCAGCGCCGGGCGGCAATATCCGGGCATGGAGCATTGGCTGCCGCTGTTCGGCACCGAGCTGGTCTCTTTCGCCGACTACCTGCCGCGCGCCATCGTCACGCTGGACCACCAGGGCGACGAGGCGGCCAAGGCGCGCTACGAGACCATCGTCGATTTCTACCAGGCGCGACGCGACCTGCAGGCGGCCGACCGCGAGAGCGGCGCCGCAATCTACCGGCCGCTGGCGATGGTTCCCCCGGCCAGACTGGCGATTTTGGCTATCGCGAGCGGTCGCGGCGGCGGCGAGGTCACTCGGGTGGTTCGAACATTCGCGTTTCATCGACCCAAGGCCGGAACGATGGTCAGCGCGGCTCGGCCAGACCGGCGATTGCCCTCGGCGCGCCGCGAGCGCGACAGCGCGGCAACGATGAAGATCGAGAACGAGACCCCGATACCGGACCTGCAGGTGCGCGCAATATGTGCCGTGGGCGCCGTTCCGCGCAATGACGCGGCTATCGTTCATTGGCGGAATTGCTGGCTCTACGACGACGATTACTTGGCGCTGTGGCGCGCCGCGCAGCTCGCCGACCAGCTGCTGATCATGGCGGCGATCAAGATCGACAAGGAGACGCGCGACACCGACGTGCAGGCGGCCCGCGCCACCCCAGGGATGCGCGAGCGCGGCGCCGTTCGGCTACGGCCCCTGTGGGAACCACTACGCGCTATTACGGCCGCCCGAACTGGTTCTACGACGACCTGTTCTACTACCATGCGGGCGAACGCGCATCCGGCGGCGACGGGTGCCGACCGGTCGACCACGCAGTTCGCCAGTCATTTTTCAAGCAGGGCTGAATATCGTTCCGCGACCCGCGCTCAGATGCGGCGGCCAGCTGCCGGTCAAGGAGACCTTGAGCAACCATCTGCTCGGCAGCGCGCAGCGGCCCGGTTCTATCGGTTGAGCGGTGGACCTCAGCCCATTGGCAAGCCCATCGGCGGAGATGGCTGCGCGGCGCGATGGTGGAAAGATCGTCCAGGCTGAGGACGTGGCTGACCGCACGCCGTCATTCGACAGCGGCAACAACGCCCATTCGAAAACCAGGTCTTCGCGGTTGTCCTGCCCCACCGTCGACAGCCCGAACTGCGGGGCTTTGGCTTCCACGACGCGCTCGTAGAGCATCCGGTTGAGCGCGATCGCGGCATCGCCCCAGCCGGTATCCTCCAGCCAACGGTTGGAGAAATCCTCGCCGACGATACGGGCGACCTCGGTGCCGACCAGCCGATAGCGCACGCGAAACGGGTCGTAGTGCAGTTCGACGATCGAGATGTATGACAGCCAGGGCACCAGTTGAACGGGGTCGATCTCGTCGCGGCGCGGCATCGGCCGGTCGCCGCGCAGCCGGTGCTAATGCTCCTCGAAGGTCGCGATCAGGCGCGAGGTGAATCTCCCGCCGTTCCAGGAAGCAGACCTGTCCGCCAAATCACTCCCGTTCTGCCATTCCAGCCGCCGTCCCTCAGCTGTGCGATTATAAGGGCTTGCGCCTGGACAACCAGCCCAATTCAATGTGCGATGGCAAACGATCCGCGGAGGCCACGGGAAATGGCCGAGGGACACGGAAAGGGCGCGGGATGAGCCTGCGGCGCGACTGCGCACCTATTTCTTTTGCGGCATCTAATCACCGCGCCGGTCAGCCCGACCATCTATCCGGCCTGGCTGTTCATTTCCTTCGTCGACGAGCGGGTCTTCAGCTCGCTGCCGCCGGAATACAATCCCGAATCCTACATGCCGTTTTTCATCCCGGGGCTCGGCCTGCTGGTGGTGCTGGTCGGGCTGACCTGATCGGGGCGCTGACCGCAGGGATTCTCGGCCGTGCGACGCGCAGTTGATCGACGGTATCCTCAACCGGCTGCCGATCATCCGCTCGCTCTATGGTGCCATCAAGCAGATCATGGAGACGGTGCTGGCCAACAAGTCGGCGGCCTTCCGCGAATGCGTGCTGATCGAATATCCGCGCAAGGGCATCTGGACCCTCGGTTTCATCACCGGCACGTCACGGGGCGAGGTCAGGAGCTGACGACGGAAGAGGTGATCAACGTCTTCGTGCCGACGACGCCCAATCCTACGTCCGGCTTCCTGCTGTTCGTGCCGGAGCAGGACATCATCCGGCTGGAAATGCCGATCGAGGACGGATTGAAGCTGGTGGTTTCCGGCGGCATCGTCACGCCGCGCGCCGCCGCCGCGGCGGCAGTCACCCAGACGCCAGCAGCTTGATCGCCTCGTCCTGGTGGAAGAGGTAGAGCATCAGGCGCAGGGCCTCGCCGCGCGGGGTCTTCAGCGCCAGGTCGCGGTCGATCACCAGCTGGGCGTCGTCGCGCGCCATCGCCAGCAGATCGCCGTGCACCGCCAGGTCGGCGAAATGGAACTCGGGCAAGCCGCTTTGCCGCGTGCCCAGCAATTCTCCGCCACCGCGCAGCCGCAAATCCTCCTCGGCGATGCGGAACCCGTCCTCGCTGTCGCGCAGGATCTGCAGCCGCGCCTTGGCGGTCTCGCCCAGCCGTCCTGGTAGAGCAGCAGGCAACTGGACTTCGCCAGCCCCCGCCCGACGCGGCCGCGCAATTGATGTAGCTGGGCGAGGCCGAAGCGCTCGGCATGCTCGATCACCATGACGGTCGCCTCCGGCACGTTGACGCCAACCTCGATCACCGTGGTCGCCACCAGGATGTCGAGATCGCCCTTGGCGAAGGCGGCCATCGCCGCGTCGCGCTCGGCGGCCTTCTGCTTGCCGTGGACCAGCCCGACGCGGACACCGAACGCCTGGAGCAGTATCCGGTGCCGCTCCTCGCGGCGGCAAGGTCGACCTGGTCGGATCTGTCGACCAGCGTGGGCAGATCCAGTGTAGATGCGCGCGCCGCCGGTTGATGGCGCGCCGCAATCCAGATCGCCACCTCGTGCAGCCGTTCGAGCGGCAGGGTGCGGGTGTCGATCGGCTGGCCGTCCCGCCGGTTTCTCGGTCAGTTTGGAGACATCGATGTCGCCATAGGCGGTCAGCATCAGCGTGCGGATCGGCGTTGCCGTCATCACCAGCAGATCGACGCCGGCGCCCTTGTCGGCCAGGGCCTGGCGCTGTTCGACGCCGAAGCGGTGCTGTTCGTCGACGATCGCCAGGCGCAGATCGGAAGTCGACGTCGTCCTGCACCAGCGCATGGGTGCCGACGATGAGCTTGAGGTCGCCGTTCGCGAGCCGTGCCAGCAGCGCGTCGCCTTGCCCTTGTCGCGCCCGGTGAGCAGGGCGAGTCCGATACCCGCCTTGGCACAGAGCGGCTCCAGGGTGGCGAAATGCTGGCGCGCCAGGATATCGGTCGGCGCCAGCAGCTGCCTGGCCGCCGGCCTCGATCGCGTTGGCCATGGCCAGCAGCGCCACCACCGTCTTGCCGCTGCCGACATCGCCCTGCAGCAGGCGCAGCATGCGCGTGGGTGACGCCATGTCCGCCAGGATCTCGTCCAGCGCCGTCTTCTGCGACCCGGTCAGCTGGTAGGGCAGGGCGGCGACAATCTTCTTGCGCAGGCTGCCGTCGCCCTTGCTGCCGCGCCCGGCCTTGCGCTTGTTGCGCGCGCGCACGATGGCGAGCGCCAACTGGTTGCTGAGCAGCTCGTCATACGCGAGGCGCTGCCGCGCGGGGGCGAAGGCGGTGATCGCCCCCTCATCGGCGGGATGATGCGCCTCGGCCAGCGCCTGGTTCCAGCCGGGCCAGCGCCGCTGCGCCAACAGGCTCGGGTCGAGCCATTCGCCGAGCTGCGGCGCCCGGGCGATGGCGGCCTCGATCGCCTTGCGCAGCACCTTGGGCGGCAGGCCGGCGGTCATCGGATAGACCGGCTCGACGATCTGGATCTGCGCCAGTTCCTCCGCCGGCACCATGTGGTCGGGATGCACCATGTTGAGCATCCCGTCACAGCGCTCGACCCGGCCGCTGATGGCGCGCAGCGAACCCACTGGCAAGGTCTTTTCCAGGTAGTCGCCGCGGGCATTGAAGAACACCAGGTCGATGAAGCCCGTCGGATCGGCGCAACGCACCTTGTAGGGCGCCCGCGGATTGTGCGGCTTGGCGTGGCGTTCCACCCGCACCACGACGGTGACGATGCTGCCATCGGCGGCGGCCGACAAATGCGGCTGGTTCCGGCGGTCGACCAGCCCGGTCGGCAGGTGCCAGAGCAGGTCCACCACCAGCGGCCCGGCCAGTTTCTCCACCGCCTTCGCCAGCCGTTGACCGATGCCGGGCAAACTGGTTATTGGCGCGAACAAGGGATTCAGGATATTCGGTCGCACCGTTCGGACTCGCGCAAGACGCTGGGTTCGGGCGGCCAAGCTAACGCGGCGGCACCCGGCGGAAAAGGGCGATGACGGATCGGCGATGACGGGCGGAGTGGACGACCATACGGCAACGCGCAAGCGGCTCAAATTCCGCTCCTGGCATCGCGGCACGCGGGAAATGGACCTGCTGATGGGCCGGTTCGCCGATGCGTGCCTCGACGGCTGCGACGAAGCGCTCCTGACGGCCTATGCCGCGCTGCTGGAGGAGAATGACCCGGACATTTATGACTGGGTCTGCGGCCGCGGCACGCCGCCCGGCGGGCCCGATCTGCCCGCCCTGGAGGCTCTGACCAAGTTCCACAACCAAGCAAGCAAGTCGTGCTGAAACTGCCCTTCGCCATCCCGGTCCCTGGGCGCCACCAGGTCGGCGGCGCGCCCGAAGGCGCCGATGCCCTGCTGATCGCGGCCGTGGCGGCGAGCACGCCGGGCGGGGTGCTGCACATCGCGCGCGACGAACTGCACATGGTGCGCATGACGGAGATGCTGCGCTTCGTGGCGCCGGACCTGACCGTCATCGAACTCCCGGCCTGGGACTGCCTGCCCTATGACCGCGCCTCGCCGCATCGCGACATCCTGGCGCGCCGCATCGACGCGCTGACCCGTCTCGCCGCGCTGCCGGAGGATGCGCGGGGCAAGCTGGTCGTGGTCACCACCGTCTCCGCCATCCTGCAGCGCGTGCCCGAGCCGGCCAGCTTCGCCCTCGCCGGGCTGGTCATCAAGCGCGGCGGGCAGCTGGAGCAGAGCCGCCTGATCGACTACCTGGTCGGCAAGGGCTATGCCCGCAGCGGCACGGTGGGCGAGGCGGGCGAGTTCGCGGTGCGCGGCGGCATCGTCGATCTGTTCCCGCCGGGAACCCAGATGCCCTTGCGCGTCGATTTCTTCGGCGACGAGGTCGAGGATCTGCGCCTGTTCGATCCGCTGTCGCAGCGCAGCCTGGGCAAGGTCGAGGAATTCGCGCTGAAGCCGATCAACGAGATCGAGCTGACGCCGGAAGCCATCGAGCGCTTCCGCACCAACTACCGCAGCGAGTTCGGCACCTCCGGCGCCGACGATCCGCTCTACGAGGCGATCAGCGCCGGGCGGCAATATCCGGGCATGGAGCATTGGCTGCCGCTGTTCGGCACCGAGCTGGTCTCTTTCGCCGACTACCTGCCGCGCGCCATCGTCACGCTGGACCACCAGGGCGACGAGGCGGCCAAGGCGCGCTACGAGACCATCGTCGATTTCTACCAGGCGCGACGCGACCTGCAGGCGGCCGACCGCGAGAGCGGCGCCGCAATCTACCGGCCGCTACCGGTCGGGCGCATGTACCTGACCGAGAATGCCTGGCGCAATCTGCTCGACAAGCGGGTGACCCTGGCGCTGCATCCGTTCCAGGCGCCGGACGAAGGCGGCTGGCTCAACGGGATCGGCCGCTTCGGCAAAGGCTTTGCCGAGGCGCGCGCCAATCCGGATATCAACCTCTACGAAGCCGTCGCCAGGCTGGCGCGCGAGGAACAGGGCCAGGGCCGCCGCGTGATGCTGGCCGCCGGATCGCCCGGTGCCCTGGAGCGTCTTGGGCACCTGCTGGGCGAGCACGGGCTCGGCCAGCAGCAGTCGGTCGAGAACTGGACCGATTTCGCCGCCTTGCCGGTGGCGACCCTTGGCCGGGCCATCCTGCCGCTCGAGAGCGGATTCGCCACCGACACGGCGCTGGTGCTGACCGAGCAGGACATCCTCGGCGACCGCCTGATCCGCACCGTGGCGAAGAAGAAGCGCGCCGACGCCTTCCTGGCCGAGCTCGCCAACTTCAATGCCGGCGACTACGTGGTCCATGTCGATCACGGCATCGGCCGCTACGAGGGGCTGGTGGCGCTCGATGTCGGCGGCGCGCCGCATGACTGCCTGCGCGTGGTCTATGACGGCAACGACAAGCTGTTCGTGCCGGTCGAGAACATCGACGTGCTCAGCCGCTATGGCGGCGAGGATGCCATCGTCGCCCTCGACAAGCTGGGCGGGGCCGCCTGGCAGGCGCGCAAGGCGCGGGTCAAGCAGCGCATCCGCGACATCGCCGAGCAGCTGATGAAGACGGCGGCCAAGCGGGTGGTCAAATCCGCCGACCCGCTGATGGCGGGCGAGGGGCTGTTCGACGAGTTCTGCGCCCGCTTCCCCTATGCCGAGACCGAGGACCAGCAGCGCGCCATCGCCGAGGTGTTGACCGATCTCGGCAGCGGCAAGCCGATGGACCGGCTGGTGTGCGGCGATGTCGGCTTCGGCAAGACCGAGGTGGCGCTGCGCGCCGCCTTCGTCGCCGCCATGTCGGGCAAGCAGGTGGCGGTGGTGACGCCGACGACGCTGCTCTGCCGGCAGCACTTCAAGACCTTCAACGAGCGCTTCCACGGTTTCCCGGTCAAGGTACGGCAGATGTCGCGCCTGGTCACCAACAAGGAAATGACGGAGACCAAGGACGCGCTGAAGGCCGGCCGCGTCGACATCGTCATCGGCACCCATGCCTTGTTGTCCAAGAGCATCGAGTTCGCCAATCTCGGCCTGCTGATCGTCGACGAGGAGCAGCATTTCGGCGTGGTGCAGAAGGAGCGGCTGAAGGAATTGCGCGGCGACGTGCATGTCCTGACGCTGACGGCGACGCCGATCCCGCGCACGCTCCAGCTCGCGCTCTCAGGCATCCGCGAAATGAGCCTGATCACCACGCCGCCGGTCGACCGGCTGGCGGTGCGCACTTTCGTGCTGCCCTACGACCCGGTGATCGTGCGCGAGGCGATCATGCGCGAGCATTTCCGCGGCGGGCAGATCTTCTACGTCTGCCCGCGGATCGAGGACATGGAGGCGCTGACCGCCCGCCTGCGCAGCCTGGTGCCGGAGATCAAGTTCGTCGCCGCCCATGGCCGCATGTCGGCAACGGCGCTGGAAAAGGCGATGACCGCCTTCTACGATGGCACCTATCAATTGCTGCTGGCGACCAACATCATCGAATCAGGTCTCGACATCCCGACCGCCAACACGATGATCATCCATCGCGCCGATCTGTTCGGCTTGGCGCAGCTCTACCAGCTGCGCGGCCGCATCGGCCGGTCGAAGCTGCGCGGCTATGCGTACCTCACCACGCCGGCGGGCAAGGTGCTGACCGAGACGGCGCAGCGGCGTCTTGAGGTGATGCAGACCTTGGATCAACTGGGCGCCGGCTTCAGCCTGGCCAGCCACGATCTCGACATCCGCGGCGCCGGCAACCTGCTGGGGGACGAGCAATCCGGCCATGTGCGCGAGGTCGGCGTCGAGCTCTACCAGCACCTGCTGGAGGAAGCGGTGCGCGAGGCGCGCGGCAGCGAGAAGGTCGCGGCGGCCGAGTGGCAGCCGCAGATCAATATCGGCATGCCGGTGCTGATGCCGGAGAACTACGTGCAGGACCTCAACGTCCGCCTCGGCCTCTACCGTCGCCTGGCGGAGCTGACCAGCGACCAGGAGATCGAGGCCTTCGCCGCCGAGCTGATCGACCGCTTCGGCCCGTTGCCGGTGGAGGCGGAGAACCTGTTGCAGGTGGTGGCGCTCAAGAATTTGTGCAAGTCGTCGGGCGTCGAGCGGCTGGAGATCGGGCCGAAGGGCGCCGTCATCGCCTTCAAGGACAACCGCTTCGCCCGCCCGGACAAGCTGGTCGAGTTCATCACCAAGCGGCCGAACCTGGTGACGCTGCGCACCGATCACCGCCTGGTCTATCGCCAGGACTGGGCCGAGACCAAGGCGCGGCTGAACGGCGTCAAGAAGCTGATGCAGAACCTGGCAGCGATGGCGGCCTAGCTCTCGAGGTGGCAGAACTCGCCGCCGGTATCGGCCAGGAAGCGCTGCCTCCAAAGGGCGGTTTCCCGGTCACGCTGCACCGTCACGCGAACCAGCGCGGGGTTGACCGGGATCGGTGCGAGGCTCATCAGCTCGGCCACCTGATCGACGGCGGCTTGCGGATCGCGCATGACGTCCTCGTAGGCGAGGGTCAGCGGCTGCACGCCGAATTCCCGCATCACCTGGTCCCAGATCGCTTCCCGCGCCTGCAGGTCGCGGATGCAGGCCTTGATGTCCTCGACCTTGTAGACCGGCACGGCGTTCGCCTGTTTGGACGCCATGATCTGCCCGGTCTGCCGCACGCGCGACAGCGAGAGCGCCTGGCCGAGCAGGTCGCGCCGGTGCAGCCGTACGAACTCCAGCTGCGGCAGCGCGTGGAAGAGGTCGACCTTCCGGATCACGCGTGAATATTGCAGCGGCAGGATCTTCGCGGCGTAGATGCCGTTCGGCGTCGCGCCGGTCGAGCGGACCACATCGATCTGCGCATAGCGGTCCCGAGGATATCCGGGGTCGCTGAATTTCCTCCGGGCGTGGGTGTTGAAGTATTCCTGCGGCTTGCCCAGTTGCCCGGTGCTGGCGAGGAGCTGGCACAGGTAGTTGCTGCCGCTCCTGGGCGTGGCGCAGATGACGTAGCCGCGATCGGCGAGGCGGGGCAGCAGGCCGAGCCGGCTGCCAAGAGCGAGGCCGAGATGCCGCGCCGATCGGCGCAGGCGCCGGAGCGGCCCCGCGGCACGCGGCGGTCGGTCTGCGCCTTTGGCTGCACTCATTTCTGGCTCAAGCAACGCCCGACAAGCTGCGCTGTGCGTCTTCCTCGCGCGCGAGGTCGAGCATGTTGAGCAGCGCTTCCGGCTCCTGCGCGCCGGACAGGCCGAAGCGGCCGTTGAAGACCATGAACGGCACGCCGTTGATGCCGATGCGCCGCGACTGCAAGTCCTCGTTGATGGCGAGGTCCATGCGGCTGCCATCGGTCATCGCCTCGTTGATGAGCCCGGCCGACATGCCGGCCTCGAAGGCGAGGGCGGAGAGCACGTCGGCGTCGCCGATATCGAGCCCTTGCGTGAAATAGGCGGCGAAGATGAGGTCGAGCAGGTCGGATTGGCGGCCTTCCTCGGCGGCGGCATAGAGCAGGCGGTGCGAGCGCAGCGTGTTGGGCGTGCGCACGATGCGCTCGAAATCGAACTTGATGCCTTCCTGCGCGCCGACGCGGGCGACGGCGTCGTACAGGCGCTGCGCGCGGTCCAGGCTGCCGAACTTGGCGCCCATGTATTGCCGGCGGTCCATGCCGCCCGGCGGCAGGCCGGGATTGAGCTGGAACGCCCGCCAGCGCAAGGTCAGCCCGGGTTGCGGGCGCATGCGCAAGGCGCGCTCCAGCCGGCGCTTGCCGATATAGCACCAGGGGCAGACCGTGTCGGAGAAGATTTCCAGCTGCATTGGAGCCGTGCCTTTCGCCACAAGTCTACGGCAGAGGCGGTCCGATTGCCAGCCGGGCTTAGGAACCCGGTGATGCCTCGGATGGCCGCAGGGCCCTTTGCAGCGTCTCGGCCATGGTGTCGCCGATCGAGGCCGGCTCCGGCACTGTCAGATGCGCGCCGGCCGCGCGCAGCTCGGCGGCATGGTCCTCGTCATAGGCGCGGGTCAGGATCAGCGTCTCCGGCAGCACGTAGTGCACCAGGGCGACCAGCTGCACAGCCTTCTCCGCGTCGTTGATGGCGATGACCAGGGCCTTGGCCTCGGCCAGGCCCAGCGCCTCGATGACCTCGATCCGTCCGGCATCGCCATAGAAGACCGGCCGGCCTTGCCGGCGGGCGTGGTTGACGTTGTTGGGGTCGGTATCCGACGCCACCCAGCGGATGCCGGCCGTGTCCAGGCGCTCGGCGACGGCGCGGCCGATGCGGCCGAAGCCGGCGATAATGACATGGTCGTGCACGTCGTCCGCCAGGCGGGGCAGCGAATCCGTCTCGATCTCCGTGCGCCGGGCGATGCCCGGGGCGAGGCGCCGGCCCAGCATCGCCAGGAACGGCGTCGCGATCATCGACAGCACGACGACGATGGTCAGTTCCTGCTGCAGCAGCGGCGAGACCAGCTTCTCCCGCCCGGCCAGCGCGAACAGCACGAAGGCGAACTCGCCGCCCTGGAACAGCAGCAGGGCGAGGCGCATGGCGCCGGCGACCGGCAGGAACAGACGCCAGGCCAGGACGAACACCACGGCGCCCTTGATGACGACGACGCCCAGCAGCAGCGCCAGGATCTCCGGCCCGTGCAGTGGCAGCAGGTCGGTGTCGAGCAGCATGCCGACGGTCATGAAGAAGAGGCCGAGCAGCAGGCCGCGGAACGGCTCGATCTCCGCCGCCACCTGGTGGCGATAGGCGGTGTCGGCCAGCAGCATGCCGGCGAGCAGGGCGCCGAAGGCCATCGACAATCCGGCGGCATGGGTGACGGCGGCGGCGGCCAGCACCAGCAGCAGGGTCAGGGCGGCGAAAATCTCCCGCGAGTGGCTGGCAGCGACGGCATTCATCAGCGGACGCAGCGCGATGCGCCCAATGCCGAGGATCAGCATGGTCACCGCCGCCGCCTTCAGGAGGCTGAAGCCGATCGCCTGCGACATCTCCAGCGGCGTGCCGCGCAAGGCGGGGATGAGCACCAGCAGCGGACCGACGGCGAGGTCCTGGGTCATGAGAATGCCGAGCGCGCCGCGCCCGAGCCGCGACGGCAGCTCGCGCCGTTCCGCCAGCAGCCGCAGCGCGATGGCGGTCGAGGAGAGCGAGAGCGCGGCCCCCAGCGCCACCGCGGTCGGACCGCTCATGCCCAGCAGCAGGCCGCCGCCGGCCAGCAGCGCGGTGGTGACCGCCATCTGCAGGCCGCCCAGGGCGAACATCGTCTTCGGCAGCTGGCGCAACCGCTCCACCGGCAGCTCGAGCCCCACGGTGAACATGAGGAAAACGATGCCGAGCTCGGCCAGGGCCTGCGGTGCGTGCACGTCACGGATGACGTTCAGGATGGCCGGCCCGATGAGCAGCCCGGCGGCGAGGTAGCCGACGATGGAGCCGAGCTTCACGCGTTCGGCCAGGGACGCGCCGATGACGGCGGCGGTCAGGATGACCAGGGTGTCGAGGAAGATCGCGACGTATTGGCCGTTCATTTATCTCCTTGCGCTCCGGCGTCCCGCACAACACCGCAGACTTGCGAAATGACTATGCCCGGGCGGCGCAGTCCAGGCGAAGGCAATTGTGACGACGGTTTCTTCGATGGGCGCAGCACACGATAATGTGCATAGGCCGATTTTCCATCCACATGTACGAATGCTTATAGGGAACGCACAAGGCGGCCAACCCATTATACTGCCGAGTTCCCGACCACCGGTCGCCGCCGCGCGGGTTCCGCCGCCGGCCTTTCCCGTCCACTACGAAAGCTGCAGACATTGACGACGACGCCCAGCCCCTTCAGCGGAAAATGCGTTCTCGTGGTTGAAGACGAGGTGCTGATCGCCCTGGAGATCGCTGCCATCCTCGAAGAAGCGGGGGCGGAGGTGATCGGTCCGGCGAACACCATCGAACAAGCGCATGCGCTCCTGGCGCAAAGGCCGTCTGGACTGCACGCCGCCCTTCTCGATCTGAACGTGGCCGGAGCCTCGGTCGACAGCGTGATCCAGACGCTTCAGGAGCGTGGCGTCCCTTTTGCCTGCATGACCGGCTATACTTCGGGCGACGCGCCCGGACTTGACGCCAGCGTGCCGGTGATCCGCAAGCCGTTCCCGCCCGAGCAGATTTTGACGACGGTCAAGTCGCTGCTGGCCCCCTGAGGCTCAATCTGACACCCATCGTGAGGCTCAACGCGGAGCTCAGCGCTTTGTCGCGCCGTCGCGCGCGCGCCACTCGACCAGGTCGGTCAAGGTCGAGGCGAGATCGCCGTAATCCTCGATGGCCAGGAATTGGGCGATGTCGCGGCCGCCCTTGCGCAGCGGGAACAGCGCGTATTCATGGGCGAAGAGCCCGCCGGCGGTCGTCGTGCACTCGCTCACTCCCAGAACCGGCGCGCGCCGGTCGTAGGACAGGCGATAGAGGTCCTGCCACGGGGCCTCGGGCTCCGTCGGCATCATCTCATCGAGATAGCGGCCGATGATGTTGAAGCCCGTGGCTTCCACGACCCTGGCCCCCGCCAGGCGGTAGCGGATTCGGAAGGGCTCCGGTTCGACGTCGCAGAGCAGGATATTGGGCAATACGTCCTTGAACGCGGCGGGATCGAAATCGGCGCGGTCCGGCACGTCGCCGTGCCGATGCGCGATCCACCATTCGTGGAGGCGGCGCACCATGGGCGATTTGACCTGTTCGATGCCGCTATAGATGCCCACGTATCGCCGCAACCCGATGCATTGGGGGGAAACGTGCGGATGATGGGATGGGAACGTTAACTGGACGTGAAGGTGCCGGTCGCCGCCGATCCTATCGCCGGGCTGGTGCGGTCCCCTCGGGTGCGACACCCGCGGGGCGGTCGATCGCATGGCTGCGCCGGAGTTCGGCGGCCAAGCCGCCGCGCAGCGCCAGCCAGCACATCCGCAGGTCGCCGATCGCGCCCCATATGGGATTGAGTCGCACAAGCGAGGCCCGGCCTTCAATCAGGCGGTGCGACGCAACGGCGATCAGGTAACCGAGCCCGATGGCGGCAAGGGCGATCCAAGGCTGTCGGCTGAAGAGAGCCAGCGCGACGCCGCCCAGCCCAAGCGCAGTGGCCGCGTAATGGGCGATGCGGGTGCCGCGCCGCCGATGGGCACGCAGATAGGCCGGCCAGAACTCGCGGAAGGTCATGCTCGGTGGCTCGTGGCTTGTGTCAAGCAGCGCCAAAGCGGCCTGCTCCCGAAAGGTTCCGCTCTGAACGAGCGGAACCCTTCGGGCGGGTGGAATGACGAGCGATTCCGGCGCTCAGTGCTTCAGCATCTCGTCGCGCGCCTGTTCCGCGCGCGAGGCGCCGATCGCGGTCTTCACCTCTTTCTGCTCCTCGGGCGGCGGCAGCACGGCCTTCATGCCGAGGGACTTGATCCACAGTTCCCGACACCAGCCCTTGGTGTGATAGAGGTGCTCATCCTCCTGGTCCTCGACCTGCTCGCAGGCCTCGGTCAGCGCCTTCTTGACGTCGCCCTTGGCCGCCTCGGCGCAGGCGTTGAGCAGATGCCAATTCAAGTGATCCTTGGTCTCGGCGAAGACGACGCATTCGCAGGCCACCAGTTCCGCCGCATCAGGCGACCCGCTCTCCTTGGCCATCACCATCGCCGCCACCAGGGATTCGCCGATGTGGCCGACGACCTTGGTTCCCGGGGTCTCCGCCTCGGCGAGGCCGAGCTTGCCGAACAACTCGCGCATGATCGCCACGTGCTTCTGCGTCTGTTCGTGATATTCCTTGAATTCCTTCTGGAGGTCCTTGTTCTGCACGCATTGCAGCGCGGTCTCGTAGATCTTGACGCCGCCGAGTTCGGTTTCCAGCATCTGCTGCAGCAGCTCGACGAGCTGCTTGTCGAGTGTCGTCTTCATGCGCGGTCCTTTCGGGTTACCGGATTCTGTCGGTTTGCGGGAGCGCCGGATTGCGGGAAGCGGGCGGAATCCGGATATGGAATCGCGCTGCCCGCGGCCCGGTCTGTCCGTGTCGCAAGAGGATAACGCGCGGTCGTGGCGGGTGTTCCCTGATCGCCGGACTCTCATCCGACGCCGGCGCGGCGAAGGCCGCGCGTGCAGCCGCAGATAGGGCGACCAGGGGCCGCGATCAGGGGCGGGGCTTCAGGCGCCAGGGCTCGATCTGCTCCAGCGTTCCCTGGAAGCGGAAGTAGTCCTCGAGCGCGATGAACTGTTCGATCCGGTCGCCGCCGTTGCGCAGCGGGAAAATGCCGAACTCGTAGTCCACGGTGCCGCCACTGGCGATCGGGACCGTGGTCAAGCCGAAAAGCGGCCGCCGGGATCGATAGACGGCCAGGTAGTGCTCACGCCACGGCTGGTCGGGTTCGGCGCTCAGCAGTTCGTCGAGGTAGTGCCCGGCGACATCCAGGCCGGTTATCTCAGTGACTTTGGTGCCGGACAGGCGGTACCTGACCCGGAAGGGATCGTGTTCCACCTCGGCGATCAGGATATTGGGCAGCAGCGCCTTCAGTTCCGCCGGGTCGACCTCGCTCCGGTCCGGCACCCGGTCCGGGCCACCCTTGCGACACCACCAATCATACAGCGCCAGCACCAATCGGGACTCGCATTTGGCGGGATCGGTCCAGACGGGCAAGGGAGTCCTTTCGCGGCGAGGCAGTCGTGATGGACCAGCGGTTTCCGGCGGCCTGTTCGATTCCAAACCCAGCCTTGCGGCAAATTCAACGTGATTCCGGCCGCGTGGCAAAATCCGGCGTCTGGTGCAGGATTCGGGTGGACGAGCGTCGGCGACGCGGAACGCTGGCGGATGGGGTGAGATTCGAACTCACGGTGGAGTTGCCCCCACGGCGGTTTTCAAGACCGCTGCCTTAAACCACTCGGCCACCCATCCCGCGGCTGGCCCTGTCGCCAGGGCGGGTTCCATTAGGCCAGTGCGGCGCGGCCGGTCAAGCGGAGGCGGCAGACACGGCCTTGTCTCCGAGTCGCCACAATTGCGCATCAAGGTGGCCGGATAAGTCATGGTGCCGCCAGTGGATTTGGCGGTTTTCCGCGACTTCGCATGGCGCGCGGCGGGGTGAGTTGCCAGCGGCCCCCATGGGCTTTAGCCTGCACCCGAATTGAATTGCCGGGGCCGCATCGCCGGCTGCCGCGGATTGAAATCTGACCCAACGCCTGACGCCATGTGGATCATCCGACGCCAAGCGCTGATTTTTTGTGCCCTCGCCGCCCTCGTGTCCGGCTGCACCGAATCCAAGGTGCTGGTGGATCAGGCCAAGGTCATCACCAATCCCGGCCCGGGCAAGCCCGCGCCGTACAAGATCGGCAAGCCCTACCAGGTGGGCGGGGTCTGGTACTACCCGAAGGCGGATTACGAGTATGACGAGACCGGCATCGCTTCGTGGTACGGGCCCGGCTTCGATGGCAAGCGCACCGCAAGCGGCGAGATCTTCGACACCAACGGGCTGACCGCCGCGCACAAGACTCTGCCGATGCCCTCCATGGTGCGGGTGACCAACCTTGAGAACGGGCGCTCGATCGCCGTTCGGGTCAACGACCGCGGACCGTTCGAGGCCGGGCGGGTCATCGACCTCAGTCGTCGCGGCGCCCAGCTGCTAGGTTTCATCGACAAGGGAACCGCGCGGGTGCGGGTCGAGATCATGGCCGAGGAGAGCCAGGTGCTGGCCGCGGCGGCATCCAAATCCGGCGGCGACACCCTGCCACCGCCGCCCAAGGCGGCGCCCACGGGCGAGGTGACCGCCGGCGGGCTGGAGCCGATCGCCGGGTCCAAGGTCAGTCCCGGGAGCAATCAGCCGCAGGCTGCCCCCAGCGCCGCGCCGGCCGGCGGGAGCGCTGTCGGCGAGATGGTCCTGCCGCAGCCCGATGGCAAGGTGACCCAGGTCACCGTGAAGCCGACCAACATCTACATCCAGGCCGGCGCGTTCCTGCGCCAGGCCAACGCCAACCAGCTGAGCGGGCAGCTGAAGAAATATGGCGCCGTGCGCGTGGCGCCCGTTAACGTCGGCGCGCAGCGCTACTATCGGGTTCGCATCGGGCCGCTCGCCTCGGTGGAGGAGGCGGACAAGACGCTGAAACGGATGATCACCGAGGGCCATCCGGAATCGCGCATCGTGGTCGATTGAGCCGGCGGTGCGCGAAGTTCGTGTCGAACGAGGCAAACTGGCTGAGGCTGCCGACCGCTTGACGCTCACCCTGAATTGTCTCACGTTCCGCGCCAATGCCCTCGCCAACTTGATGTGTCGAACTGGATGAATGCCATGACACCGCGCCGCTTCCTCACCGTCCTCGCTCTCGGCCTCGCCGCCCTGACGGCATCCTTCGCCGCGCAGGCGGAGCCGCTCGTCACCAATGCCAAGCACGTCTACATCGTCGACTACCAGACCGGCGCGGTGATCTTCGACAAGATGGGCGACGAGCAGCTGTTTCCCGCGTCGATGAGCAAGCTGATGACGGCCTATATGCTGTTCGACGCCCTCAAGCGGGGCGACGTGAAGCTGACGGACACGTTCCATGTCAGCCAGAAGGCCTGGGCGATCCAGGGCTCGAAGATGTTCGTCGACATCGATTCCGACGTGAAGGTCGAGGACCTGATCCGCGGCATGGTGATCCAGTCGGGCAACGACGCCTGCATCGTGATCGCCGAAGGCCTGGCCGGATCGGAGGAGGCCTTCGCCGAGCGGATGAACGCCAAGGCCAAGGAACTCGGTCTGACCGGCAGCCATTTCACCAATTCGACCGGCTGGCCGGACCCGAACCACTACATGACGGCGCATGACCTGGCGATTTTGGCCAACCATCTGATCACCGACTTCCCCGAATTCTATCATTTCTACTCGGAGAAGGAGTTCACCTGGCACGGCATCAAGCAGGGCAACCGCAACCCGCTGCTCTATCGCACCGGGTCCGGCGTCGACGGGCTGAAGACCGGCCACACGGAAGAGGCAGGCTTCGGCCTCACCGCTTCCGCAATCCGCGACGGCCGCCGCATCATCATGGTGGTGCACGGCCTGACCGGCATGCAGGAGCGCGCCGACGAGGCCGGCCAGTTGCTCGACTGGGCCTTTCGCGAGACCGGCAATTTCACCGTCGCTTCCAAGGGCGCGGTGCTGGCTGAGGCGCCGGTGCAGTATGGCGAGACCAAGACCGTGCCGCTGACCGTGGCGCAGGATTTGCTGCTGACCCTGCCGCGCGCCGACCGGCAGAAGGTCACCGCCAAGGCGGTGGTGCCGACGCCGATCATGGCCCCCGTGGCGGCCGGGCAGGAGATCGGCAAGCTGGTGGTCTCGGCGCCCAACATGCCGGATTTCACCATGAGCCTGATCGCCGGGCAGGACGTCCCGAAAATGGGCATCGGCGGCAAGATCGCCGCCAATCTCAATCGCCTGGTCTTCGGCGAGCAGCAACAATAGATCGATGCCGAGCGGGCCAGCGCCGCGGCGGTTCATCGTCTTCGAAGGCGGCGAGGGCGCCGGCAAATCCACCCAGGTGAAGCGCCTGGCCGAGGCCCTGCGCCAGGCCGGCGAGGTCGTGACCACGACGCGCGAGCCCGGCGGGTCGCCCGGCGCCGAGGCCATCCGCAAGCTGCTGGTCGATGGCGAAACCGCGCGCTGGTCGCCGTTGACCGAGGCCCTGCTGATCAACGCCGCGCGAGCGGATCATCTGGACCGCACCATCCGGCCGGCCCTCGCCCGGGGCGAGTGGGTCATCTGCGACCGCTTCGCCGATTCCACCATGGCCTATCAGGGCTACGGCATGGGCCTGGAGCGCGCCTGGCTGGAGGATCTGCGCCGCCGCGTTGTGGGCGACGATGAGCCGGGCCTGACCCTGGTCTTCGACCTGCCCGTCGAGACCGGCCTGTCGCGCGCCGTCGCCAGCCAGCGCTACGAGCGCATGGGCAGGGCGTTCCACGAGACGCTGCGGACGGCGTTCACCGAGATCGCCCAGGCGCGCGACGGCCGCCACCGTGTGGTGATCGATGCCGCCGGGACAGTGGACGATGTGGCGCGCGACGTGGCGGCGACCGTGCATGTCACCTATGGGCTGATCCTGTAATGGCGCCGCGCGCCAAGGTGCTGGAAGCGCCGGAGGAATCCGGCCCGGCCTGGGAATCCCGCCTGATCGGTCACGCGGCCGCGGAGCGGGCGTTTCTCAAGGCGCATGAATCGGGCCGCATGCCGCATGCCTGGCTGATCTCCGGACCCAAGGGCGTCGGCAAGGCGACGCTCGCCTATCGCATGGCGCGCTTCCTGCTGGCGCAGCCTGCCGAAGAAGAGGCCGGCGGCATGTTCGGCGACCTGGAGCCGGCGGCGGCCTCGCTGCAGATGCCGGCGGAGGCGCGCGTGTTTCGCCAGGTGGCGCAGAAGGCGCATCCGGATTTCCGCCTGCTGGAGCGCACCATCAATTCGAAGTCCGGCAAGCTGCGCAACGACATCGGCATCGACGACGTGCGCGCGGTGATCGACTTCCTGCATTTGAAGCCCTCGGCCAGCCGCTGGCGCGTCGTCATCGTCGACAGCGCCGACGACCTCAACCGCAGCTCCGCCAATGCGCTGCTGAAGATCCTCGAGGAGCCGGCGCCCAACACGGTGCTGCTGCTGCTGAGTCACGCGCCGCAGGCGCTGCTGCCGACCATCCGCTCGCGCTGCCGAAAGCTGCCGCTGCAGCCCCTGGAGGATGCGGTCCTGGCGGCGGAGATCGGCGCCCGCTTCCCCAAGACCTCCGCCGGCGACCGCCAGGTGGCGGCGCTGACCGCCGGCGGCAGCCTGGGCCAGGCGATCCGCATGGTCGAGGTGGACGGCGTGGGGCTGCTGCGCGAGCTCGGCGGCCTGCTCGCCGGCTGGCCGAAACTCGATGCCGGGCTGCTGCACCGTCTGGGTGACAAGCTGGCCGGGCGGGAGCAGGGGCCGCAATTCGACCTGGCGGTGGAGTTGCTGGGCTGGTGGTTCGCCCGCATGGCGCGGGCCGCGGCAACCGATATCCTGCCGAATTCCGAGGTTTTTCCAGGGGAAGCCGCCTTGATCGGGCGGATGCGGGCTGCCGCCAGCCTTGATCGCTGGCTGGCTCTATGGGAAAAGGTCAGCCGTCTGTTCGACCGGGTGCAAAGCGTCAACCTGGATCGCAAGCAGGCCTGGGTCGCGGGTTTCCTGGCCATCGAGGGTCTGGGGCGCTAGCCTCCCGGAAGCCCAGCGCGGGCTGCCAACCACCGAATGATGCCGGAGTTCTGAGCGATGGCCGAGGCCGACCGCTATTACGTCACCACGCCGATCTACTATGTGAACGATGCGCCGCATGTGGGCCACGCGTATACCACGCTCGCCTGCGATGCCCTCGCGCGGTTCATGCGGCTGGACGGGCGGAAGGTGCATTTCCTGACCGGCACCGACGAGCATGGGCAGAAGGTGGAGAAATCGGCGATGGCCGCCGGCATGGATCCGAAGGCTTTCACCGACAAGGTGTCGCAGAACTTCCGCGACCTCGCCAAGGCGATGAATTTCTCCAACGACGACTTCATCCGCACCACCGAGGAGCGGCACATCAAGTCGTGCCAGGAGATCTGGCGGCGATTGAAGGATCGCGGCGAGATCTACCTCGGCTCCTATGCCGGCTGGTACGCCGTGCGCGACGAGGCCTATTACGGCGAGGACGAGCTCACCACCGCGCCCAACGGCAAGAAGATCGCGCCGTCAGGGGCCGAGGTGGAATGGGTGGAGGAGCCGAGCTATTTCTTCAAATTGTCGGAATGGGGCGACAGGCTGTTGAAGTTCTACGCCGACAATCCGAACTTCCTCGCGCCCGAGAGCCGTCGCAACGAGGTGATCAGCTTCGTGAAGTCCGGCTTGCGCGATCTCTCCGTTTCGCGCACCACCTTCAATTGGGGCGTGAAGGTGCCGGACGATCCGGCGCACGTGATGTACGTGTGGCTGGACGCGCTCACCAACTACATCACCGCCGTCGGCTTCCCGGACGAGAACGCGTCGCTCTACAAGCAGTTCTGGCCGGCCGACCTGCACATGGTGGGCAAGGACATCGTGCGCTTCCACACCATCTACTGGCCGGCCTTCCTGATGGCCGCGGGGCTGCAGCCGCCGCGCCGCGTCTTCGCCCATGGCTGGTGGACCAACGAAGGCCAGAAGATGTCGAAGTCGCTCGGCAACGCGCTGGAACCCCACGCGATGGTGGCCAAATACGGCCTCGACCAGGTGCGCTATTTCCTGCTGCGCGAGATCCCGTTCGGCAATGACGGCGATTTCTCGCACCGCTCGATGGTGCAGCGGATCAACAGCGACCTCGCCAACGGCCTCGGCAACCTGGCGCAGCGCTCGCTGTCGATGATCAATAAGAATTGCGGCGAGCTGGTGCCGCAGCCGGGTCCGTTCTCCGACGCGGACAGGGCCTTGCTGGCCTCGGCGCATGGCCTGCTGGCGAAGCTGCGGCCGCTGATGGCGGAGCAGGCGTTCCATCGCGCGCTCGACGCCATCTGGCAGGTGATCGGCGACGGCGACCGCTATATCGACGAGCAGGCGCCCTGGACGCTGAAGAAGACCGACCCGGCGCGCATGGCGACGGTGCTCTACGTGGTGGCGGAGACGGTGCGCCATCTGGGGATCCTGCTGCAGCCGGTCATGCCGCAATCGACGGGAAGGCTGCTCGATCAGCTGGCCTTGCCGGCCGACGGGCGGAGCTTTGCCAGCCTCGGCGAAAGCGGCGCGCTGAAGCCCGGCACGAAGCTGCCGAAGCCCGAAGGCGTCTTCCCGCGCTACGTCGAAGAGGCGGCGCAGTGAGCGCGGCAGAGCTCATCGACTCCCACTGCCATCTCGACTTCCCGGAATTCGCGCCGGAGCTCGACGCCGTGGTGGCGCGGGCGCGGGAAGCCGGAGTGGGGCGGATGCTGACCATCTGCACGCGGCTCTCCAAGTTCGACCAGGTATTGGCGGTCGCCGAGCGCTTCGAGCGCATGTTCTGCTCCGTCGGCGTGCATCCGCATGAGGCGGCGAACGAGGCGGGCGTCGCCCTGCCGCGCATCCTGGAGCTGGCGCGGCATCCGAAGGTCGTCGGCATCGGCGAGGCGGGACTCGACTACTACTACGACAAGAGCCCGCGCGAGAAGCAGCAGGAGGTCTTCGCCCTCCATATCGAAGCGGCGCGGCAAAGCGGCCTGCCGATCATCGTCCACAGCCGGGATGCCGACGCGGATACGGTGCGCCTGCTGCAGGACGGCGCCGCCAAGGGCAATCTACGTGGTGTCATCCACTGCTTCACCTCGACGCAATACCTGGCCGACGCGGCGCTGGAGATGGGTTTCTGCATCTCGCTCTCCGGCATCGTCACCTTCAAGAACGCCGAGGCGCTGCGCCAGGTGGCGAAGACAGTGCCGCTCGATCGGCTCCTGGTCGAGACCGACGCGCCCTACCTGGCGCCGATGCCGATGCGCGGCAAGCGCAACGAGCCCGGCTTCGTCAAGCACACCGCCGCCTATGTCGCCGGCATGCTGGGGCTTGGCTTCGACGACCTGGCGGCGCGGACGACGCAGAATTTCGAGCGGCTGTTCGACAAGACGGCCGCGAAAGCCGCGGCATGAAGGTGACCATCCTCGGCTGCGGCGGGTCCGGCGGCGTGCCCCTGCTCGGGCCGGGCTGGGGCGAGTGCAATCCGGACAATCCGAAGAACCGGCGCCGGCGCGTCTCCATCGCGCTGCGCCAGGGTGACACCACCATCCTGGTCGACACCTCGCCCGACCTGCGCGCGCAATGCCTGGATGCCGGCATCGCCCAGGTCAGCGCCATCCTCTATACCCATGACCATGCCGACCACACCCAGGGCATCGACGACGCGCGGTTCCTGAAAAAGCCGGCCGGGCAGGCGACCATTCCCGCCTATGCCACGCGCGAGACCCTGAGCACCCTGACCGCCCGCTTCGAGTACATCTTCCGCCAGAACACCGACGGGTCCGGCCATCTCTACAAGCCGTTCCTGCGCGCCGAGGAAGTGACCGGGCCTTTCGCCATCGACGGCATCCCGGTCGTCGCCTTCGAGCAGGACCACGGCTTCGGCTCGGTCAGTACCGGCTACCGCATCGGCAACGTGGCCTATTGCACCGACGTGGTGGAACTGTCGGAAACGGCGATGGCTGCCTTGCAGGGGCTCGACCTGTTCGTGGTCGATTGCCTGCGCTTCGAGCCGCATCCGACCCATGCGCATTTCGGCCGGGCGCTCGAATGGGCGGCGGAGCTGCGGCCGCGCCAGACGGTGCTGACGCACATGAACCACATGGTCGATTACGATGTCATCAGATTGCAATGTCCGCCGGGAATCGTCCCCGGCTATGACGGCCTCGACATCGAGGTGCCGGATGCGGGCCGCATAACAGCCGGCTGAAGCCGGGCTTCCGACCATTTCAGGATACATTGCAATTGACACGGAGGGCGCCGATGTCGCCTCCTCCGCTGCGGTAATTCGGGATATGCGCGGGGCGACATGATCACCGCCTTTGTCGGCGAAACCAGCTGCGTACGGAAGATCATCGTCAGCGGCACGCCCAGCCTGGCGGCCGCTGAGGCGACGGCGCCGGCGGACTTGCTGCCAAGCTCGGTGCAGGCGGTGGCGGAGCGCGCCGCCGATGCGCTGCCCTCCGACGCGGTCTGGATCGACCTGCGTGACCCGACGCCGACGGAGATCGCCTCGGTCGAGCGCGCGCTCGGCATCGAAATCCCGACCCGCGAGGAGATGCGCGAGATCGAGGCGTCGAGCCGCCTCTACAGCGAGGCGTCGTACCTGGTGATGACCGCGCCGGTGATCCACCGCGCCACGGCGGAGATCCCGGAAAGCGGCGCTGTCACCTTCGTGCTGCTGCCCAACGCCCTGGTGACCGTCCGCTTCATCGACCCGATGCCCTTTGCCCAGTTCGCCCGCCGGGTGGAGCGCAATCCCGCTTTGGCCGCCAATGCCCAGATTGTGCTCCTGGGGTTGCTGGAATCGGTGACCGACCGCTTGGCCGATATCCTGGAGCAGGCGCAGTCGGACATGGAGCGGGTGTCGCGCGAGATATTCGGCAAGCGCGCCGAGGCCGGCGCCGCGAAAGGGCCGCGCCGCAAGGGGCCGGACCTGCAGGACATGCTGCGCCGGGTGGGGCGGGGCGGCGACGTCGCCAGCAAGGCGCGGGACAGCCTGCTGGGGCTGAGCCGTATCGCTCTGTTCCTGACCGCGCAGGCCGAGCTCCGGAAGGAAACCAAGGCGCGGATCAAGACCCTGTCGCGGGACATCGGCTCGATCACCGACCACGCCCAGTTCCTGGCCGGCAAGGTCAATTTCCTGCTCGACGCCACGCTCGGCCTGATCAACATCGAGCAGAACGCCATCATCAAGATCTTCACCGTGGCGGCCGTGGCGTTTCTGCCGCCAACCTTGATCGCCAGCATCTACGGCATGAATTTCGAGTTCATGCCGGAGCTGCACTGGGCCCATGGCTATTTGTTCGCCATCGGCCTGATGGTGCTGTCGGCGATCGTTCCCATGTGGTTCTTCCGCCGCCGCGGGTGGCTGTGACGGGCGAGAAGCTCGCTGCATACTTCAAGTTGAACTCGACCATGCAGCACTGACTGGAACTTCAGGCCCGGTACGTCGTATAAGCGACTGGATATTCGCGTACAGATTGTGGGGCGGGGGCTCGATGACATCGTTTGGCCGCGTGGCGACCGGATTGCTATTGACCGGTCTCCTTTTGATTTGTGGGTGCACCGCCACATCCCTGACGCCGGAAAAGCAGGCGGGCATTCGCAGGATTGCCGTCGTTTCCGCGCTTGGCGACACGATGAAAATGAAGAACGTCCCGCTGTTCCGTTGGGATCAAGACGAATTCAACCACCCCATCAAGGATTGGGCCCTTGATGCATTTGCAGTGCGGCGAATGTCCGACCTGCTGCGCGATCGGTATGAGATCGTTCCGCTGGATGTGCCGTCGAGCGCTCTGCAGCGTCGGATCGTTCTTCCGGATCGCGATGGTGTCCTGGCCGAAGGCGCCAAACCGGCCGATGTGCTAGGCCCCTACCAACCGTCTCCGCCGCCGGACGCCTATGTAATGCTCGTTGAGCGGAGGACGCTGGCCGGAAGCACGGGCACGGTGGCCGAGGGAGTTGGGGTTCTCCGCTGGCCAAGCATCATCGGCAATGTCTACCTCGCTCACGCCATCTATGTCGTTGCCGTGGTGG
>JBGAGP010000199.1:0-5083 GCA_044226685.1 Dongiaceae bacterium
CTTTCCGCCACCACCGCCTTGATGCCGAGCAGCACGGTGCCCTTGGCCGCCCAGTCGCGGCTGGAGCCGGTGCCGTATTCCTTGCCGGCGAAGACCACCAGCGGCACGCCGGCCTTCTGGTATTTCATCGACGCGTCGTAGATCGACATCGGCGCGCCTTCCGGCATGTAGCGGGTGACGCCGCCCTCGGTGCCCGGCGCCATCTCGTTCTTCAGGCGGATGTTGGCGAAGGTGCCGCGCATCATCACCTCGTGATTGCCGCGCCGCGCGCCATAGGAGTTGAAATCCGCCGGGGTGACACCCTTGCCGACCAGGAACTGCCCGGCCGGGCCGTCCTTCTTGATCGAGCCGGCGGGCGAGATGTGGTCGGTGGTGATGCTGTCGCCGAGAATCGCCAGCGGCCGGGCCTTCAGGATGTCGCCGAAGGTGCCCGGCGTCTTCGACATGCCGACGAAATAGGGCGGGTTCTGCACATAGGTCGAGGCCTTGTCCCAGGCATAGGTCTGGCCCTTGGCGATCTTGACCTTCTTCCACAGGCTGTCGCCGGTGAAGACGTCCTTGTAGCGCTTCTTGAAGGCGGCCGGCGTCACGCTCTTGCGCACCGCGTCGGCGATCTCCTTGTTCGACGGCCACAGGTCCTTCAGGTACACCGGCTTGCCGCCCTTGCCGTAGCCGACGGGATCCTTGGTGATGTCGATCTTCATCGAGCCGGCCAGCGCATAGACCACGCAGAGCATGGGCGAGGCGAGGTAGTTCGCCTTCACATGCGGGTTCACGCGGCCCTCGAAGTTGCGGTTGCCCGACAGCACCGAGCAGGCGACGAGATCGCCGAGATTGATCGCATCGGCGATCGGGTCCGGCAGCGGGCCGGAATTGCCGATGCAGGTGGTGCAGCCATAGCCGACCAGGTTGAAGCCGAGCTTGTCCAGATAGCTCTGCAGGCCGGCCTTCTTCAGGTAGTCGGTGACGACCTGCGAGCCGGGCGCCAGCGATGTCTTCACCCACGGCTTCGACTTGAGGCCGAGCTTGACCGCGTTGCGCGCGATCAGGCCGGCGCCGAGCATGACGCTGGGATTGGACGTGTTGGTGCAGGAGGTGATGGCGGCGATGACGACGTCGCCGTCGCCCAGCGTGTAGTCCTTGCCCTTCACCGAGACGCGCGACGGATTGGCCGGGCGGTTGAACACCTCGGTAAGCGCCTTGCCGAAGGCGGCGGCGGCGGTGGTCAGCGGCACGCGGTCCTGCGGCCGCTTCGGGCCGGCGAGCGAGGATTCGACGGTGGAGATGTCGAGCTCCAGCGTGTCGGTGAAGACCGGGTCGGGCGTCTTGGCGTCGCGCCACATGCCCTGCGCCTTGGCGTATTTCTCGGTCAGCGCCACGCGCGCCGGAGCGCGACCGGTCGCCTTCATGTAGCGGATGGTCTCGGCGTCCACGGGGAAGAAGCCGCAGGTGGCGCCGTATTCCGGCGCCATGTTGGCGATGGTGGCGCGGTCGGCGAGCGACAGGTCATCGAGTCCGGGGCCGAAGAACTCGACGAACTTGTTGACGACACCCTTCTTGCGCAGCATCTGCGTCACGGTGAGGACGAGGTCGGTCGCCGTGGTGCCTTCCTTCAGGCGGCCGCTCAAGCGGAAGCCGATGACCTCGGGGATGAGCATGGAGATCGGCTGGCCCAGCATCGCGGCCTCGGCCTCGATGCCGCCGACGCCCCAGCCGAGCACGGCAAGGCCGTTGACCATCGTGGTGTGCGAATCGGTGCCGACCAGGGTGTCCGGATAGGCCACGGTCTTGGCCGCGACCTTGCGGCCCTTCACGGTCTTGGCCGGCTCCTTCGCGGTCCACACCACCTGGGCCAGGTTCTCGAGGTTGACCTGGTGGCAGATGCCGGTGCCCGGCGGCACGACGCGGAAATTGGCGAAGGCGGTCTGGCCCCAGCGCAGGAAGGCGTAGCGCTCGCCATTGCGCTGGTATTCCAGCTCGACGTTCTTCTTGAAGGCGCCGGGTCCGCCGAAATTATCGACCATCACCGAGTGGTCGATGACCAGGTCGACGGGGGAGAGCGGATTGATCTTCTCCGGGTCGCCGCCCAGCTTGATCATCGCCTCGCGCATCGCGGCGAGGTCGACCACGGCGGGCACACCGGTGAAGTCCTGCATCAGCACGCGGGCCGGGCGATAGGCGATCTCGCGGTCGGAGTTGCGCGTCTTCAGCCATTTGCCGATGGCCTGCACGTCGGCCTTGGTGACCGAGCGGCCATCCTCGTAGCGCAGCAGGTTCTCCAGCAGCACCTTCAAGGAATTGGGCAGGCGCGAGAGGTCGCCGAGGCCGGCCTTCTCCGCCGCCTTCAGGCTGAAATAGTCATAGCTCTTGCCCCCAACCTTGAGGGACTTGCGCGATTTGAAGCTGTCGAGGGACACTTTGGGTTCTCCCAGAAACCAAGACGGACGGCGGATGCGAGACCAGAATTTCGGGCACCATGGCGGGTGCCTGGACGCTCCGGCCGCGGCGGGACCGGGAAACCAGTCCTCGGGCGGGGTCCAGGGGGATCAAGGTGCCGCGCAAAGATGAACATAACATGTTCGTGGAAGTCCTTCGAGCCGCAGGATTCCTCGGCCCAGCCCAACATTTCCGCCGTGCCGGGCGGCGATTTGTCAGCGAAATGAATTTCGGCCCAGGGGCGGACGGGAAAAGGCCGAAAACACAATTTCGCCACTTTCTGACCCTATTGAAGCCACCGGGCGCCGCCACATTCCAAGGCGACAGAGATCATCCCCTCTGTTTGTCGCAAGGGTGCCCGGCCCGCCCTTGATCAGGTGCCCCAAAGCAGCATCCGTCCCCCGCGGATGCGAGGCCGGAAGAAGGCGTCGCGCTACCCCCGTACGGCGCTTTCACGGGCTTGGCGCCGCGATCCCACTCCATCCCCGAGGATCGCGGCGCCGCCCACATTTTCCCCTTCCCTGGAGTGAAGCCGACGGAAAGGCATGACGTCTTTCATGCCGGATCGCTCTGCTCCTTCCCCCCAAGCCGACAAATGTCGGCATGCGCCGACGGGGAGGGGGGAAGGTTGGGATGGGGGTGACATGCAGCGCCAGGTCTATCGGGGCAGCGCGTGTTGACAGACCGAGGCCACCCCCACCTAGCTCCGGCTAAGCTCGCTTTGCTCGCTAAGCCTCCGCGTCCTCCCCCCTCAAGGGGGAGGAAAGACTTTGCGGGTGTTCGCTCCTCCGTCCTCACAGCCATGCGGCGCGGGTGCTGTGGACGCCGTCCGCGCCGGCGGCATAAGTTGGCGCCGCATGGTGGAGCTTTCCCTCGACACTCTTTCCCTGGAACGCGCGGAGCGGCGCGTCGTCGACGGCGTTTCGGCGCGGGTCACTGGCGGCGCGGCGCTGCTGCTGACGGGTCCGAATGGCAGCGGCAAGTCGAGCCTGCTGCGGGCGCTGGCCGGGCTGATGCCGCCGGTCGCCGGCACCATCGCCTGGGACGGCGCCGACATCTTCAAGCATGCCGAGGCGCATCGCGCGCGGCTCTGCTTCGTCGGCCATCAGGACGCGGTGAAGCCGGGCCTCAGCGTCGCCGAGAACCTGCGCTTCTGGGCCGGGCTCGCCGGCGGGGCGACCCAGGTCGAGGCCGCCTTGGCGGCCTTCGCCTTGGCGCCGCTCGCTGAACGGCCGGCGCGGTTCCTCTCCGCCGGGCAGAAGCGCAGGCTGGCGCTCGGCCGCCTCGCCCTGCGGCCGGCGGCGCTGTGGCTGCTGGATGAGCCGACCAATGCGCTGGATGCGGCCTCGCGCCAGGCCTTTCTCACCCTGCTGCGGACCCACCTCGCGCAAGGCGGCATGGCCGTCATCGCCACCCACGAGGATCTCGGCATCCCGGCGCAGAGCCTGGTGCTGGAAACGCCGCGCCGCCGGCCGGCCGCGCCGGGGGCGGCGGCATGAGCGCCTTCGCCGCTTTGCTGCGCCGCGATTTGCTGCTGGCCTATCGCCAGGGCATCGACGGCTGGGTGGTGGTGCTGTTCTTCCTCGCCGCCGGCATCCTGTTTCCCTTCGCCATCGGGCCGGAGCCCAACGCGCTGATGCGGGTCTCGACCGGCGTGGTGCTGAGCATGGCGGCCCTCGCCGCGCTGCTGTCGCTCGACCGGCTCTATCAGGCGGATTTCGACGACGGCAGCCTGGACCAGATCGCGCTGTCGCCCCTGCCGCTGGAGCTGACGGTGCTGTCGAAGGCGCTGGTGCATTGGCTCTCGACCGGATTGCCGCTGCTGGCGGCAGCACCGGTCCTGGCGCTGATGCTGAACGCCCCGGTGGACCAGTACGGCGCCCTGCTGCTGGCCCTCGCCTTGGCGACGCCGGCCTTGAGCCTGCTGGGCGGATTGGGTGCGGCGCTCACCATGGGCAGCCGGCGCGGCGGCATCCTGCTCACCCTGCTGATCCTGCCGCTCTATGTGCCGGTGCTGATCTTCGCCGCCGGGGCGATCGGCTTCGCCGGCGCGGCCGGCGGATTGTCGGAAGAGGCGGCGAGTCACGGTTTCGGCGCCCATCTGCTGCTGCTGGGCGGGGTTGATCTCGCTTTGCTGGCGGTCACCCCCTGGGCCACCGCGGCAGCGTTGCGCCAGGCACTGCGGGCCTAGTCGCGCCGGGGCCGGTCCGCGCAAATATCGTGTCGTTTCCGCCACATGTGATGATTGTTCGTCACAGCCCCCCTAAAATCCGTATGGATTCAATAAGCAGTTTGAACATATTGTATGGCCGTTCAGCATCACCTGGGTGTTGACCGAACCACCGCCGAGCATGCCGGGAGTCGCGGGTTGATGGATTTGCGTTTGAAACTGGCTTTGCTGGCGACCTGCCTGACCGGTCTTGCCGGCTGTGCCGTTCCCGACCGCCAGCCCGACCTCGACAACATCAGCGCCAACGTGGCGCAGACCCAGGAAGGCGATTTCGGCGATCTGCTGACCAATCTCAACGAAGCCGGCGACAAGGCGCGGGAAGCCCAGGAGATCCACGACGATCTCGCCGCGGTGCCGCCCTATCTCACCGCCGACCTGAACGCGCGCCAGCGCGCAGTGCAGCTGGCGGAAGAGGCG
>JBGAGP010000020.1:0-43323 GCA_044226685.1 Dongiaceae bacterium
GTTGCTGGCGACCTGCTGGAAGATGCCGCCGCCGCCAGCCTGGAACGCCTCGGCGCCATCATGGGCCGCGACTTCGCCGACAACGCGGCGCGGCTGGATGCAATCCGGGAGAATGTGCGGCTCACCGGGTTCGCCGGCCTGCCGACCCTGAACCGCGCCACCTCGACCCAGCAATTCGTGTTCGTGAATGGCCGCCCGGTGAAGGACCGGTTGATCATCGGCGCCATCCGTGGTGCCTATCAGGACTTCCTGGCCCGCGACCGTCACCCGCTGGTGGCCCTCTTCGTCGATCTGCCGGCGGAAGAGGTCGACGTCAACGTGCATCCGGCCAAGGCCGAAGTGCGTTTCCGCGACGCGGCCCTGGTGCGTGGCCTGATCGTCACCGCGATCCGCCAGGCGCTGGCGGCGGCGGGACATCGCGCCTCGACCACCGTGGCGGCGGATACGCTGGGGTCCTTCGGCGTGCCGAACCAGCTCTCCGCGCCAAGTGCACCGTGGCGCGGTTTTCCTTCGCCGGGCGCGCGGTCGAGTCCCGCCCTGGCGGCGCAGGCGCTCGCCGCCTTCGCCCCGCTGGCGCCAGAACTCGACCGGCCCAGCGCGCGGGTGGACGAGGCTGCGGAGGCCGCGGCGGCCAATCCGCAGGCAAATCCGTTGGGCGCCGCCCGCGCCCAGGTGCATGAGACCTATATCGTCGCCCAGACCGCCGACGGCATTGTCATCGTCGACCAGCACGCGGCGCATGAGCGCCTGGTCTATGAGCGGATGAAGGCGGCGCTGAGCGCGGGCGGCGTCGCCCGGCAGGCGCTGCTGATCCCGGAAGTCGTCGAGTTGGATGGCCCCAGCGCCGAGCGTCTCGCCGCCCGGGCGCGGGAACTGGCCGAACTCGGCCTGGTGATCGAGGCCTTTGGTGCCGGCGCCATCGTGGTGCGCGAAGTGCCGGCGCTGCTGGGGCAAAGCGACGTGCGCGGCTTGATCCAGGACCTCGCCGACGAGCTGGCCGAACTGGGCGATGCGTTGTCCTTGAAGGAGCGGCTGCAGGAGGTCTGCTCGACCATGGCCTGCCACGGCTCGGTCCGCGCCGGGCGCCGCCTGACCCAGGCGGAAATGGATGCGCTGCTGCGCCAGATGGAGGCAACCCCGCACTCCGGCCAGTGCAACCACGGCCGCCCGACCTATGTCGAATTGAAGCTCGCCGATATCGAGCGCCTGTTCGGACGGCGCTAGACGCCATTTCAAAAAAGGAAATTGCGATGGAATACCGCCTGCTCGGCCGCTCCGGCCTGAAAATTTCCGTGCTCACCCTCGGCACCATGACCTTCGGTGGCGCCGGCTTTTTCGCCAAGACGGGGTCCTCGGACGTGACCGAGGCGCGGCGGCTGATCGACATCTGCCGCGACGCGGGCATCAACCTGATCGATACCGCCGATGTCTATTCCAAGGGCCTGTCGGAGGAGATCTGCGGCGCGGCGCTGGACGGCGCCCGCCAGGACATGATGGTCGCCACCAAGGCGCGCTTCCCGATGGGCGACGGCCCGAACGATCGCGGCCTGTCGCGCCGGCACCTGATCGCTTCCTGCGAGGCCAGCCTGCGCCGGCTGCGGCGCGACCACATCGATCTCTACCAGCTGCACGAATGGGACGGCCAGACGCCGCTGGAAGAGACGATGGAGGCGCTGGATGCCCTGCAGCGCTCCGGCAAGGTGCGCTATGTCGGCTGCTCGAACTTCTCCGGCTGGCACATCATGAAGGCGATGGGCATTTCGGAGCGCGCGGGCAGCGCCCGCTTCGTCAGCCAGCAAATCTACTACTCGCTGCAGGGCCGCGAGGCGGAATACGAGCTGCTGCCGATCTCGCTCGACCAGGGCCTCGGCGTCCTGGTGTGGAGCCCGCTGGCCGGCGGGCTGCTCACCGGGAAGTATCGCCGCGGCAAGCCGCAGCCAGACAGCGGCCGCCACCTGCAGAACTGGGGCGAGCCGCCGCTCTATGACGAAGCCAAGCTCTACGACACCATCGAGGTGCTGGTGGAGATCGCCGAGGCGCGCAAGGTGCCGGCGGCGCAGGTGGCGATGGCCTGGTCGCTAGGCCGGCCGGCGATCACCTCGCTGGTCATCGGCGTGCGCAACGAGGCGCAGCTGAAGGCCAACCTGCCGGCGGTCGACCTCGAGCTGACGGCGGAGGAACGCGGCAAGCTCGACGCGGTCAGCGCGCCGACGCTGATCTATCCCTATTGGCACCAGGCCAGCACCGCGCGCGACCGGCTGGGTGCCGCCGATCTGGCACTGCTGGAGCCCTTCGTGCGCGGCGAGGCGCGCTTCTGAGCGCCGTCTTCAGCCGCCGGGAAATGCTCGCCGTCATCACCGGGCGAAGTCCCGGTGATCCATGCGGAGGAAATGCCGGCTGCGACGCCTCATGGATTGCCGGGACAAGCCCGGCAATGACAAAGGAGTATGGCCCGATATCGGCTACTTCTTGGCGTCGACGAACTTGAACGAGACCTTGATCTTGGTGCGATAGGCCTCGACCTTGCCGCCGTTCAGGACCAGGTCCTGCTCGACGACCTCGGCGACGCGCAGCTCGCGCAGGGTCCTGCCGGCGCGCTTGATCGCGGCGGCGGCGGCCTTCTCCCAGGATTCCGTGCTGGTGCCGATCAGTTCGATGACTTTGTAGACGCTCTCAGCCATATGCCTCTCCATCGGGTGGATTGTGCGGGATGACGGCGATGCGTTCGACGGTGTCCGGGCATTGCCGCGCGGCGCGGCCCGGACCACCGGAAGAAAGGCTACACCTCCATCCTGGCGGGCGAAATCGAATTGTCCGCATCCAGCCAACTGGCGCCTTGCGCGCAGGGTGGGGATGTTGCGCTGCGGCGTAGACTCAGCCGGGTGTCGCTTCGACCGCTGCCCGCGCCCGGTCTTCGCGCGGCGCCACCAGGGCGCAGGCCAGCAGGACGATGACGCCGCACAACACGGCGATATAGATGCCCTCGTACCGGCCGCTGCGATCGGCCATCAGCCCGCCCAGATAATTCCCGAGCATGCTGCCACAGCCGAGGGCCACCATGGTGGCGCCCTGCAGCGGCACCGCGATCCCGGGCGGGAAGTGCTTGGCGATATAGGCGGCGATCAGGCCGAAGATCGCGTTGAAGGCGGCGCCGAACAGCAGCGTCCCGGCATAGACCGGCCAGATGCTGTCCGCCAGGAATACGCTGAGCGCCGCCAGGATCAGCAGCCCATAGGCCACCACCATGGCCCATTTTGCCGAGATCCGGTCGGCGGCGGCGCCCAGCAGAAAGCCGCCGACCATGCCGCCGATGCCGATGGCGCTCCAGCAGCGCGACGCCGTCTCCATCCGCCAGCCGAAGCCCTCGCGCAGCAGGGAGCTCAGATAGGTCTGGAACGGGCTCAGCACCAATCCGCTGACGAACAGGATGGCGATGACCAGGATGGCGGTGGGTTGCAGCAGGCCGCCGAGGTGGCTCAGCGAACGTTGTGGCGCCCCAACGGCTTGCATGCGACGGGTGATGTGCCTCCATAGCGGCGCCAGGCGCCAGGCGGCGGCAATCAGCAGCGTGGTCGAAAGCGCGCCGACCACGGCCCAGGCCGACCGCCAGCCCCAGCCCGAGACCAAGGGCGGCAGGATCAGGCCATTCAGGAACACGCCATAGGCCGTGCCACTCGACATCAGGCCCAGCAGCTTGCCCTGGTGTCGCGCCGGCAGCACATCCGGCGCGATGGCGACCACGGCGATCCAGGCCGCCCCGGCGCAGCCACCGAAGGCTGCCATCACCGGCACCATGAAGACCGGATTGGCGACCGCGGCCATTGCCAGCAGGCCGGCCGCGTTGACGGCAACGGTGATCAGCATGACCCGCATCGGCCCGATGACCGGCACCAGCACGCTGGCGAGGAAGGCGGCAACCATCAGCCCGCCCTGGGACAGGCCGGTCGCCAGCCCGACGAATTCCTGGTCGAACCCCAGATCCTGGCGCATCTCCGGAACGAGCGCCGGGAAGAAGTAGATTCCGAAGGCGTATGTGGCGGCGATGACAGCGGTGAAAAAGAACGCGATCTCGATCGACCCGACCCTGCGGGCCGTGGCGGGCGCGTGCATGTTTGTTCCAGTCGCGAGACGTGCTTGCTCTCGACAGCGATGCTGCGGCAATGCCAGTCATCGCCACGCGTCTATCTGCGACCTCTATCCGCCCGTCCGCGATTGAGATGGGGAGGGTCGGCCTGAACCGGTCGGTCTCAGTCGATCGGGTCCGGCAACAGCCGCCCCGCCGTGATCGCCTCCTTGCGCCGGGCGACATAGGCGGCAAGAGCCTCGCGGCGGCCCGCGTCCATCGGCGGCGCCTCGTAGCCGCGCAGCAGCTCCTTCCAGATCAGATTGGCCCGCTCGGTGCCGGTCTTGCCGCCGGCATTCTGCCAGGTCTGGTAGTTGCGCCAGTCGGACAGCATGGGCTCGTAGAAGGCGTGCTCGAAGCGCTCCAGCGTATGGCCGACGCCGAAGAAATGCCCGCCGGGCCCGACCTCGGCAATGGCGCCCAGCGCCATCTCGGCCTCGTCGACGGCGATGGGCTTCAGGAACTCGCGCATGCCCTGCAGCAGCTCGGCATCGAGGATCAGCTTCTCGAAGGAGGCGGTGAGGCCGCCTTCCATCCAGCCCGCCGCGTGCTCGATCAGGTTTACCCCGCCCATGATGGCGCCCCACAGCGACATCATGGATTCGTAGGACGCCTGCACGTCGACGATGTTGGAGGCGGTGACGTTGCTGGAGCGGTAGGGGACGTTCAGGCGCCGCGCCAGTTGCCCGCCGGCCATGGCCGCCTTGGTGTATTCCGGCGTGCCGAAGGCCGGGGCGCCCGATCGCATGTCGACGTTGGACGTGAAGCCGCCATAGAGCACCGGTGCTCCCGGCTCGTTGATCTGGGAGAGCGCCAGCATGGCGAGCGCCTCCGCGTGCTGCTGGGTGAGCGCGCCGGCCAAGGTCACCGGGCTCATGGCGCCGGAGAGGGTGAAGGGCGTCATCGCCAGCGGCTGGCCGGCCTTGCCCATGGCGAGCAGCGCCTCGCACATCGGCACGTCTAGGCGCAAAGGCGAGTTCGAGTTGATGATGGTGAGGGTGACGGGCGTCGCCTTCATCTCGGCGCGGTTGAGACCATAGGCGATGCCGGCCATGTTGACGGCGTCTTCGGTGCGATATTCGCCGAGCGCCCAGCATTGCCAGGTCTTGTCGGTCAGCGTCAGCGCGGCTTCGTAGAAATCGAGGTGCCGCGTATCCGCCGGCAGGTCGGTCGGCTCGATCGGACAGCCGCCCTCCTGGTGGAGGACGTTCAGCTGGTGCACGACCTTGATGTAGTCGCACATGTCGGCATAGGTGCCAGGGCGCTTGCCGCGGTCGCAATCATGGGCGAAGGCCGGCCCGCCGGTGGCGGCGAAGATCATCTCGCCGTTGCCGATACCGATGTCATGGGCGCGGTTGCGCGCTTGCATCTCGAAGCTGGCCGGCGCCTTGGCGATGGCGCTCTCGACCAGGTCCGGGTCGAGGCGGACGCGATCATTCGCCGGATCAACCTCCGCGCCCGCCGCCTTCAGGATCCTGCGCGCCGGCTCCTGCATCACCTCGATGCCGGTCTCACGCAGCAGCTTCAGCGCCGCGCGGTGGATCGCCTCGACCTGGTCCGCGCTCAGCACCTCGGTGGGGCGATAGCGGTTGACGACCCGGGCGAAGGGCAATTGCCGCACGCCGGTCTGGGCAACGCGGCGCTCGCGCCGCCGCGGCGTGATTGTCGGATTGGGGGCGGCTTCGGGCATGGCGGCGCCTCCTCTAGGGAACGAAGACCAGTTCGCGGCGATAGGGCACCTGGTCGGGATCGATCGCCTCGCCGAATTCGCGAGCGAAACGGTGCCCGGCATAGGTGGCGTGGACCACCGCGCCCGGCGCCTGCGCGTCGCCGATCAGGGCCAGGGTCTTGATCCCGGCCGCGTCGCGCGCTGCCGTGTCGTCCTTCAGCGCGCAATAGAGCGCGTCATCGGGCGCGCGGCCGGTCACCGAGAGCAGGGTGCCGGCTTCGACCCGGCGCTGCCGGCCGGTATAGATGCAGGCGAGGGTCGCCTCACCTGGCTGCCACGCCTCCAGCCGATGCGTGACGATGACCTCCAGCCCCAGTGACAGCAGCTTCGCCTGCACCTTGAACTGCTCGTCGGTCATGGTCGCCCAGGAGGAGATTTCGAGGGCCGGCGTCGCCAGGATGACACGGTGGCCTTCCTTCAGCAGCTTCTCCGCCAGCACGCCGCCCATGTAGTAGTGGTCATCGTCATAGATCAGCACCGGGCCGCCGACCTTGGCGCCGGCCATCACATCGTCCGGGGTCAATACGCTCGCGCCCTCGGTGCCGGGCACGGGGAAGTGGTTGTTGACGCCGACCCCGTCGCGCCGCCAGGTGGCGCCGGTCGCGATCACCACATGCGGATAGCCCATCTCCAGGACTTGCTCTTTGTCGAGACGGGATTCGCGAAACACGTCGATGTTGGCCAGCTTGGCGATCTGGCCCAGGCGCCAGTCGCGCACGCGGGCATAGGTCGACAGGCCGGGCAGGCGGGATTCGCGGTTGATGCGGCCGCCGAGCTCGCGCCCCGCTTCGGCCAGCGCCACCCGGTAGCCGCGCCGGCCAAGCGACAGCGCGCATTCGAGTCCCGCCGGCCCGCCGCCGACGACCAGCACGCTGTCGTCCTTGAATCCGACGGCCGGTGCGATGCGCTCCGGGTGCCAGCCGCGACGGTATTCCTCGCCCATGGTCGGGTTCTGGGTGCAGCGGATCGGCGCTCCCAGGTTGTTGGAGCTGCGGCAGATGTTGCAGCCGATGCATTCGCGGATGTCGTCCTCGCGCCCCGCGGCGATCTTGGCGGGCAGGAACGGATCGGCGATGGAAGGCCGCGCCGCGCCGATGAAATCGGCGATGCCGCGCTTGACCAGGCTCGCCATCGCGTCGGGGGAGGTGAAGCGGCCGACGCTGACCACCGGCTTGCTGGTCAGCTGCTTGACGAAGCCGACATATTTTTCCTGGTGGCCCTCTTCGCCGAAGCGCGCCGACAGCGAATCGTTCTCGACATAGGAGATGTTGACGTCCCAGAGGTCGGGCAACTCGGCCAACAGCTCGATCACCGCGCGGCCCTCGTTCTCTGCGGTGACGCCATGCGACCCCATCAACTCGTCCATCGCCAGGCGCACCGCTACGGCGCAAGTGTCGCCGACAGCGTCCCTGGTTTCCTCGATCATCTCGCGCAGCAGCCGCGCGCGGTTCTCGATGCGGCCGCCGTATTCGTCGCCGCGCTGGTTCCAGCGCTGGGTGATGAACTGGAACGGCAGGTAGCCGTGGCCGGCATAGACGTAGACGATGTCGAAGCCGGCGCGCCTGGCGCGCTTGGCGGCCTGCACCTGCCAGCGCCGCAGGTTGCGGATGTCCTCGCGGTCCATGGCGCGGGTCTGCTGCGGGAAGATGCCGTGCTGGTGCGAGCCCGAGGGCGACAGCGCGATCTCGCGCGAGGCGCGGTTCTGCGCGTGGTTGCCGCCGTGCCAGAGTTCGACGCCGGCCAGCGCGCCGTGGCGGTGGATCGCCTCGGTGGTCTGCGCCTGGATCTTCACGTCGCGCTCGTCCCACAGGGCGCAGAACTTGAAGGGCCCGTCGTCGCTCGACCAGTGCATCGAGCAATATTCGGTGTTGACCACCGCCCAGCCGCCCTCGGCCTTGATCTCGCGCAGGCGCGACACCGAATGCGGCAGGTCGAAGCCCATGCCGGTGCAATGCGGCACCTGGTAGAAGCGGTTGCGCGCGGTCAGCGGCCCGATGCGAACCGGCTCGAACAGGATGTCGTAGCGCGGATTGCGCCCCATGCTCTTCCCCGTCGCGTGGCTGCCCCCGGCCGCCGGCTCTGGACGGCCGCGGCGTCTTGGCTAAGCTGTATACAGCTTAGCCAAGCTTGTCAATTCATTGGGATTTTTGTGGGCGAAGCCGGTTCCAGGGCGCTGATGAGGCCGCCGTCGATGAAGGGCGCAAAGGCCTTGGCGGAGACCACGATGCCGATCGAATCGCCGGTCGTCGGGTGCTGGGTGAAGCCGACGGTGAGGCCGATCAGTTCCGGCCCGTCGCCGTTGATGATGGCGACCGGCCCGCCGCTGTCGCCCAGCCGGACAATGCAGTTGGTGGCGAAGAACAGGTCGCCCTCGGTCAGGCCCTCGGGGTCGGGCGGCAGCAGGCCGCAGCGTTCATGCGCCCGCAGCCGGTCCTTGGCGCCCTGGCCATAGCCGCCGGAATAGAACCTGGCGCCCTTGGCGATCTCGGCCCGGGCCTGGGCGGCGGAAATCGGCGCCACCTTCAGCGGTTTCAGCGACAGCGGCGGCGTGATCCGCACCAGCGCCCAGTCCAGCTGCGCCTGATCCTTGTGGATGGTGCCGGGAGTTACTTCACCGCCCTGGCCGAATATGGCGACGCCGCGCGAGCGGTCCTGGGGCGTGAAGCTGGAGGTGAAGACCAGCCGGCCTGCCTCTACCGCGATGCCGTCGGGATGCAGGCAATGGGACGCGGTGACGATCAGGTCGCGGCGCACCAGGACGGCGGTACAGATCTGCGGCGAGCCGGAGATTTCCAGGCTGCCGATCGCGGCCTGCCAATCGGGCTTGCGCTCCGGCGCCGTCGGCGGCGCGGGTGGCCGGGCGGCGCAGCCCGCCATGATGGCGCAGACCAGCGCGGCGGCGAAGCCGCGCCACAGATATCCACGCTCCCGCCGGCCGGCAGCCGGCATCGGCGTTCCCGTCTCGCTCATTTCCATTCCTGCCACCCGTGGTTTTGCCGAGACGTCAAGGCCGCGCACTGATGGCAAGACGCAATTGATCGGCGAAGGCGCTGGCGCCGACCGCCAGGCTGACCGTGCCGTCGGGACGGCGCCAGAAGCCGGAAACCACGGCGATCAGTCGCCGGCCGGCGGTCGGATCGTCGATCAGGATGGGGCCGCCGCTATCGCCCTTGATCACCGGGCAGGTGGTGATGACCAGCCGGTCGCCGGCCTCCTTCACCAGTTCCTTCCATTCCGGGATCAGGGTGCAATCCTCGGTCCGGTGCAGGCGCTGGGCGATGGTGACGCCATAGCTGCCATAGCCGAAATTGGACAGGGTCTGGCCCGATTGCAGGCGCTGCGCGAGATCGGCCAGCGCGATCGGCTCGACCGGGATCGGCTCGACATTGGCGACAGGCTTCTCCAGCCGCAGCACCGCCCAGTCGACCTCGGTCGGCGTCTCCTCCGGCTTGTCGGGGTCCATCTTGTTCACCCCAAGGCCGGAGATTTCCGCCACATAGACGGAGGGCAGGCGCTGGGCGCCGACGTTCGGCGTGAACTTCATCGCGCTCGGCAACAGCTTCTTGCCATGCGGAAACACGCAATGCGCGGCGGTGACGATCACATCGGGAGCGACCAGGGTGGCCGTGCAGGAGGTGAATTCCGCCGGGGCGTCCAGCCGGCCGATCGCCGCCGTCCAGGGGATCGGGCCGCTCGGCTCAGGCGGCGCCTTGACGGTCTCGGCGCAGCCCACGGCGGCAAGCAGCGACAGCAGGATTCCCATCTTGCCGCCGATCTTGCCCCCGGTCTTGCCGGGGGGACGGAGCCGGCTCGGGAGCCGGTCGCAGCGGATGGGCATGTCGGGCACCTGGCGTTCCTGGCTGACTGGGGCAGCCAGGGATTCTCAGCGGTTTCCACCACCCCCTGTCAAGGCGGCAGAACGGTGGGTCGGATGGGCCGGCCGGGGCGGCGGAAACGGCGTGTATACAGTCACCCTGAAACTGCTCTAGACAGGCGCGGACCGGCTGGCCCGGACTCGCTGGCCCGGACTTGCCAAGTCGGAGTGCCTGATCGAATCGATGGAGGCGGTGGAGCAGATGCGGAAAGGGCGCGGCGGTATCCTGGTGGCACTGGACACGACCGATCTGGACCGGGCACAAGCCTGGGCCCGGGCGACGCTCGGATCGGTGGCCGGAATCAAGCTTGGACTGGAGTTTTTCACCGCCCAGGGGCCCGGCGGCGTGCGGCGGGTCGCAGAATCCGGGGCGCCGGTCTTCCTCGACCTCAAGTTCCATGACATTCCCAATACCGTGGCAGGCGCCATCCGCGGCGTCGCGCCGCTCGCCCCGGCCATCGTGAACGTCCACGCCGCCGGCGGTCCGGCGATGTTGCGGGCCGCCGTCGAGGCGGCGGGCGACGCGGCAGCCAGGCTTGGCGTCACGCGGCCGAAGGTCATCGGGGTCACCGTGCTCACCAGCCTGGCCGATGACGACCTGGTGGCGGTTGGACAGCCAGGCGGCGCGGCCGAGCAGGTGCGCCGGCTGGCGGCGCTGAGCCGGGACTGCGGCCTCGACGGCGTGGTGTGCTCGCCGAACGAGATCGTCACCCTGCGCCGCGACCTTGGCGGCGACTTCCTGCTGGTCACCCCCGGGGTGCGCCCGGTCTGGGCCGCTGCCGGCGACCAGAAGCGCATCATGACACCGGGAGAGGCGGCCGCCGCCGGCGCCGATTACCTGGTCGTCGGCCGGCCCATCACCGGGGCGGCCGACCCGGCGGAGGCGGCGCGGCGCATCGCCCAGGAAATCACCAGCGTGGCGGCGTGAGGCGGGTTATGCAGCCGCGGCGCCCGTCCATTCCCATCATCCTGCTGCTCAAGACCGCGTTCCAGATCCTCTGGCAGCAGCGCGACGACGCGCTGCGGCTCGGCCTCATCCCCACGCTGATGACTTTCGGGGGGTTCATCTATGCCGGGTCGGCACTGGACACGTTCCTGACGGCGATGGAAAGCGGCGGCATGCAGGGGCCGACGCTTTCCGATGCTCCGCGCGTGATGGTTCTTTTCGCCATCGTTGTCGTGGCCATCTGCCTGATCACCACGAACTGGCTGCGGTTCCTGCTGCTCGGCCCGATGGGCGCGGTCGGTATCGGTCTCGGCATCGGCCGGTCGCATGTCCGTTTTCTGGCATCGACCGTCGTTCTCGGCATCGCAATGATGATCGCGCTCACGATCTGCGGCGTGGTGCTGAGCATGCTGCCGCGTGGGGTGGCGCTGCTCGGGAACCTCGTCGCCTTTGCCGCGACCATGCTGGCGCTGACCCGTTTCGTGCCGTTCCTGGTCGGACAGGCGATCGGCCAGCACATGACGCTGGCGCAGTCCTGGAACGTGTCGCGCGGCAATGTCATGGCCATCGCCCTGAGCCTGGTCCTCATGCAGTTGCCGTTCATCATCGGCCTCACCGTGCTGCAGCAGATCCTGAACCTGATCGGTTTTTCCGCCGTCGCACCGGCCGGCACCCTGTTCATCGTCTCGGTGGTGCAGGTGGCGGGCTGGATCTGTCAGGCCGGCATCCTGGCCGCCGCCTATCGCCACATGGTCGGCGTCCGGGTGTGACGCGGTGGCGGTGATTGCCAAGATCTGTGGCCTGAAGACGGCCGAAACGGTGCAGGCCGCCATTGACGGCGGCGCCGGGCTGATCGGCTTCAACTTCTATGCCCGCTCGCCGCGCGCCATCGAGCCGTCCCTCGCGCGCGCCTTGGGGAAGCTGGTGCCCGCGCGGGTGAAAAAGGTCGGGCTCTTCGTCGACGACAGCGATGCGCGCATCGCCGAAATCCTGGCGGGCTGTGAACTCGACGTGCTGCAGTTGCACGGCCACGAGACGCCGGAACGCACGGCCGAGATCCGCGCCAGGTTCGCCAGACCGGTCATCAAGGCGATCCCCGTCAGCGCCGCGGAGGACCTCGCCCCCGTCGCCGGCTATGAGCCGGTGGTGGACTACCTGATGTTTGACGCCAAGCCGCCGAAATCCATGGCCGGGGCCTTGCCCGGCGGCAACGCGCTGAGCTTCGACTGGACATTGCTCGGCGGCCGCCGTTTTTCCAAACCGTGGCTTCTGGCCGGCGGCTTGACCCCCGAAAACGTCGCCGAGGCGGCGCGGGTGACCGGCGCCCCGATGGTCGATGTCTCGTCCGGCGTCGAGGATCGCCCGGGCGAAAAGAACCCGAGCAAAATCAAAGCCTTCCTCGACGCCGTCAGGCGTCTTTAAGTCGCCGCGGGAGGAGCCGCGAGGCTTTGACCTTTGGCATGGCCTATGGTTGATTGCAGCCGACTTCACCTTCCGGGATCACACCCTTGACCGCTTCCGCCCAGCCAGCCCGCAATTCCTACCGCAACGGCCCCGATGAATTCGGCCGGTTCGGGATTTTCGGCGGCCGCTTCGTCGCCGAGACCCTGATGCCGCTGATCCTGGAGGTGGAAAAGGCCTACAGCGCGGCGAAGAAGGACGCGAGCTTCGCCGATGAGCTCGAATATCTGCGCAAGCACTATATCGGCCGGCCCAGCCCGCTCTATTTCGCCGAGCGCCTGACCCGGCATTTCGGCGGCGCCAAGATCTACCTGAAGCGCGACGAGCTCAACCACACCGGCTCGCACAAGATCAACAACTGCATCGGCCAGATCGTGCTGGCCAGGCGCATGGGCAAGACCCGCATCATCGCCGAGACCGGCGCCGGCCAGCATGGCGTGGCGACGGCGACGGTCTGCGCGCTGTTCAACCTGCCCTGCACCGTCTACATGGGCGCCACCGACATCGCGCGCCAGCAGCCCAACGTGTTCCGCATGAAGCTGCTGGGCGCCGAGGTCATCCCGGTCCATTCCGGCACGGCGACCCTGAAGGACGCGATGAACGAGGCGCTGCGCGACTGGGTCGCCAATGTCGAGAACACCTTCTACATCATCGGCACCGTCGCCGGCCCGCATCCCTATCCGGCGATGGTGCGCGACTTCCAGTCGGTGATCGGCAACGAGGTGCGCGAGCAGATGATGGAGGCCGAAGGGCGGCTTCCGGATACTCTGGTGGCTTGCATCGGGGGCGGCTCCAACGCCATGGGCCTGTTCCATCCCTTCCTCGACGACACCGACGTGAAGATCTACGGCGTCGAGGCGGGCGGCGAGGGCGTCGAGACCGGCAAGCATGCCGCCTCGCTGACCGGCGGCCGGCCCGGCGTGCTGCATGGCAACCGCACCTATCTGCTGCAGGACGACGACGGCCAGATCATCGACGCGCATTCGATCTCGGCCGGCCTCGACTATCCCGGCATCGGCCCGGAGCATTCCTGGCTGCATGAGATGAAGCGGGTGAATTACGTCTCTGCGACCGACCACGAGGCGCTGGACGCTTTCCAGCTGCTGTCGCGGCTGGAGGGCATCATCCCGGCGCTGGAGCCGGCGCATGCCCTGGCCTTCACCCAGAAGCTGGCGCCGAAGCTGCCGAAGGACAATCTGCTGGTGATGAATTTGTGCGGCCGTGGCGACAAGGACATCTTCGCGGTCGCCGAACGGCTGGGTGCGAAGCTATGAGCGCCGACGGAGCCCAAAGCGGCACGCGCATCGAGCGGCGTTTCGCCGAGCTGAAAGCCGCCGGCCGCGCGGCGCTGGGCACGTTCGTCACCGCCGGCGATCCCGACTACGACCTGTCGCTGGACCTGGTGAAGCGCCTGCCTGAGGCGGGAGCGGATTTCATCGAGCTCGGCATGCCCTTCACCGACCCGATGGCGGACGGCCCGGCGATCCAGGCCTCGTCGCTGCGGGCGCTGAAAAATGGCATGACTCTGAAGAAGACCCTGAAGCTGGTGCGCGAATTCCGCGCCAGCGACCAGAAGACGCCGATCGTCCTGATGGGCTACTACAACCCGATCTATTCCTACGGCGTCGAGCCTTTCCTGCGCGACGCGAAGAGCGCCGGTGTCGATGGCTTCATCGTCGTCGACCTGCCGCCCGAAGAAGACGAGGAGATGTGCATTCCGGCGCTGAAGGCGGGGCTCAACTTCATCCGCCTGGCGACGCCGACCACCGACGACAAGCGCCTGCCCAGCGTGCTGCGCAACACCTCCGGCTTCGTCTACTACGTCGCGATCGCCGGCATCACCGGCACGCGCTCGGCGGCCAATGCCGATGTCTCCGCCGCCGTGGCGCGGCTGAAGCGGCATACCCAGCTGCCGGTCTGCGTCGGCTTCGGGATCAGGACGGCTGAGCAGGCGGAGGCGATCGCCAAGGCGGCCGATGGCGCCGTGGTCGGCTCAGCCCTGGTGGCCAAGATCGCCCAGCATGTGAAGCCGGATGGCAGCGCCAGCCGGCAGGCGGTCGAGGATACGCTGGCGCTGGTGCGCGAGTTGGCCGGCGGCGTGAAGCGGGCAAGGGGCTAAGGGTGCGATGGGAGCGAAAGCATGAGCTGGCTGACCAATTTCGTCCGACCCAAGATCCGCGCCCTGGTCAAGAAGACCGACGTGCCGGACAATCTCTGGGATAAGTGCCCGTCCTGCGGCCAGATGATCTTCCATCGTGAGCTGGAAGCCAATCTCCGCGTCTGCCCGCACTGCAATCATCACCTGCGCATCGACGTGAAGCGGCGGCTCGAACTGCTGTTCGATGGCGGCCAGTACGAGCGCGCCGAGCTGCCGAAGGTCGAGCTCGACCCGCTGAAGTTCCGCGACCGCAAGCGCTATGTCGACCGGTTGAAGGACTCGCAGAGCAAGACCGAGGAGCAGGACGCCATCGTGGTGGCGAGCGGCCTGATGGGCGGCCAGAAGGTGGTGATCGCCGCCTTCAACTTCGAGTTCATGGGCGGCTCGATGGGTGCGGCGGTGGGCGAGGGGCTGGTGACCGCCTCCGAGATCGCGGTGCGCGACCAGGCGGCCTTCATCGCCATCCCGGCCTCGGGCGGTGCCCGCATGCAGGAAGGCATCCTGTCGCTGATGCAGATGCCGCGCTCGGTCATCGCCGTCGACCGGGTGAAGGAAGCCGGCCTGCCCTATATCGTGCTGCTCACCGATCCCACCACCGGGGGCGTGAGCGCCTCCTTCGCCATGTTGGGCGACATCCATGTCTCCGAGCCCGGCGCCGTCATCGGCTTCGCCGGCGCCCGCGTGATCGAGGAAACGATCCGCGAAAAGCTGCCCGAGGGCTTCCAGCGCGCGGAATACCTGCTGGACCACGGGATCGTCGACCTGGTGGTGGCGCGCAAGGACCTGCCGCGCGAACTCGCCAAGATCATCAGCCTGCTGACGCGCCAGCCGAAACCCGCCGCCGCCTGAAGTCCGGCCGCCGCCGTGGCACAGAGCGACATCGTCCTCGAGCGCGTGATGCGCCTGCATCCCAAGATCATCGATCTTGGGCTGGGCCGGGTGCAGACGCTGCTCGACCGCCTCGGCAACCCGGAGCGCCGCCTGCCGCCGGTCGTGCATGTCGCCGGCACCAACGGCAAGGGCTCGGTCATCGCCTATCTGCGCGCCATGCTGGAAGCCGCCGGCTACCGCGTGCATGCCTATACCTCGCCGCATCTGGTGCGCTTCCATGAGCGCATCCGCCTGGCGGGCGAGTTGATCGCGGAACAGGCGCTGATCGACTTGATCGAGGAATGCGAGCGCGCGAACCGGAACGAGCAGATCACGTTCTTCGAAATCACCACTGCGGCCGCCTTCCTCGCCTTCACCCGGGTTCCCGCCGACATCCTGCTGCTGGAGACCGGCCTCGGCGGCCGCTCCGACGCCACCAACGTGGTGGCATCACCTCTCGCCACCGTGCTGATGCCGATCTCCTTCGACCACATGCAGTTCCTGGGCGACACCCTGGCGAAGATCGCCTTTGAGAAGGCGGGCATCATCAAGCGCGGCCGTCCCGTCATCGTGGCGCCGCAGCCGCCGGAGGCGGCCGAAGTCTTCGTCCGCGTCGCCGGCGAACTCGCAGCGCCCTTGTTCCGCCACGGCGCGGAATGGAACTACGAGATCGGCGACGACGGCTTCGCCTATCGGGAGAGCAGCGGGGCGATGGCCCTGCCGAAGCCGGCGCTGGCCGGGCGCCACCAGTTCGCCAATGCGGCGACGGCGGTGGCTGCGGCCCGCCAGCTTGCCGGCTTTCAGCTGACGCCCGTGCATCTCGCGGCCGGCCTGCGCCAGGCGCAATGGCCGGCGCGCATGCAGCATCTGGCGCGCGGCCCGCTGGTCGAAGAGCTGCCGCAAGGCTGGGAACTCTGGCTCGACGGCGGCCACAACGAAGAGGCCGGCCAGATCATCGCCGCCATGATCGACGACTGGCGACGCATGGAGGCGAAGCCGGTGAGCCTGGTCTACGGCATGCTCTCGACCAAGGATCCGCTCGCCTTCCTGCGCCACCTGGCGCCGGTCGCCGAGGATCTCGCCGCCGTCGCCATTCCCGGCGATCACGCTTCGCTGCCGGCGGCCGACCTGGTGACCTTCGCGCGGCAGGCCGGGCTGGCGGCCACGGGATTCGATTCGGTCGCGCAGGCGCTGGCCGCGATCATCGCGCGCCACGGCGCCGCGCCGCGGCGGGTGCTGATCTGCGGCTCGCTCTACCTGGCCGGCACCGTCCTCGCTGATAACGGCTGACGGACGCGGCTGCTCTTGGGACCTTCGTCCCTTGTCCTGATTGTAGGCTGGCGCTAGACTCTCGCGCATCGCGGGTGGTCCAGCGTGCGGACGAAAAGATCGGGGACGCCAGAATGATTGGAATGAGAAACGTGCTGTCGGCGCTTGCGGCGCTGGTGATGCTGTGCGCTTGCGCCGGCACGGAGACCGGCGGGAAGCCGCTGGTCATTTCGGCGGAGGTCAACGACCATCTACGCGGCTATCTGCGCGAGATTGATCGCGGGCGCGCCGGCGCCTTCGCGGTCTCGGAGAATGGCCAGGCGGCCTACTACTCCTATTGCGAACACGGCGGCTGCAACGGGCAGTACAATTTCAGCACCGAGGCGATCAAGGGCTGCGAAAAGTTCGGCCGTGGTCGCTGCGTGATTCTGGCTTCGAATGGCGTGATCAAACGGCCCTATACGGTGGGAACTTCGACCGACGCCTTGGCTGCGCAATTGGAGGCTCTGCTCAACACGCAAAGCCCGGAAAAGCCGGCAGAGGCCGAATATGTCTCCGGCGATCGTATCCGCCAGGAGTTAATCGGCAACTCGTTGGTCGAGAAGAACGCCGAGGGAAAGATCTGGGCCGAGTTCTACGACCCGGACGGCACGGTGCGTGGCCACAACTGGCGCGGCAAGCGCTTCGTCGGCACCTGGAAGATCGACGGCAACAAGATTTGTGTCGACTACACCAGCATCGGCGACGACTGGTGCGCCCAGTTCGTCGAGGGCAAGGACGGCACCATCGATTCCTACAAGGACGGAAGGTTACGAAAGTCCTATCCGAGGTCGATCCTGCAGGCCGGCAATCCGCAGAACCTCTGACTGGGGTTCCGTTCCGGGTTGCTGTATCAACCCTGTGACAGGCCGACGGCGGCCCAATGCGCCGGCTTGCAGCTGCCGGCCGCCGCCGTTAGCTTCGCGGGCACAACAAGTGCGCGGGTTCGCATGCGTCACCGAGTCGTGTTTGCCATCTTCGCCGCCCTCCTGCTCTCCGCCTGCGCGGGCCCCAATCACACCCAGCCGAACGGCGAGCCGATCGTCATCACCCGGCAGGTCGAGGCGCATCTGCAGCGCTACTTCAGCATGCTGGGGGCCGGGCGGATCGGCGCCTTCGCGGTGTCGGAGCACGGCACGATCGGCTTCTACGCCTATTGCTCGACCGGCCAGTGCCGCGGCCAGTACAGCTTCATCAACGAGGCGCTGCAGCACTGCGAGGGCTACCACCAGGGCCATTGCCTGATCCTCGCGGTCAACCGCGAGCTTCGCCGGCCGTACAAGCTGGTCGGCGACGAGCAGGCCTTGCTGCAGCCTTAGGCCGCCGGACCGTCTTCCAGCGCCGGAAACGCGAACCGCAGGTCGAGGAGGCGCGCCCGGTCGCGCACCGCCCGGACCCGTTGCATTGCGGCGCCGTCCCCCGGCCGTTCGCTGACATCCGCCAGGGCCAAGGCCCGCTCGACCACGAAATCGACATAGGGGATGGGTTCGCGCGCCGCGCAATAGTCGCGCAGTTGCGAGGCGAAGCGCCGCACCTCGGCCCAGTGCCGGCGCCCGATCGCCCAGTCGATGGCGTGGCGGCGGAACAGGATCTGGTTGTGCGCCAGCGGTGCGCGCGCCAGCAGTTCCTCGCCGCGGGCGATCCACTGCGCCTGCTTGCCGGGATCCGGCTCGCACAGGGCGGTAATCGCCAGCACCACCGGCCCGCCGAAGGCCAGCGAAGTGCGCTCCGCCAGCTCCAGCGCTTCCAGGCAATGCCCCATCCGGGTGGCGGACGACATGGTCGCGCCGGCTGTCGCGGCCAAGGTCGCCAGCAGGATGTAGGTATAACGGTCCGATTTCAGCGCGCGCGACAGCACCAGCGCCTGCTCGGCGGCGGCGGCCGCCGCTTCATCGTGCGAGGTGAACAGGTGGACGAAGGCGATGGATTGCAGGGCGAACATTTCCAGATAGCGGTCGCCGAGTTGCCGGGCGCTGGCCAAGGCCACGTCGTTGTCGCGCAAGGCATCGGTCACGGCGAGCGCGAACAGTTTGCAATCGGCCAGCATGCAGCGGTTGGCGGTCGCCACGCGAAGCAGGCCTTCGCGGTCCGCCAGGGTCACGCATTCATGGAAATGGCGGCGCGCGCTCTCGGTGGTGCCGGTGGCGTAACCTAGATCGCCCATGCCGCCTAGCGCGCGGATGCGCCATTCCGTCGATTGCGCGCGATCCGCCGCCGCCAGCGCGGCCTGGTGCCCGGCCCGGCACTCGTCCAGGTTTCCGGCGGCGAAATGCAGGTTGCCGCGCAGATGGTGCAGTTCGGCCTGCAGCAGCGCATCGGCGACCAGCGCCGGCGAGGCAAGAGCGACATCGGTCAGCGCCAGCGCATCCTGCACCCGCCCCAGCAGCCGGTTGCAGGCGGCAAGACCGATGGTCGCCTCCAGCATGCGCCGCTCGCCGCCGGCCTCCCGGGCGGCAACCTCGTAGGCGGCCAGCGCCGGCTCGCCTTGACCGAGATCGCGATGCAGCTTGCCGATCTCCATCGCCAGCTCGAACTTGTCGTCCGCCGTGGCCGCGATCTGCAGGCCGCGGCGGGCCAGCGCCAGGGCGCGCTCGACGTGGAAGAGGGCGCTTTCGGTCCGCGCCGCCCGCAGATAGGCGCTGGCGGCGATGCTGTCGTTGGCGCGGTCGAGATGTTCGGCCATCAGGACCGGGTCCCTGGATGCGAACATGGCGGCCGCCGCGCGATGCAGGTGGTTGCGCCGCTCCTTGGTCAGCGCGGCATAGACGCCGTCCCGGATCAGCGCATGAGCAAAGGAAAGTTCGCCGGCCTCCGGGCGGATCAGGTGCCGCCGCTCCAGTTCCGTCGGCTGATAGTCCGGCGCGCTCAGCATGGTGCGGAGATCGGCGAGGCGGAAGCGCTGGCCCAGGATCGCGGCGGCCTCCACCGCGCGCCGGTCGAGTGTCTCGAGCCGGTCGAGCCTGGCCAGCACCACGCCATGCAGTGACGGCGGCAGCTTGCCGTCCTGGTCCAGGGTGCGGTTGCGCAGCAGCTGCTCCAGGAACAACGGGTTGCCCTCCGCGCGCTCGATGCAACGGCGGGTGAAAGCGTCGTCTTCCAGCGACAGCGATCCGGCAAGCTGCATCGCGTCGCCCTCCGATAGGGCGCGCAGCTCGATGGTAGCGGCCAGCGCATCGCGGGCCAAGGCGCGCCAGCGGGCATCGATCGGATCGCCGTCGATGCGCGACGACAGCAGCAGGATGGCGGCGGATTCGCCGGCCGCTGCCGCCAATTCGGCCAGCCGGCCGAGCACGGCCTGTCCCGCCCAATGGACGTCCTCGACCACCAGCAGCATGGGACGCTGGCGGGCCGCGGCGCGCAGCAGAGTGCCGAGCGTCCGGGCGCGGCCGCGCTCGCGCGCCGCTTCGTCCATCGCCCGCAGCAGATCCAGGTTGGCCGGCGTCTGGGGCAGCGACAGCAGATCGGCGGCGAAGGGTGCCAGGTCCGCCGGCAGCGCGCCGGCGGCAATGGCGGCGGCGAGCGATTCGGGCGCGGGTCCCGGCACGATTTCCGCCAGCAGCCCGGCACAGAGCGCGGCGCCGACCTCGGTCTCGCGCGAGGCGCCGAAATCGAGCACCCGCGTCAGCACGGCGCCGAACCCGCGCTGCCCGGCGGCGCGTGCGGTCTCGCGCAGCAGGGTGGTCTTGCCGATTCCGGGGTCGCCGCGCACCAGCAGGGCGCCGCCGCGGCCATCCGCGGCCCCCTCCATCAGCGCCGCGATCTGCGCCATTTCGGCGCGACGCCCGACCATGTGCCGCAGCGGCTGCGCGGAATCCGGCGCATGCCGGGCGATCGCGTAGACCCGTGTCTCGCCCATGCCCTTGAAGGCGATATCAGGTTGCGCCGTGCAGGGGATGGAGTCGGAAATTTCCGCGGCGATGGCGGCGTCGACCCAGGTGGCGCCGGGCGGCGCCGCGTTCATCAGGCGAGCGGCAAGATTGGCGGCCTCGCCGGTCACCGTATAGGCGGCATGACTGGCGCTTCCCACATGGCCGGCCAGCACCTCGCCCAGCGCCACGCCGATATGGGCCTGCAGGGTTTCGCCGATTTCGCCGGACAGCGCAGCCAGCCGCTCGTGAATGGCGATCGCAGCCCGCGCGGCGCGCTCTGCATCGTCGCCATGGGCAATCGGTGCGCCGAACAGGGCCATGACGGCGTCGCCGATATGCTTGTCGACGGTGCCGCCGTGATCGAGCACGAGATGATCGACCGCCTCGAAATAGCTGGCCAGCAGGCGCTGGGTCTCTTCCGGGTCGCGGCCGGCGGTCAGCTGGGTGAAGCGCGCCAGATCGGCGTAGAGCACGGCGACCGGCCGCCGCTCGCTGCTATCGGCCGGCCGGGGGATGGCCGCCTTCGGCGCCGGTGCTGGGGGTGCGTCTGCCTGCAATGCGGTACCGCATCCGCCGCAGAACCGGTCGCCTGCCGCATTGACGAACCCGCAAGCCGCGCAGGCGGATTCCAGCGCCGCGCCACAGGCGGCGCAGAATCGGCGATCGCTCCGGTTCTCCGTAGCGCATTGCTGGCAGCGCAAGCTTGGCTCCGCCGATCGGGTTCAGCGCGAGGGCAAGGCTACGCCGGGACCAGGGGACCGGCAACACGCAGGGGCAGGAACGGGGGCCTAGAAAGCAAAAGCCCCGCGCCGGGGCGCGGGGCTTCGCTCGGTCTTGAGCGGCCAGTCTCAGATGACGGATTCGACCCAGTCGACCAGCTGCCGCTTCGGCATGTTGCCGATCTTGGTGGCGGCGACCTGACCGTCCTTGAACAGCATCAAGGTCGGGATGCCGCGCACGCCGTAGCGCTTCGGCGTCTGCGGATTGTGGTCGATGTTGATCTTGGCGATGGTCAGCTTGCCGTTCATGTCCTTGGCGATCTCTTCGAGCGCCGGGGCGATCATCTTGCACGGCCCGCACCACTCGGCCCAGAAATCGACCAGCACCGGGCCGCTCGCTTTCAGGACGTCGGCTTCGAAGGACGCGTCGCTCACATGGGTGGTGTTGCCCGCAACGGTCTTGGCTTGGGTAGTGTTCATCCCTGTATTCCTTTTGGCCGGAGCAGCGCGGCGATCATCGCAACGCTGCCGCCGGACTTGGTTGCCGCGTTGGCCGGGCCTGACATGGCGCCGGCACAACGAGGGGGCAAGCCCTCATGGGGGAATCTAGGGAGCCGGGTTCGCTTCCGTCAAGGCGTCGGATTTGTGCCATGCGCGTCCAGCATGGCGGCGGGAATCTCCATCAGCCGCGGCCCGTCCGTCCATAGCAGGAAGCAACGAATTTCCTTGTCCGCATAAAGGGTTGAGAGCGCCCGCCGATAGGCCTCCAGCTGACCCAGGTATTGTGCGGAAACCTGCGCCGCAAGCATGGGTGCCGGGCGGTTGCTCTTGAAATCGACCACCCAGACCTCGCCGGCGCGCACCACCAGGCGGTCGATCTGCCCGCTCAGCACCCGGGTGCGGCCATCCGCCTCGCGCAGGGTGGCGACGATCGGCACCTCGGCGCGGCTGTCGGGGCCGAAGATGGCGGCGAAGTCGGGCTGCGCGATGACCGCGGCGACTTCCGCCGCCAGGACGTCGCGCTGCGCCGGGTCGACGCCGCTGCTGGGGCGCGCGAGATAGTCAAGCGCAGCCGCCATCCGCCGCTCGGGCGGCAGTTGCGGCAGCATCTCCAGCAGGTGATGCACCACGCGGCCGCGCTGGTAGCGCCAGCCCTCGTCCGCGCCGAGCGGCGACAGGGCGGCGGGGTCCGGCTCGCTCGGCCGCGACGGGGTCAGCGGGCGCGGCGGATCCGGCGGTGCGGCCGCCGCCTCGCCGAGCCAGGCGGGCGCCGGCATCTCGACCAGTACCGGCACCGCCCGCGCCGCCGCCGGCACGGCCCGCTCGCCGAAGGCAAGGCGCAGGACCTCGCCCTCCCAGCCTTCCGCCGGGCCGCCGAGCCAGGCCGGCGGCGCTTCGCGCACGACGCCCGCCACCTCGCCCAGCGCGGCCAGCACATGGTCGTGCCAGCTCGGCGTCTTGATGGTCTGGCCGCCGCGCCAGCCGCAGACATAAAGCCGCTCCTCCGCCCGCGTCATGGCGACGTAGAGCAGGCGGTTCTCCTCCGCGCGCTGGCGCTCCAGCGCCGCTTCGCGCGCATCCCGCGCGACGGGATCGTCGGCAGCCTTGTTGGGCGACCAGACCGGCAGCTCGGCCTGGCCCAGGTCGATCCAGAACAGTCCCGAGCGCGCCTTTTCCGCCCGCCGCTGGTCCGCCAGGAACACCACCGGCGCCTCCAGCCCCTTGGCGCCGTGCACGGTCAGGATGCGCACGCGCCCGCCTGCTTCCTCCAGGTCGCGCTTCACCGTCAGCTCGCCCTCCTGCATCCAGCGCAGCATGGCCTGCAGGTCCGGGGCGTGATGCGCCTCGAAGGCGAGCGCAAGGCTCAGGAACTCGTCGATCGCCTCGCTGCATTCCTCGCCCAGCCGGCGATAGAGGCGCTGCCGCCCGCCATCGCCATCCAGCATCCGCGCCAGCAGCTCGTAGGGCGTGGCGAATCCGGCAAGATCGAGATAGGCCCGCAACAGGTCGTGCGCGCGCGCCGCCGCCGGCATCGCCGGCGCCAGGTCCTGCAGCCGCGACCACAGCCGCTGCGGCCCACGGTCGACGCTGAGGGCGAACAGTTCCGCCTCGCTCAGGCCCACCAGCGGCGATTTGAGCAGGGCGGCGAGATTGAGGTCGTCCTCCGGCAGCAGCAGGAAGGCGGCGAAGGCCATGATGTCCTGCACCGCGATCTGCTCGAGCAGCTGCATGCGGTCGATGCCGGCGACCGGCACGCCCCGCCGCTTCAGTGCCCGCACCATCGTCTCGACGAAGCCGGTGCGGTTGCGCACCAGGATCATGATGTCGCCGGGATTGAGCCGGCGCGGCTGCCGGCCGGTGCTGGCCGATTGCAGCAATCGGGCGATCTCCGCCGCGATCGCATCCGCCAGGCGCGCTTCGGGGGCCGCCACCGATTCGCGCGGCACCGGCGGCGCCCAGGGCGCCGGCAGTTCCTCGTCGATCGGGCAGGCCACCGGCCAGAGCACCACCTCGCCGAACTCGCCGGCGCGACTGATCCGATGCACGAGGGTCTCGCCGGCATCGACGACGCCCTGGCGGGCCGGGCCGTTGAACACCCGGTCGACCAGGTTCAGCACCGGCGCGGTGGAGCGGAACGAGACATTGAGCTGCACCGGCCGCAGCATTCCCCGGGTCAATTCGTCATAACGCGCCTCGTAGCGGGCGAATTCCTCGGGTGCCGCACCCTGGAAGCTGTAGATCGATTGCTTGCGATCACCGACGGCGAACAGGGTGCGTGGCCGCTCCGCGGTGCCTTCGCCGGCGAAGAACTCTCCGGTCAACGCGGCGATCACCTGCCACTGCTCGGGGTTGGTGTCCTGCGCTTCGTCGATCAGCACATGGTCGAGGCCACCATCCAGCTTGTAGAGCACCCAGGGGGCGATGCCGGGGCGCTGCAGCAGGTCGACCGTCTTGAGGATCAGGTCCTCGTAGTCGAGGCGCGCCGCCGCGTCCTTGCGGGCCTCATAGCGCTCCAGCACGGCCAGACCCAGGGTCAGCAGCGCCTCGGTGCCGACGGCGATCTCCACCGCGCGCAGTGACTCGCAGACCTGTTCCAGGCGGCGTCCCTCGCGCGCCAGGATGTCGCCGATCTCCGGCGCGGTCGCGAGGACCTCCTTGGTCGCCAGCCGCGCCAGCATGGTCTCCGCCTTGGTGAGATAGGCACCGCAGTAGTCGGCGAAAACCTCGATGCGGCGTTCGAAGGACGCGGCGAGCCAGTCCTCGATCAGGGCGGCGCGTTCCGCGTCTGTCTTCTTGCCATTGGCCAGCGCCTTGGCCGCGCGGCGCAGATCGGCAGCCGCATAGGCGCCTTCCCGCGCTGCCGCGCCGAGGATGGTATCGCGTGTCTCCTCCGGCCCCACGCGCAGCAAGTTGCGGATCGCCGCGCGGATCGCTGGCATCCCCGCCGACCGCTCGATCAGGCGCTGGAAGCGGGCGCGACGGTTCAGCAATTCACCGAGCAGGTCGTTGAGCCGGCCCTCCGACATGCGCGCCACGGTGACGTCGAGCGCGCGGCGCAGGCCGCCGCCGGGTTCCGTGCGCGCCGCGTTCAGCATGTCGTCGCGCGCCTCGCGCAGCAGGGCAGCCGCGTCGCGTTCCTCGATCAGGTCGAAATGCGGCGCCACGTTGGCTTCCAGCGGGAAGCGCCGCAGCAGCGACTGGCAGAAGGCGTGGATGGTCTCGATCTTCATGCCGCCCGGCGTGTCGAGCACGCGGGCGAACAGCCGGCGCGCCACCGGCACAAGCGCCTTCAGCTCCCTCGGGCCGGCCAGGTTGTGCAGCTCGCTGGCCAGCTTGCTCTCGTCCATCGCCGCCCATTCGGCCAGGGTCTGCGCGATGCGGTTGGACATTTCCGCCGCCGCCGCCTTGGTATAGGTGAGGCAGAGGATGCGTGAGGGTTCGACGCCGGCAAGCAGCAGTCGCAACACGCGGTCGCGCAGCACCTTGGTCTTGCCCGAACCGGCGGAGGCGGAGACCCAGGCCGAGGCATCTGGGTCGGAGCCGCGCAACTGCGCGGCGCCGGCCTCGGCGAGGGCGCTCGGGTCGAGGGATTCAATCGCCGGCTTCACAGCTCGCCCGACCATTCCGCGGTTCGCGCCAGGTGCTTGTAGTCGTCGTAGCGCGGCGCGAAGCCGGGATCGGGCGAGGCGGGATAGGCAGCATCGTCCTTGGCGTAGTGCGCCAGCAGCACCAGCAGCCCGTCATAGGCTTCCCGCGACAGCTCCGACAGATCGCCATGCACCTGCTTGTCCTGTCCGCCCTCGCCGCTACCGGTGAGGCGCCAATGGGCAAGCTCGCTGACGGCGGCGGCCGGGATGCCCGGAAACGCGCCCTTCGCCGCCATCGCCGCCTCGAGTGTCAATTGCGGCGCGAAGCCCAGTGCGATCTCGGTGTCGTTCGGCGGCTCGCCGGTCTTGTAGTCGATGATGGCAAGGCTGCCGTCGCGCATGCGGTCGATGCGGTCGGCCCGCGCGCTCAATGTGAAGGGCGGCGTCGCCTCGCGCACCAGCCATTCGCCGCGCAGTTCCGTCTTGGTCTCCTGCAGGAGCGGCCGGCGTTCCTGCTCCTGCGCCAGCCACCAGGCGGCGATGCGGCGGAAGCGCGGCTGCCAGAAGGCCCAGACGGCGGGGCGGTCGAGCCATGCGGCGAAGGCCTGGTCGCCCGCGGCCAGCAACTCGCCCAGCGCATTCTCCGGCAGCGCCTTGGGGAAGCGGGCGACGAAGGCATGCAGGGCGTCATGGATCGCGCTGCCGAGATCGGCGGCACCGGGATCCTGGTCGAGCGCGTCAAGGGCCTGGAGGCCGAGGATATGCCGCGCATAGACAGCGTAGGGGTTGCGCCGCCACAACTCGATCTGCGTCACCGACAGCCGGTCCGGCCGCCGCGCGGCGCCCGGCCGCGGCGTCGGCCGCGTGCAAGGCGTTGCCGTGCCTGCCGGACGATCCAACAGCCGCGCCCAGTTGCGCTCCAGCGTCCTCTCGCCGCCACTTTCCAGCATCGGCAATCCGGTGCCGCAGCAGCGCAGGAAGGCATCCAGCCGCAACAGCCAGCGCGACGGCACCGTGGGCGCGCCCTCGACCCGGGCGGCGCGGGTCAGCAGCACGCGCCCCGCGCCCATCGCCTGCTGGAAGTCGTGCGCCGCGAGGCCGATCTTGCGCTCCGGCAACGGCAGGCCGAATTGCTTGCGCATCGGCCGGTTGAGCCAGGGATCGATCGCGGTTTCCGCCGGCCAGGTGCCTTCGTTCAGGCCGCCGAGGATGAGCAGATCGGGCTGCTGCAGGCGCGCTTCCAGCGGGCCCCAGATGTAGAGCCGCGGATGCGTGCCGAAGCGCGGCCGGACCGGCACGCCGGACAGCAGCTCCATCAGCAGCGCGGAAAAATCCATCGCGCCCGTGGCGCCGAGGCCGGCGAGGGATTGCAGGGCGTCATGGCTGAAATCGGCCAGGGCCTCGCCCGCCTCGCCACGCCACAGGCGTTCGGCGCCGGATTCCGCGTCGGTCGCCGCCAGGGTCTCGGCCGCCGCGATCAGGCGGCGCAGGCGGACTTCCGGGGGATGCGGCCGGTCCCAGTCGGCCAATGTCGCCGTCGCCATGCGCAGTCGCGGCAGGTCGGCGCGCAAGGCGGCGGCTTGCCGCTCGCTCAAGTCCTCGCGCGCCAGTTTGGCCGCGATGGCCTGCTCGATCCCGTCCCAGCCGGGCGCGGGGCGCGGGCCGCGCAGCAGATCGCGGTCGAGGCGCCGGGCCCAGCGGCGCAGTTGGCCGAGGGGCTTGCCGGCCGCCGCCAGCGGATGCTTGAGCAGACCCAGCAGCGGTACCGGCGCCCAGCCCGAGGTCGCCGCCTCGCTCAGCAGGATGAGGAAGCCGCCCGGTGTCGTTTGCGTCAGGTCCCGGCCGGCGGAATCGTCGATCTCGATGTTCCAGCGCCGCAGCTGCGCCGCCACCCGGCGGGCCAGTTGCCGGTCCGGCGTCGCCAGGGCGGCGACGCCCTCCGCCTGTTCGGCCAGGAATCCGCGCAAGGCGATGGCGATGGTAAGCGCCTCCTCCTGCTCGGTGCGGCAATCGATGCGCCGCGCCGTTGCCATCGCGGCATCGACGGCTTCGATCTCGAAATCGCGCGCGAGACCGCTCCAGCGGTCGCTGCGCTCCGCCGGCAGCAGTGCGGCGGAGACGATCCGCATGCGGGTGCGTCGCGCCTCGTCGATCGCACCGGCGCCGACATCGGCCACATCGGCGCGGGTGATCGCGAACCGCTTCAGCAACTGCGCCAGGCCGTGCTGCGGATGCGTGGGGTCCTCCTCGATCGCCCGCCAGTCCTCGTCGCTTGGCTGGCGGTCGAGGCCGGGCAGATAGACGGCACCGGCGGGCAGGCGCGCCACCACGGCCATCAGATCGGCCGCGGCAGGGACCGAGCCGGTGGAGCCCGCGGCGATGACCGGCGTCGCCGGCGGCACCGTGCTCCACAGCTTCGTCTGCAGGTCGAGCAGGCGGTTGCGCCGCTCCGCCGGATCAATAGCGCCTTCCTCCTCCAGGATCGCCGGCCACGCGCGGCGCAGGATATCGAGGAAATCGACGGTCAATTGCCAATGCGCGGCGAGGCCGTCGGGCACCAGGGATTCCAGGGCGGAAAGATCCTTGCGCTCGGTCGCCACCTGGTCGAGCAGGCGGCCCAGCTCCTGCGCCAGCTGCGCGGCCTGGTCGAGGCGGATCGCCTGGTCTGCCGGCACGCCGCGGTTCTGCTCCGAACGCCGGCGCGCCGCCATGATCAGGCGCGCCAGCATCATGCGCCGCCGCAGCTCGCCGATCGCCGGCGGGATCGCGGCGCTTTCGGTGCCCAGCAGCGCGCCGCTCAGCACCGCCAGATCCTCGCTGTCGAGATCGCCGATGGGCAGGAGGCGCGGCAGCAGGCTGGCGCCGCCGACCGTGCCTGGTTCTATGGCCTGGCGCAGGAAGGCTTCCTGCAGCGTGCGGCAGGCGCGCCGGTTCGGCAGCAGCACGGTCATCTCCGCCAGCTGCAGCGGATCGCGTCCGGCGCGCGCGATCAACTCCGCCGCCAGCGCCTCGGCGAAGGAGGTGCCGGCGGGGATCGAGAAGACGTTCGGCTTGTCGCGGAGCGGGGCTTGGCGCATCCCCGCAGCTTGGCTCAAAACCGCCAGCCGTGGAAGGTCAGGTTGCGCTCGACATCGATGAGATGCTCCGGCGTCGAGACATGGTACCACTCGCCGTCATGGCGGATGCCGTAGAGCCGGCCCTCCTCCATCGCGCGGTCCCACACCACGTTGGTGGAGAAGGCGCCCTTGGGCGCGTCGCGGAACAGGCGCGGATGGCACAGCTGGATGCCGGCATAGAGGAACGGCGCCACTTCGCGCTCCGGCTTGCGCGCCAGGCGGCCATCCGGGTCCATGACGAAATCGCCGGTGCCGTTGTAGCCGACCGCCGTCACCGTCGGCTGCAGCAGCAGCAGCGCATCCATCTTCTCCGGATCGAACACCTGCGCCAGCCGTACCAGGCAGTCGACCTTGCCATTGAGCCAGATGATCTTGGCGTTGACGGTGAAGAACGGCTGGTCGCCCAGCATCGGCATCGCCTTGACGATGCCGCCGCCGGTTTCCAGGATCTCCTCCTCCTCGGAAAAGAGGATTTCCGGCTCCTTGCGGTCCTTCAGGTGCTCGCGGATCTGCTCGCCCAGGTGATGCAGGTTCACCACCGCGCGCTTGACGCCGGCGGCGGCCAGGCGGTTCAGCGCGACGTCGATCAGCGGCACGCCCAGCACCTTGGTCAGCGGCTTGGGCACCTTGTCGGTGAAAGGCCGCAGCCTTTTGCCGAATCCGGCCGCCATTACCATCGCGGTCGTGGGCATCGTGTAGGGGCGCTGCTCCGGCACGTGTCGTCCTGTTCTCTACTGGCTGATATCGATGAGCGGCCGCCTGAGGGCGGCGGGCAGATGCCGGGCGAACCACGCGGCGACCGGCGCCATCGCCGGATGCGCGATGTCCTGCTCCAGCAATTCCCAGACCCGCGGCATGAAGCGCTGGTACCACGGCTTGCTGTCGCGCCGCAGCAGCCGGGCGAAGGTGCCGACGATGCGGCAGTTGCGCTGCGCGGCGGAGGCCGCATAGGCGGTGAGGAAGGCGGCGCGGTCGAGGTCGGGGTTGCCGGCCAGGTAGCGGTCGATCATCGCCGCCGCCAGCGGCTTCGCCACGTTGCGCCGCACATCCTCGAGCAGCGAGGCCAGGTCGAAGGGCACCGGCCCGGCGATGGCGTCCTGGAAGTCGAGCAGGCCACAGGCCTTGAACGTCGCGCGGCCGGGCAGCAGCAGCAGATTGTCGACGTGGAAATCGTAGAGGGTCAGGGTCGTCCCCGCCTGCCACATGTTCGGCAGCACGGTGCGCCACGCCTTCTCGAACTCCGCGCGCACATCATCCGGCGCCGCGCTGCCCTTGACCGCCGGCCAGTACCAGTCGAGCAGCAGCGAAACCTCGCGCAGGTTGCGCGCGATGTCGAAGCCGGGCAGGGACGCCACCGCATCCGCCGGCACGCGGCGGCGCAGCTCGCTCAGCGCATCGGTGGCGAGCTCGTAGAGCGCGCGCTCGTCATGGCCGCGCTGCAGCAGCCGGGTATAGGTGTCGTCGCCGAGATCCTCGAGCAGCAACAGGCCATGCTCGCGATCCTCGGCCATCACCTCGGGCACGCTGAAGCCGAGGCCGTGCAGCAGCCGGGCGATGGCAAGAAACGGGCCGACATTCTCCATCGGCGGCGGGGCGTCCATCAGCACGGCGTTGCGCCCGGCCAGCTTCAGCCGGTCATAGCGCCGGAACGAGGCGTCGCCGGCCAGCAACCCGCGCTCGGCCGCTGCCCAGCCGGCCGCTTTCAGGAATGCCGCGATGTGGATTTCGCGCTCGGCGCGGTCGATGGTGGTCACGATGGATCGGCGCTCCGCAGTTTCACCCGCAGCCGCTCGAGCCGCTCGTCCCAGGCGGCACCGCCGCTGATGGTGGCCGCGCGCGCCCCGTCGCCGGCCGCCTCCAGCGTGACGGTCAGCAGCGTGGCGCGCGGCAGCAGCCGCTCGACCAGCTCCGGCCATTCGATGACGCTGACCGCGCCGGACAGGGCCTCCTCGAGCCCCAGCTCATAGATCTGCTCGGACCGATCCAGGCGATAGAGGTCGAAGTGCCACAGCTCGGCCGGGCCGCCGGCCAGGACCACCGGATAGGTCTGCACCAGGGTGAAGGTCGGGCTCGGCACATCGGTGGCGTCGGGCGACAACGCCGCGACGATGGCGCGGGCGAGCGTGGTCTTGCCGGCGCCGAGATCGCCCTTCAGCGCCACCACGTCGCCGGCGCGCAGCAGCGCTGCCACGTGCCGGCCGAGGGCCGCGGTGGCCGCAAGGTCGGGCAGGGCGAGGCTGATCGGGGAATCGGATCTGGTCATCACGCTCATTGCGCCCTGCTTTTAGCGATACCCGGCGCTGAGATCAATTCACCCCACAGCCGGCTGGGATATTGCGGAACGGAAGGGGATCGGCGCGGCGGGCCTGCATCCGCCATGGTCGCCGGGGCGATGGACTTCCGAATCCCCGGGCGGCAGGATGCGGCGCGATTCGGGCGGGAAACCGCTGGTTCGGGTATGGAGCATGGCATGGCGCAGGCGACACATGTGACCGACGTGGCGATCATCGGCGCGGGCCCGGTCGGCCTGTTCGCAGTCTTCGAATGCGGCATGCTGAAGATGAAATGCCATGTCGTCGATGCCCTGGAGACGACCGGCGGGCAATGCGCGGCGCTCTATCCGGAAAAGCCGATCTTCGACATCCCGGGCCATCCCTCGATCGACGCCGCCGACCTGGTGGCCAAGCTGGAGGCCCAGGCGGCGCCGTTCGGCCCGGTCTATCACCTGGCCCAGCAGGTGGAGAAATTGACGCCCAAGGGCGAGCGCTGGCTGGTCGAAACCAATACCGGTACCCGGATCGACGCCCGCGCCGTCATCATCGCCGCCGGCTGCGGCGCCTTCGGCCCCAACCGGCCGCCGCTGGAAGGCCTGGCGCAATATGAGGGCAAGAGCGTCTTCTATCTGGTGAAGCGCAAGGAGGATTTCCGCGGCAAGCGGGTCGTTATCGCGGGTGGCGGCGATTCCGCGCTCGACTGGACCCTGAACCTGGCCGGCATCGCCAAGGAGATCTTCGTCATCCACCGCCGGCCCAAGTTCCGCGGCGCGCCGGATTCGGTGGCGCGCATGGAGGCCCTGGCGAAAGAGGGCAAGATCGAGCTGGTGGTGCCCTACCAGCTGCACAGCCTGGAGGGCGCGGGCGGGCAATTGAGCGCCGTGAATGTCGCCACCCTGGAAGGGCAGGTGCGCCGGCTCGAGGCCGACGTGCTGCTGCCGTTCTTCGGCCTCGCCATGAATCTGGGGCCGATCGCCCATTGGGGCCTCAACCTGGACCACAACCACATCGCGGTGACGCCGCAGAACTGCGCCACCTCGGCGCCGGGCATCTTCGCCATCGGCGACATCGCCAACTACCCGGGCAAGCTGAAGCTGATCCTGTGCGGCTTCTCCGAGGCGGCGATGGCCGCGCATGGCTGCTATCCGCTGGTGCATCCGAACGAGGCGCTGCATTTCGAGTATTCGACAACCAAGGGCGTGCCGGGGGCATAGGCACAACGGCGATTGCCGCATGACAGGGTCGCGGTTGCGGCGTGCTGCAATTTGCACGGCGAGCGCCTAGTCTCCCCGCCAGCTGCATCATTCATCGGACCAATCCCATGACCCTCTCGATGTATCAGGCTTCCGTCCCCGTATTCCTGCGCGGCCTGGAAAGCCTCTCGGCGATCCTGAACAAGGCCGCGGCCCACGCCGAGGCGAAGAAGATCGACCCCGCCGTCTTCATCAATGCGCGCCTGGCGCCCGACATGTTCGCGCTGGCCCGCCAGGTGCAGATCGCCAGCGACGCCGCCAAGGGCTGCGTGGCGCGACTGGCCGGCGCCGAGGTGCCGAGCTTTCCCGACACCGAGACGACGTTCCCGGAATTGACCGCGCGGGTCGCCAGGACCATCGCCTTCGTGAAGGGCTTCGCCGCGGCCCAGATCGACGGCAGCGAGGACCGGACCGTCACGCTGAAGATGCGCGGCGAAGACCGGACCTTCCGCGGCCAGGCCTATCTGTTCAACCTGGCGCTGCCGAACTTCTATTTCCACATCACGACGGCCTACGACATCCTGCGCCACAACGGCGTGGAGCTCGGCAAGGGCGACTATCTCGGCGCGCTCTGAGGACCTGGCCTGCGCCCGGCGTTGCCCGTCAGTGCAACGTCGCGGCGCGGCCGGTGGGGTCCAGGGGCAGGGTGCAGATGACGCGGCGGTAGCCGACGCCGATCTCGGTCTCGACCCGGCCGCCATGCAGCTCGACCAGCGTGCGGACCAGCGCGATGCCGAGGCCGCTGGTCACGTCGCGGCCCGAGCCGGCGCTGCCGCCGAGTTCCGCCGGCAGGATGCCGATATCGAGCGGACCGGTTTCGGTGCTGGGCGCCGAGTTCACCTCGACCGCGATGGCCAGCTGCATCGGCTGGCGTTTGGCCCGCAGAGTGACGGCGCCGCCATAAGGCGCCGCCGACAGCGCGTTCGACAGCAGGTTGGACAGCGCCTGCTTCAGGCGCTGCTGGTCGCCGACGATCTCGCCCAGCTCGGCGTTGCAGTCGAGGCTGAGCGCCACCGAGCGCATGCGGGCGCGCTGCTGGAACAGCCGTTCGCTGGCATCCAGCATCTCCTTCACGTCGACCGGCTTGAGGTCGAGCTTGATATAGCCGGCCTCGATCGCCGCCACGTCGATGACGTCGGAAATCAGCAGCAGCAGCGCCTGGGCGGCATCCAGGATGCCGGCGCTGTATTCCTGCTGCTTCTCGTTCAAGGTGCCGAAATACTGGCGCGACAGCAGCTCGGCATAGCCGATGATGGCGTTGAGCGGCGTGCGGAATTCGTAGGAGACGTTGGCGATGAACTCCGATTTCAGCCGGTCGGCCGCCATCAGCGCCTCGTTCCTCTCGCGCAGCGCGCGCTCCATGTTGATGCTGTCGGTGACGTCGGTGTATTTGAACAGCCGCCCGCCGTCAGGCAGCGGGATCGCCGCCACGTCGATGACCCGCTTGTCGCTGCGCTCGATCCGGAGGTTGCGTAGCTCGCGGTCCGCCACCTCGCTGATGATGCGCTCGCGCAGCAGTGGCCAGTCCTTGCGGTTGGTGAAGAACTTCGACACCAGGTCCACCACCCGGGAGACATGCGGCTGGCCGGCCAGCTCGTCGTCGGTCAGCGACCACATGCGGGCGAAGGCGGAGTTGTGCAGCTTCAGCCGGCCGTCGCCGCCATAGACGGCGATGCCTTCGTAGAGGTGATCGATCGTCTCGCGCTGCACTTCGATGAGGGTGTTGTAGCTGGCTTCCAGCGCCAGGCGGTCGGTGACGTCCTCGTAGGTCAGGATCACGCCGCCCATCGGGTGCGGCGTTGCCACCATGCGGAAGGTGCGGTCGGCCGGCGTGTGCATCAGCTCCTCGAAGGGGCCGATGATCGACATGATGTGGCGGGCAAATTCATGCTTGTAGTTGCGGAAATCGGCCTGCTCGGCGATCTGCCGGCGCTCGCGCAGGCTGTCCAGCACCTCGTCGATGGTCGGCTCGGAGCGCAGGAACTGGGCGTCGAGCTCGAACTGGTCGCGATAGGCCGCGTTGAAGAACTTCACCCGCCGGTCGGGGCCGAAGATGACAATGCCGGTGCCGAGGCTCTGCAGCACGTCGTCATGGGCGGCGATGTGGCGCGCCAGCTCGGAATGCGTCTCCTCCAGCGCCGTCTGGTCGATGGCGAAGCCGATCAGCCCGCCGGAGGGCAGCGGCGCCTCGTTGAAGTCGAACAGCCGGCGCTTGCCGGCCACCACCTGCTGCTGGCTTTCCGATTGCGCCATGCCGAGCTTCAGCGCCCGCGCCGCCAGGGCGCGCGCCGCGCTGTTGATGTCGCGGCCGGGCCGCAGGGTCTCGCCCGGCGGCAGGTCGAGCAGCCGGTAGAAGGCCTGGTTGCAATAGACGATCGCCAGCGTGGCGTCGCGGCGCCAGATCGGGATGGGCAGCTTGTCCAGCAGATCGACGAAATCGTCGGCGGCGCTGCGTGCTTCGTCGGCGATGGTCATGGAATCGGAGACGTCGTCGATCCACAGCCGCCGCACGCCGCTCGACTCCTGGCGCTGCAGGCGCAGCCGCCGCCCGGTGCCGGTGTGGCGCATGATCTCCTGCACCGCGCTCTTGCCGGTGAGCAACTGGTCCCAGCGCTCGCCGGAATCGGCCGCCACCGGCTGCAACAGCTTGCGCAGATCCTCGGCGCTGAGGCTGGCGACGGAGACGCCCAGCAGCTCGGCCGCGCGCGCGTCGATCTGGATCTGGCCGGCGCCGGTCCACTCGACCATCCCGACCGGCGCGCTCGCCAGGCGCTCGCGCGCCTCGATGAGCTGGCGCGAGACGTCGTTGCGGGCGTCGATCTCGCGCCGCAGCGCCAGGCGATGGGTCACATGCTGGGCCAGCAGGAAAATTGCGGCGACGCCGATCAGCACCGCTGCCCAGACCAGGTTGATGCCGGCGACATTCACGCCGGCCAGGGTGACGGAGGCGAACTGGTCGGCGGCGGCGTCGGCCTGCACCTGCGCCAGGGCCGGCCGCGCCTGGAACAGCGCTGTTCCGCCCATGACAACGGCCGCTCCGGCACAGGTCCAGGCGGCAGAACGACTCGGCGCAGTGATCCCCCACGACATGCGCCGACTGTAATCTTTACCATTGTTGACGACAACAGCCGCGGCGCGCGGCGGGGAGCCGCCGTACAGAGAAACGGCGCGACCAGGAGGCCGCGCCGTTCTGCCTGAGGGCGGCTGGCCGCCGATCAGTAGCGATAGTGCTCCGGCTTGAACGGGCCGGCGGCGGCGACGCCGAGATATTCCGACTGCTTGGGTGTGAGTTTGGTGAGTTTCACGCCGATCTTCTCCAGATGCAGCGAGGCCACCTTCTCGTCCAGGTGCTTGGGCAGGACGTAGACCTGGCGGGCATATTTCTTGTGGTTCTCCCACAGCTCGATCTGGGCCAGCACCTGGTTGGTGAAGCTGGCCGACATGACGAAGCTCGGATGGCCAGTGGCGCAGCCGAGATTCACCAGGCGGCCTTCGGCCAGCACGATCAGCCGCTTGCCGTCGGGGAACTCGACCTCGTCCACCTGCGGCTTCACGTTGTGCCACTTGTAGTTCCGAAGGCCGGCGATCTGGATCTCGCTGTCGAAGTGGCCGATGTTGCAGACGATGGCGCGGTGCTTCATCTGCCGCATGTGGTCGAGGGTGATGACGTCGACATTGCCGGTGGCGGTGACGAAGATGTCGCCCTGCGGGGCGGCTTCTTCCATGGTCACCACCTGGTAGCCTTCCATCGCCGCCTGCAGGGCGCAGATCGGGTCGATCTCGGTCACCATCACGCGGGCACCCTGGCTGCGCAGCGAAGCGGCCGAGCCCTTGCCCACGTCGCCGAAGCCGGCGACCACGGCGACCTTGCCGGCCATCATCACGTCGGTGGCGCGCTTGATGCCGTCGACCAGGCTCTCGCGGCAGCCATAGAGATTGTCGAACTTCGACTTGGTGACCGAGTTGTTCACGTTGATCGCCGGCACCGCCAGCGTGTCCTTGCGCGCCATCTCGTAGAGGCGGGCGACGCCGGTCGTGGTCTCCTCGCTGATGCCCTTCACGTTCTTCATCAGCTGCGGATACTTCTCGTGCATCAGCACGGTGAGGTCGCCGCCGTCATCGAGGATCATGTTCGGGTGCCAGCCGTTCGGGCCGTTCACCGTCTGCTCGATGCACCACCAGAACTCCTCTTCCGACATGCCCTTCCAGGCGAAGACCGGGATGCCGGCGGCGGCGATGCCGGCCGCGGCCTGGTCCTGGGTGGAGAAGATGTTGCAGGACGACCAGCGCACCTCGGCGCCGAGCGCGGTCAAGGTTTCGATCAGCACCGCGGTCTGGATGGTCATGTGCAGGCAGCCGGCGATGCGGGCGCCCTTCAGCGGCTTGGACTTGCCGAATTCGGACCGCAGCGCCATCAGGCCCGGCATCTCGGTCTCGGCGATGTCGATCTCCTTGCGGCCCCATTCGGCCAGGCTCATGTCCTTGACTTTGTAATCGCTGAACGCCGACGCCATTCCGGTCTCCTTGGCTAACGAATCCTGTGCGGGAAATTGGCCGCCTTCTACCAGCCATGGCCGGTCGGGGCAAGGCAGGTAAAGGTATATTCCTATAAGCGGAAGTGGGGGTTCAGGCCGGGACCGGCGGCAAATGCCACAGAACCAGGAAGGAAAACGGCGTCCAGGGCGCCACCGGCGCGCCGCCCAGGCGCAAGGCCTGCCCGGTCCACTGGTTGCAGGTGTCGATGATGGTGTAGCGGCCATTGGCGACGTAGAAGGCGTCGCGGTCGCCATAGCCGTGCCCGGCCTGCACCGGGCGACCCTGCGACAGGCGCAGCGTGTCGCGCACCAGGGCGGCGATCCGGAGATAGGCCGCTTCGTCCACCTGCCAGCTGCCGCAGGTCTCGCCCGGGCCGGGGCGCGGGCGATAGTCGACGCGGATGACCGTCTCGTCCCACAGCAGGGCGGCGACGGCCGTGCCGAACTCGAATTCGGCCCAGGTCGGCGTGTTCAGGTAGAAGTCCCGGCTGCCCCAGCCCAGGCCGATATGGTCATACGCTTCGGTCGGGCCGGCGAAGCCATTGGGCGTGAAGGTCGCGCGCCAGTCGATGCCCGATGCGGAGACCGGCAGGATCAGGTCGGTGTGGACGCCGTTGTCGCAGGCATAGATGGTGATGCCGCCCTCGACTGCGACGACGTGTTGCGGCCAGAGCAGCGCCCGAAGGCCGTCGCCGTATAGATGACCGGCGCCGCAACGACAGCCGCCGCGATCCAGCCCAGGATTTTCCAGAAGCGTCTCAACGCCATGCGCGCCACCTCCGCCGCCGCATCCTGCGGCGGGGATTGTGGCGCGACAAGGACGCGACGGTGGTTAGTTTTCGGCGGCCTTCTGGCCCTTGTGATAGGTCGTGTAGATGTAGACCGGCACCTGCAACTCGCCGAGATAACGGGCGACCAGCGGCTTCACCTCGGCCCAGTCCAGCCCGCCCACACCGGTCGCCAGGCGCGGCAAGGCGATGGAGCGCAGGTTTTCCGACTTGGCCAGCTTGGCGAGCTCGCGCAGGGCATGGCCGACATATTCGGTGGTCGCCTTGCCCGGCTTCTCGCCATGGCCATAGGCGGCCTCCTGGGTCATCAGGTTGACGACATATTTGCCGTCGGCGCCCATCCAGGCGAAGACCGAGCCCGCCTTGGGGTGATTGGTCTGGCAATAGTGGCGGAAATCCTTGCTGAGGGCCGGCCAGCGCTCGCGCATCGCCAGGGCGAGGCCGCTGTTGAAATGGTCATTCGGCGCCACGCCATGGGCGATGGCATGCGCATCGCTCAACAGGATATCGCCCGCGACTTCCTTGATCATGATGACTCCCCACAATGCCGGCCGAATGCCCGCCAGTGGGACAGCCGCGCAATGCGGCTCTATGTGATCGGGCAGGCATGCCGCCGCGTTCCGAGCGTTAAAACCATGCGGCGGGAGGTCGCGCGCCGGAGCCGCCGTTCCGGCGGTTCTGCCGCGCTTCGCGGCTGGAGTCGCGCGCCTCAGGCGACGTGGTCCAGCCGTCCCTCATATCGGACGAGCCGGCCAAGCAGCGGCAGGCGGATCTCCACCGCGAAATCGTATTGCGTTCCGGCGGCGCCCTCCCAGGCTTCCAGGGCCGGCGCCAGCATGGCAGGCCAGGACAGGCCGAGCACGCGCACGCCGCGCAGAAACAAACAGGTGCTACTGCAGCCTGCCGCCCTCGACGACAAGGTCGAGGCGCAACCGGAACGGGCCGAAGGATTCGGTCAGCCCGCGGCCGTCCAGGCGGAAGCAGGAGCGGAATTGCCGCGTGCCGAAGGTGCGGTTCCAGATCATCCGATCGGGGAGATGATCGCTCTCTACCGTCATCGCCACCGACTCGCCCGCCGCCGGCGGTCCATAACAACATGAGCGCATCGGCGGCGAGGCCGGCATCGAATGAATTCATCACGATCTTTCCGCGCTGGACGCGGACTTGGACCAAACCCGCCAGGCGCGTCCTGCCAGTTTATGGGCGCGACGGACGCTCTCCGGCAATGCCTTTGATATCGAAGGCCGTGCCGCAGGCGGCGCGGAAGGCATCACCCTGCTGCGCCGGCGCGGTCGTGCGTAATCTTCCCATGCTCTGCCCACGTCGCCAGCGCGTTGAAATCGTCCAGCAGCATGGCGATGCGCCCCGAATCCCACTGGTCCATCACCTGGCGCGCGAAGCGGGCGGAGGCAAGGTAGTCGAGATTGCGGATCCGCTGCTTGATGCGCGGCAGGGCGGTCGCCGCCATGCTGAGGTCCTGGATGCCGAGGCCGAGCAGCAGCGGCACGAAGCGCACGTCGCCGGCGATCTCGCCGCAGACGCTGATCGGGATGCGGGCGCGCAGCGCCGCCTCGGTCGAAAACTGGATCAACCGCAGCACCGCAGGATGCAGCGGATTGTAGAGATGCGCCACCTGCTCCTCGCCGCGGTCGATGGCGAGGGTGTACATGGTGAGATCGTTGGAGCCGATGGCGAAGAAATCGGCGACCTGGGTCAGCGCGTCGGCGGCCAAAGCCGCGCCGGGCACCTCGATCATGACGCCGACCGGGGGCAGCGGGTCGGGCAGCTTTTGGCCGCGCCGCTTGATCCGCCGCGCCACCTGCAGCATCGCCTCGCGCACCTGCTTCACCTCTGAGACCGAGGAGATCATCGGCAGCAGGATGCGCACCGGCCCGTGCACCCCGGCGCGCAGGATCGCCGCCAATTGATCGTCCAGCAGGTCGCGGTGCTTCAGGCTGAGCCGGATGGCGCGCAGGCCCAGCGCCGGATTGGCGGATTCACCCAGCCGGTCGCGCAGGCTGGGCGCCAGCTTCTCGCCGCCGACGTCGAGGGTGCGGATGGTGACCGGGCGGCCCTCCATGGTCTCGACGATCTGGCGCAGGGCCTCGTATTGCTCGGCCTCGGACGGCACGTCGTCGCGGTTCATGAACATGAATTCGGTGCGCAACAGGCCGATGCCTTCGGCGCCGGCGCTCATCGCCAGCTCCGCCTCGCGCGGCAATTCGACATTGGCCAGCAGGCCGATGCGCTGCCCATCCTTGGTGACCGAGGGCAGCTTGCGCAGCCGGCCGAGCAGTTTCTCGTCGCGCTCCAGCGCCGCCTGGCGCTTGCGATAGTCCTCGATCCGCGCCGGCGTCGGGTTGAGGATGACGCGGCCGGCCTGGCCATCGACGATGATGTCCTGCCCGGTGCGGGCGAAACGCAGCAAATCGGGAATGCCGAGCACTGCCGGCAGGCCGAGCGAGCGGGCCATGATCGCCGTGTGGCCCTCCTTGCCGCCCAGCGCGGTGGCAAAGCCGGCGATGGTCTTGGGGTCCAGCAGCGCGGTGTCGGCGGGGCTCAATTCCTCCGCCACCACGATCGACCCTTCCGGCAGGTTCTTGAACGCCTCGAAGGCGGTCTGGGTCAGGTTGCGCAGGATGCGGTTGCCGACCTCGCGCACGTCGGTGGCGCGCGCCGCCAGATAGGCGTCGTCGAGCGAGGCGAAATCATGCGCCACCTTGGAGATGACGGCCTGCACGGCGGCTTCGGCATTCTGCCGGTTCTCGGCGATGCGCTGCTCGACGCCGCGGGTGACGCGCGAGCCGGTCAGCATCTGCATGTGGGCGTCGAGCAGGAAGCCGAGTTCCTCGGCGGCCGCGCCATGCAACTCGCCGGCCTTGCCCATCAGCTTGCGCAGCTGGCGCTCGGATTTCTGCAAGGCGCCGCGAAAGCGCTCGATCTCGGCCCCGACCTTGTCCTCGGCGATCTCGTATTCGGAGAAGGTGATGGCGCCGGCCTCGACCACGTGGACCTGGCCGATGCCGATGCCGGCGGCGACGCCGAGGCCCTCGAACACGCGCTCGGAATCGCGGTCCTTGCGTTTGCGTGGGCGGCGCGGCGTTTTCTCGTCACTCTTCATCGAAGCGCCGCTCGATCAGGTCCACCAGTGCGGCCATCGCCTCGGCTGCCTGGCGGCCGCTGGCACGCAATTCGATGTCGGTACCGATGCCGGCGCCCAGCATCATCAATCCCATGATCGACATGCCGGAGACGTCGGTGTCGCCCTTGATGACGCGGATCTGCGCGTCGAAGCTGCCGGCGAGCTTGACGAACTTGGCGGCGGCGCGGGCGTGCAGGCCGCGCTGATTGCGGATGCTGGCGATGCGGGTGATCGCGCCGTCGACCGTCATGCAGGCGCCCCTCAGCCGCGCGCGGCCAGAAGCTGCGAGGCGACGTTGATGTATTTACGCCCGGCTTCCTGCGCGGCAGTGACCGCGGCGGTGAGGCTGTGGCCCTCGCGCATGCCGGCGAGCTTGATCAGCATCGGAAGGTTGATGCCGGCGATCACCTCGACATTGGCGCGGTCGAGGACGGAGATGGCGAGGTTGGACGGCGTGCCGCCGAACATGTCGGTGAGCAGCACCACGCCGTCGCCACTCTCGACTTCCTTGACCCGCTGCAGGATCTCCTTGCGCCGGGCCTCCATGTCGTCATCGGCGCCGATGCAGACGGTGGCCACCTTCTGCTGCTTTCCGACCACGTGCTCCAGCGCCGCCAGGAATTCGGCGGCCAGCTTGCCGTGGGTGACGAGAACCATGCCGATCATTGCCTTACCCCGATTAAACTTGACCCGATTGGCCCGACACGCCGCGTTGCAGATCGCGATGGATCAAGGCGACCGGGCGACCGCTGCCACGCAGCATCCCGGCCAGTCTCTTGGCCACGTAGACCGACCGATGCTTTCCCCCGGTGCAGCCGATGGCGATGGTGAGATAGCTTTTGCCCTCGCGCTCGTAATTGGGCAAGAGCGGATCGATGAGCGCCGAGAGCGACGCCATGAAGGGCGCCAGGCTGCCATCGCCTTCGATGTAGCGCGCCACCTCGGCGTCCTCGCCGTTCAGCGGCTGCAGCGCGTCGACGTAGTGCGGGTTGCCGAGGAAGCGCACGTCGAACACCAGGTCGGCCTCGCGCGGCACGCCGACGCGGTAGGAGAACGACATCACGGTCAGCGCCAGCCCGGGCTGGCGCTCCAGCCCGAACCGCTCGTTCATCAGCCGCTTCAGGTCGGCGTTGGAGCGGGTCGAGGTGTCGATGACGAGGTCCGCCATGCCGCGCACCGGGAACATCAGCGATCGTTCGCGCGCGATGCCGTCGGCAACGCCGCGATCGGGCGCCAGCGGATGGCGCCGGCGCGTCTCGGTGAAGCGGCGGATCAGCACCTCGTCCTCGCAATCGAGGTAGATGAGGATCACTTCCAGATGCGGCGTGGTGCGCAGGTTCTGGATGCGCAGGGCGAAATCGCGACCGGAGAATCCGCGCGACCGGCAATCGATGCCGATGGCGATGGGCTGCTCGCCGGCGGGCTGGCGGCGGCTGTCGGCCTCGGCCGCCAGGCCGCCCACCAGATGCGGCAGCAATTCCAGCGGCAGATTGTCGACGGCTTCGTAGCCGATATCCTCGAGCGCGCGCAAAGCGCTGGTGCGCCCGGCGCCGGCCAGGCCGGAGATCAGCAGCACGCGGCGGCGATCCTGCTTCGCGGAATGGATGGTGGGGGCGGCGGATGCGGCGGAAGATTCCCTGGAATCCGCGGCCGAGCCCCGGCCCGCTGAGGTCAGGCTGCTCATGAGGGCCGGATTATAGACCCCGAGGACGCGCCAAGAGCAAGCCGCACTTTGGTCGGCGCCGAGGCTTCCAGCAGGGCCAGGCGGAGCCTGGGCAGGGCGATATCAAGCCATTGCAATTCCTGATGATTTTCGGGATTTCCGGCGCCGCTGGGGGCGTCCGCCTGGACCACCAGGGCAAGCCGGACCGGGCCATCCGCCGCCGGCACCGCGACGATGCCGAGACCGCGCGCCTCGATGCGGCCCCGCAAATCGGCCGGGGCGTCGGCCGGAAAGCCGGCCAGGAGATCGTCGCCCGCGCGGCGCAGTTCGACCAGATCGTCGGCGATGAGCAGCGCGCCGCCCTCGATCAGCCGCAGCGCCAGGTCGGACTTGCCGCTGCCCGGCGCGCCGGTCAGCAGCACGGCCTTGCCATCGACGGCAACGGCCGTGCCGTTCACCATCTTGCGCATCACTAGTAAGCGGGCAGGTCGACCACGAACCGGGCGCCGCGGATGCGGCCGTCGGACGAGGTCAGGTTCTCGGCGGTCAAGGTGCCGCCATGCGCCTCGACGATCTGCTTGGAGATCGACAGGCCGAGGCCGGAATGGGTGCCGAACTTCTCGCCCTGCGGCCGCTCGGAATAGAAGCGCTCGAAGATCGCCTTCAGCTTGTCGGGCGGGATGCCCGGGCCCTCGTCCTCGACCGCGACCTGGATGCGGCCGGCCTGGCGCCGCGCCTTCAGCGCGATGACGCCATCGGGCGGCGAGAACGAGACGGCGTTGCTGACCAGGTTGCGCAGCACCTGGCCCAGGCGGCCTTCGGCGCCGAGCACGGTCAAGGGATCGTCGGTGCGCGCGATCACCTCGATGCGCGGCGCGTCTTCCTTGGAGGTCGCGGCATAGATATCGGCGATGGCGTGCAGCAGGTCGCGCAGCATTACCGGCTCGGCGTCGGCGCGCGACATTTCCGCGTCCACGCGCGAGGCGTCGGAAATGTCGGTGATCAGCCGGTTCAGGCGCTGCACGTCGTCCAGGATGATGCTCATCAGCCGGCGCTGCTGGGCCGGATCGTCGACCCGCGCCACGGTCTCGACCGCGCTCCTGAGCGAGGTCAGCGGATTCTTGATCTCGTGCGAGACGTCGGCGGCGAAGCCTTCGATGGCGTCCATGCGCTTCCATACCGCCTCGGTCATGTCGCGCAGCGCGCCGGAGAGGTCGCCGATCTCGTCCTTGCGGCGCGACAGGTCGGGGATCTTCACCTGGCGGCCCTTGCTGCGGCGGACGCGGTCGGCGGCCTGGGCCAGGCGGTGGATCGGCCAGGCGATGGTGGAGGCGAGGTAGAGCGACAGCAGCACGGTGACCGACAGCGCGATGCCGAAGACGCCGAGCACGGTGAGCCGCGTGTCGCG
>JBGAGP010000021.1:0-42931 GCA_044226685.1 Dongiaceae bacterium
ATCGAGGGCATGAGCGAACTGCATTTCGCGCCGGACGGACGGGTGGCGCGCCCCATCGACCACTGGGAGGCCGCGCGGCCGGTCTACGAGCGGCTGCCCCTGCTGGGTGGCGCGCTGCGCTTCATCCGCCGCCGCGTGGCGGCCTAGGCCCGCTTCATGCGGTATTGCGCGACGTCGATGCTGCCGGCGCGGAAGCCGCCCTCGCAATAGGCGAGGTAGTATTCCCACAGCCGCTTGAACTTGGCATCGAAGCCCAGCGCCGCGACGCGCGGCCAGGCCTGCTGGAACGCGACCTGCCATTCCGCCAGGGTACGCGCATAGTCGAGGCCGAAATGATAGGCCTCGTCGATCCTGAGCCGCGCCGCCTCCGCCGCGCGCACGAAGGCGCTGGGCGACGGCAGCATGCCGCCCGGGAACACGTAGCGCTGGATGAAGTCGGCGCTGCGGCGGTAGAGGTCGAAGCGCGCCTCCTCGATCAGGATCACCTGCAGGGCGGCAAGCCCGCCGGGCGACAGCAGGTTGCGCACCTTCTCGAAGAAGACCGGCCAATGCGCCTCGCCCACCGCCTCGAACATCTCGATCGAGGCGATGCGGTCGAAGCTGCCCGGCACGTCGCGATAGTCGATCAGCTCGATGTCGACCTTGTCGGCGAGGCCGGCCTTGGCCACACGCTCGCGGGCGAATTTCTGCTGCTCCTGCGACAGGGTGATGCCGGTGACCTTGCAGCCATAGGTGCCGGCCGCGAACTCGGCGAAGCCGCCCCAGCCGCAGCCGATCTCCAGCACCTTGTGGCTGGGCTTCAGCTCCAGGCTGTCGGCCATGCGCTTGTATTTCGCCATCTGCGCCTCGGAGAGCGGCAGCTGCGGATCGGTGAAGATGGCCGAGGAATAGGTCATCGTCGGGTCGAGCCACAGGCGATAGAAGTCGTTGCCGAGGTCGTAATGCTCGGCGATGTTGCGCCGCGAGCCGGTGCGCGAATTGGGCCGCAGCACGTGGCGCAGGCGATGCCAGGTGCGCATGATGCCCAGGCCGCGCGTCGCCTCCGCCATCGTGTGTTCGTTGCGCGCGGCCAGCTCGATCAGCGCCGCGAGGTCCGGGCTGTCCCAGTCGCCGTCGAGATAGGATTCGGCGAAACCGACATCGCCGCCCGCGATCAGCCGGCGCACCGCGCGCGGCCGGCGCAGCGCCAAGGTCGCCTGCGGGCCCGGCTTGTCGCCGGCGATCACCTCCGTCCGGCCCACCGGGTCGATCAGCGTCAATTGGCCGGCCGCCATCCGTCGCACCGCGGACGCCAGGATGCGCGGCCAGAAGCCGCCGATCCGCATGCTGGATTCCGCCGCCGCCTCAAGCCGCCCGAGCGGCCGGTCGCTGCTGTCCGTCGTCATGAGTCTTTATTCCCCCCGCGATGATCGTCACCGGTTCCTCGGGGGGTCTGGGGCGAGGCACCAGTTTCAGGCCCTTCCGCCACAGTTTCAGCGCTTCCCAGTGGATGCCGGCAATCACCTTGACCGTCATTAAAGGGTGGGTTGCCAGCAAACTCAAGAGCGCAGCGTCGCTCCAGCCGCGCCGCCTGGCGACGAAGGACGCGTCCAGCAGGCGGCCCGTCGCGTCCCGCTGGTGGATCACGACCGCCAGGCGGTCGCCCTCCGCCGGGTGGGCGGCGGGCGGCAGGATGCGGAAGCGGTATTCGGACGCCATTTCCATGAAGGGCGAGACGTAGAAGCTCTTGGCGCAGGCCTGCCGGAGGGTGCCGTCGGCGCCCGGTTCCGCCGGGATCAGGTAGCAATGCCGCTCCCCGAACGTGTTGTGCACCTCGTAGAGGATGGCGATCAACGCGGCATCCGACGCCCGGCGGCAGAAATAGACGCTGAGCGGGTTGAAGGCGTAGCCCAGGATGCGCGGGTAGCACAGCAGCTCGACCCTGAGATCCTCGGCCGGGAGGCCCGCCCGGCGCAGCTGCGCTGCCACCCAGGGCTTCAGCGGGGCGCCGTCGCCCGGTCCGAAATCCCGGTCCATCAGGCTGAACAAATTGAAGCGATTGTGCGCGAAAACACGCGAGCGGCGCGCCAGTTCCGGCAACTCGTCCAGGTCGATCAAGGCGGAGAACACCCGGTAGTCGAGCTGGTGCGAGCGCGGCTTCCAGCGCCGGTGCCAGACCTTGCCGACGAACAGGCCGGAGCGCGGCACGTTCATTCCGCCGCCTCGCGCACGGCCGGCAGCACGGCGATGCGGTCGGATTCGCCCGCCACGTCCCAGGGCCGCCGCACGCCACCCAGTTGCTCCGCCACCGCCAGCCCCGCCTGCAAGCCGTCCTCATGGAAGCCGGCGCCGAAATAGGCGCCGCAGAACCAGGTGTTGCGCATGCCCTGGAGCTGCCAGAGCCGCTTCTGCGCCCGTGTCGCCGCCGCGTCAAGCAGCGGATGATGGTAGAGATATTCGCCGTGCAGCGTGCCTTTGGCCGGCTCGCGCGGCGGGTTGAGGGTAAGGAAATATTGCTCCGCCGGATCCAGCCCTTGCAACCGGTTCAGCCAATAGGTGACATAGGCGTTCTGCCCGAGCGCGTCGCCTTCGCGCAGGTAGTTCCAGCTCGACCAGACGCGGCGGCGGCGCGGCATCAGCGCCGGATCGCTGTGCAGGATCGCGGTGTTGGCCTGGTAGCGGATGGCGCCCAGCAGGTCGCGTTCCAGCGGCGACGGATCGGCGAGCAGCCCCAGCGCCTGGTCGGAATGGGTGGCGATGACGACGTGATCGAAATGCGCCAGCGCCCCGCAGGCGGATTCGATCCAGACCCCGCGCGGGCGGCGGATCACCCGGCGCGCGGCGTCCCCGCGCCGGATGCGGTCCGCATAGCGCGCCGTCAGCCGGGACACGTATTCGCGCGACCCGCCGGCGACGGTGCGCCAGACCGGCCGTTCGTCCAGGCGCAGCAGCGCATGGTTGTCGAAAAAGCGCACGATCCCGGCGGCGCAATGCTCCTTCATCGCCGCCAGCGGCGAGGACCAGATCGCCGCCGCCATGGGCAGCAGGTGGTCGTTCACGAACCCATCGGAATAGCGCCCCGCCGCGAGGTATTCGCCGAGCGTGACGCCCTCCAGGCGGCCCAGCGACAGGTCGCGCGGCGCCTCGCGGTAGAAGCGCAGGATGTCGCGGATCATGGCCCAGAAGCGCGGCCGGCCGAGATTGCGCTTCTGCGCGAAGAGGCCGCGGAGGTCGGCGCCGGAATATTCCAGCGCCCCCCGGTCGCAGGAGACGGCGAAAGACATGCCGCTTTCACGGGTGGGCACGCCGAGATGCGCGAACAGGGCGGTCAGGTTCGGATAGTTGCGCTCGTTGTAGACGATGAAGCCGGTATCGACCGCAATATGCCGGCCGTCGCGTTCCACCGTCACCGTGTTGGCATGGCCGCCGATCCGGCGCTCCTGCTCGAACAGCGTGACGCGATGCCGGCTGCTGAGCAGCCAGGCGGCTGACATGCCGGCAATACCGGAGCCGATGACCGCGACGTTGAGGACCTGGCCGGCGGGATGCGAGGAGCGCTCTTCCCCCGCCGGAAGCGACGGCTCGACGAACTCGGTCATCTGGACTTTGCACCCCTCGGATCCATGCCACGGCGTTCCTGGACGCCGTTCCTCGGCGCCGAACCCACGATGGAAATACGGCTTTGCCGGGCGCCTGGATCACCCTTCGTCGCCGCCGGCCGTTGCCAAAGCCGAGCCGGACGTGGAAGCTGGCCCGCAAAATCATCGGTCGGCAGTGATCCGACCCGTGATCCGGCGCCGGGGAGCCGCCGTAGATGCCATGTGATCAGTCTTGCCGCACCGACTGGAATGATGGAGCTGGGGGGGCCGCGTCGCCGTTCCCTCGCTGCCGCGCAGCCGCGCCAAGCCAGTGCCACCCCAGCCGTCCGGAGCCAGCCCATGGGTAGCGAGGACGCGGCCATCCCCGCCGCCCGCGCGATGGACGCCTTGGTGGTGGCGGTCGCCGAACGCGGCGACCGCGAGTGCTTCGCCGTGCTCTACGCGCATTATGCGCCGCGCGTGAAATCCTATCTCATCCGGCTGGGCGGCGCCGATGCGGCGGAGGAGATGGCGCAGGAGGCGATGCTGGCCGTCTGGCGCAAGGCGGCCTTGTTCGACCCCGCGAAGGCCTCGGCCGGCACCTGGATCTTCACCATCGCCCGCAACCTCTATATCGACCGCCGCCGCAAGGAGCGCCGCCCCGAGATCGATCCCGACGATCCGATGCTGGTGGCCGAAGCGGAGCCGGGCGCCGATGCCGCGCTCGCCACCCGCCAGGCCGAGACGGCGTTGCGGGCGGCACTCTCATCCCTGTCACCGGACCAGGCGCGGGTGGTGGAGATGTCGTTCTTCGAGGACAAGCCCCACGCGGCCATCGCCGCGGAGCTGCGGCTGCCGCTGGGCACCGTCAAATCAAGGCTGCGCCTGGCCTTCGCGCGCCTGCGCGGCGCCCTCGGCGAGATGGGAGGCAAGTGATGAACCCGGAGCGCCAACTTCCGATGCACCACCCCAGCGAGGCACTGCTGCTGAGCCATGCCGCCGGATCGCTCGGCGAGGCCGAAGCGCTCGCCGTCAGCACGCATTTGACGCTGTGCCCGCATTGCCGGCGCCTGGCGACGGCGGCCGAGTCGATCGGCGGCGCGCTGCTCGAGCGAATCACGCCGGCGGAGATGTCGGCCGGCAGCCTGCAGGCGGCGCTGACCCGGCTGGATGGACCGGAAACGCCGCGGCCGGCCACGGCGCCGCACGACGCGGCTTGGCCCGGCCTGCCACGCGCGCTCGCCGGCTATGCCGCGGCGGCGCGCGCGACCTCGGGCTGGCGCATGGCTGGCCCGGGCGTGCAGCAATTGCGACTGGCGACCGGCGGCGACGCACAGGCCCGCTTGCTGCGCTTGAAGCCGGGCACGCCGCTGCCGCGGCACACCCATCGCGGCTGCGAGCTGACGCTGGTGCTCTCGGGCAGCTACTCGGACGAACTCGGCCACTTCGCCCGCGGCGACCTGGCGGAACTGGACGAGACCATCGACCACCGCCCGGTGGTGGACCAGGGCGAGACCTGCGTCGCCCTTGTCGTCACCGATGCGCCGTTGAAATTCCGCGGCCTGCTGGCGCGGATCGCCCAGCCCTTCGTCGGAATCTAGACGCGGCCCAGGTTCTGCAACCGCTCGATCCGCGAATCGAGATCGGGATGTGTCGCCATCAGCGCGCTCGCCGTCGCGCCGAACTCCCGGATCGGGTTGACGATGAACAGGTGCTGGGTGGCGCGGTTGCCGAGCTCCGGCGCCTTCTCCTGGCCCCCCAGCTTCTGCAGGGCGCCGATCAGGCCCAGCGGATTGCGGGTCAACTGCACCGAGGTGGCGTCGGCCAGGTATTCGCGCTGCCGCGACACGGCGAACTGCACCAGCCGCCCGGCGATCGGCGCCAGGATGGCGAAGAACAGCACGACGATGAGCACGATGGCACCACCCCCGCCGCTCTTGTCGCGCCGGCTGCCGGAAGAGCGGCCGCCATACCAGCGCGCCCGCAGGATGGCATCGGAGACCAGCGCGATCAGCCCCACCAGGATGCCGACCGCCGTCATGTAGCGGGTATCCCAGTTGAGGATGTGGCCCATCTCGTGGGCGACGACGCCCTGCAGCTCGTCGCGCGAGAGGTTCTGCAACAGGCCGCGCGTGACGCCGATGGCGGCGTTCTCCGGGTAGATGCCGGTGGCGAAGGCGTTCATCGCCGGGCTGTCGATGACGGCGACACGCGGCTTCGGCAGGCCGGCGGCGATGGCCATTTCCTCCACCACGTTGTGGAGCAGCGGTTCCTCCTCCGCGCTCACCACCCGGGCGTTGTTGAGGGCGAGCACCACCTTGTCGCCGGCGGCGAAGGTCACCGCCGTGGCGCCGACGCCGATGCTGAGAAAGGCCAGGGCGGCGATCGCGCCGGGCATGGAGAAGGCCAGCAGATCGACATATTCGAAACGGTTGGTGAAATACGTCTGCCCAGCCCAGCCCAGCACATAGCCGAAGCCGCCGCCCAGCAGCAGCAGGATGACGATCAGCCAAACCGTGTTGCGCCGGTTCGCCCGCTGCGCCGCGAGGAAGTCGGTCGCGTTGATGCGGGTGGCGACGTCAGTCATGGCAGGAGCGAGCGCTACATCGACGCCCCCTCACCCTATCCCTCTCCCACGAGGGGAGAGGGAACCCGTTGCGAAAACCGGACTCCAAGCCCCTCTCCCCTTGTGGGAGAGGGGTTGGGGTGAGGGGTAGCCGCCGCACGATCGGATCCAGTCGATGCTCCTACCGCAGATCCACCTTCGGCGCCGCCTGCACCGCGGCGCGCTCGGCCTCGGGGATCTCGAAATACTCGGCCTTCTGGAAGCCGAATTGCCGCGCGACAAGGTTGGACGGGAAGCTCTCCACCGCGTTGTTCATCGACATGGCGCTGTCGTTGTAGAACTGGCGGGCGAAGGCGATCTTGTTCTCGGTCCCGGTCAGCTCTTCCATCAGCTTCTGCACATTGCCGTCGGCCTTGAGGTTCGGATAGTTCTCCGACAGGGCGAACAGCCGCCCGAGCGCGCCGGACAGCGCACCCTCCGCCTGGATCGAATCGTGGCTGACGGTACCGGTATTGGCCGATTGCGCCCGGTTGCGCGCCTCGATCACCTGGCGCAGCGTCTCCTGCTCGTAGGACATGTAGTCCTTCACCACCTCGACCAGGTTGGGGATCAGGTCGTAGCGCCGCTTCAGCTGCACGTCGATCTGCTTCCAGGCATTGGCCACCTGGTTGCGCAGCCCGACCAGCCGGTTGTAGAGCGTGACCGCGAAGAACCCCGCCGCAACGATGAGGCCGAGGATGATCCAGCCGGACATGGGCGTTTCCCCCTTTGGACGGTGACAGGTGCGTCAGGCTGCCAGCGAAGTGCGGCCGCCGCAAGTCAGTCGCATAAACCTTTCGCCAGGTTCATTCAACGCGGCGCCAGGCCCACCACCTCGCGGCGGAACGGCACCTTGTCGCCGATGTCGGGCGCATCGAGCTCTTCGGCATAGCGGTGGCCGGCATAGGTCGCCCAGGCGATGGGGGCCGGGGCGTTGGCATCGCCGATCAGCTTCACGCTGCGGATGCCCGCCGCCGCCCAGTCGCCCTGCCGCGCCTTCAATGCCAGATAGAGCCCGTCCTCCGGCAGCCGCGCGGTGACCAGCACCACGGCATCGCAGGCGGTCTCGGCGCGGCGATCCGAATAGACACAGGCGGTCTCGACATGGTCCCGGCCGATGCGGGTCAGGCCGCGGGTCACCTGGATCTCCACCCCCAGATCGATCAACCGCTTCTGGATGAAGCCCTGTTCCAGCGTGTTGTAGCTCCAGTCGGAGACGCGGATGGAGGGGGTGACGAGGGTGACGGCGCAGCCCTGCTTCACCAGCAGCTCGGCCAAGACGCCGCCCATGTAATAGTGGTCGTCATCGTAGAGCACGACGCGGCCGCCGCTTGGCATCTTGCCAGCCATCAAGTCGTCGGGTGTGAACAGCGGCATCGCCGGGTCGATGGCGAAAGCCTGTGTCTGGAACCGCGCGACGCCGTCGCGCCGCCAGGTCGAGCCGGTGGCAATCGCGACGTGCTCGAAGCCGAATTCCAGCACCTGCTCCGCATCGAGCCGCGAGTCGAGGAACACCTCGACATTCGGCATTTTGCCGATCTGGCCCATGCGGTAGTCGCGCACCCGGCCCCAGGCGGAAAGCCCCGGCAGGCGGCATTCCCGCGCCACCCGGCCGCCAAGCTCCGTACCCGCCTCGGCCAAGGCCACCTGATAGCCGCGCAGGCCGAGCCCGCGCGCGGCGGAAAGGCCGGCCGGACCGGCACCGACCACCAGCACCTTCGCCTCGCTCTCCTTCGCGCGCATGATTTCCGGGTGCCAGCCCTTGCGCCATTCCTCCATGAAGGTCGGGTTCTGGGTGCAGCGCGAGAGCGCGCCCGTCATGTCGCCGGTGACGCAGATGTTGCAACCGATGCATTCGCGGATGTCGTCGAGGCGGCCTTCATTGATCTTGTTGGGGATGAAGGGATCGGCGATGGAGGGCCGCGCCGCGCCGATCATGTCGAGGAGGCCGGACTTGACCTGCCGCACCATGGCGTCGGGCGAGGTGAAGCGTCCCACCGCCACGACGGGCTTGGTGGTCAGCGCCTTGATGCCCTTGATGTAGCTTTCCAGATGGCCTTCCTCGGCGAAGCGCGAGGTGCCGGAGCAGTAGTCCCAGGAGCCGTGCGCCAGGTCCCAGAGGTCCGGCAGCTCCGCCAGCATGCCGATGACGTCGCGGATCTCCGCATTGGTGACGCCGCCATCGCCCAGCATCTCGTCGACCAGGATGCGCACCGGCACGGCGCAGGAATCGCCCACCGCGTCCTTGGTGTCCTCGATCAGCTCCTTCAGCAGCCGGGCGCGATTCTCCAGCGACCCGCCATATTCATCCGTGCGCTGGTTGGTGCGGCGGGAGAGGAAATGCTGGACCGCGCCGAAGCCATGCGCGCCATAGACATAGATGAGGTCGAAGCCCGCCTGCTTGGCGCGGAGCGCCGCCGCGCGGTGCCAGCGCCGCAAATTGCGGATGTCCTCGCGGTCCATGGCGCGGGCCTGCACCGGGTCGTTGGTGAAGGTGAGGATGGGCAGGTTCATCGGCCCCAGTGGCGTCTCGCGCGAATAGAGATTGGGGCCGTTCATGCCGTTGTAGCAGAGCTCGATGCCGGCGAGCGCGCCGCCCTCGTGGATCGCATCGGAAATGCGGGCCAGCATCGGCATGTCCTGCTCGTCCCACAGGCGCAATTCGATGAAGGGCGTGATCTCGGAGCTGTGATGGATCTCCGCCTGCTCGGTGCAGAGCACCGCCCAGCCACCGCTCGCCTTCACCCGCCGCATCTCGGCATTGGCCGAGGGGTCGCGATAGCCGGCGCCGTTGCAATGCGGCACCTGGTAGAAGCGGTTCTTGGCGGTTTTCGGGCCGATCTGCACCGGCTCGAACAGGATGTCGTAACGCGGGTCGCGCGCCATGATGTCGGGAATCCTCTATTTGGAACTCATCTGCAGGCCGGGGATGCCGCGCTGGGTGATCCGGGTGCGGCAATGCTCCTCGAACTCGACCAGGGCGCGTGGGCGGCCCGCCAGTGGCCGTCCAGCCTGCCGCAGCGAGGCGAGGCCCAGGGTCATCGGCCGGTACGGGCCTTTCAGCGGCACCACCTGCAGCTGCTTGCCGTCGAGCGCCGCCTCGTTCTTCGGCCGCGCGTTGAACAACGCATAGCCGTAGCCGTTCGCCACCATGGAGCGGACGATGTCCGGATGGCGGGACCGCGTGACAATGTTGGGATTAAGCCCCTCCTGGAAAAACAGCGACAGGAAGTATTCGCGGCTCAAGGGCAGATCGAGCAGGATCATCGGCTCTTCGGCCAGGTCGTGCAGCGACAGGCTGCGCCGCTGCGCCAGACGATGCTCCGGCGGCAGCACCGCGTGCGGCGGCAGCTGCGCCAGCTTCTCGAAGGCGACATCGTCCGGCACCTGCAGGTCGTAGGTCAGCAATATGTCGATCTCGGCCCGGCGCAACTGCTCGATCAGCTTTTCCTGGTCGCCTTCGTGGATGGCGACCTGCACGGCGGGGAAGCGCTGCTGGAAGGCGTGGCAAAGCTCGGGCAGCACGATGGGCGCCAGGGTCACCAGGCAGCCGACATTGAGGGGACCGCGCGCCTGCCCGGTCAAATCGCGGGCCGCGGCGTGCAGCGATTCCGCCTGCGCCAGCAGCGCCTTCGCCTCGCGCAGCATCTGCCGGCCGCTGGCGGTCAGCGACAGGCCCTGCGCATGGTGGCGGATGAAGAGCTGCAGCCCCAGCTCCTTCTCCAGATGCGCGATGGCCGCCGAGATCGACGGCGGCGACACCGCGATCTTCTGCGACGCGAGCGCGATGGAGCCCGCCTCGGCCGCGGCGGCGAAATACTGCAGATGGCGGAGGGTGAAGCGCATCAGTGAAGACCCCCTCCCCCGGCCCGTCGGCGAATGCCGACATGCGTCGGCGGGGGGAGGGCAGGGGCGGGGGCAGCGGGCGAAAATTCGCGGGCGCCGAAACGCGGCTGCCCCCTCCCTAACCCTCCCCCCTTCGGGTGGAGGGGATCAGGCGCTATGTCGCTCTGCATCAACGCCCCCTCACCCCAACTACCGATCCCCCGGCACGCCGAAGCTGGGGGCGCCGGTGGGGTTGAGGGCGCGGGTCACGTAGGCTTCGAGTTGCGGCCTGTAGATGTCCCACAGCTTGTGCAACTGGCCGATCGGGTCGTCCTCCGCCCAGTCGACGCGGAGGTCGGCGACCGGCCAGGCCACGTCGCGCACCAGGATCATGCCGGCGGAATGCACCGGCCCTTCCTCGCCGCCGGCGGTGATCGCCGCCGCCATGGCGATCAGCAGGCGGTCGCCGAGATGGCCCTGCGCCCGCTGGAACGCGGCCAGCATTGCCGCCGGCACCTCGCCGTTGCGCAGCAGATTGCCTGCGGCGACGGCGTTGTGCGCCTGCACCGTCGCGTGAGTGCCGAGCGTGCGATCGCCGGAATGGACGGCGGTGCCGCCCGCGGCATCGACCGCGATCAATTGCCGATACTCGATATGCGGCGCCGATTGCACCAGCGCCGCCATCGCCTCCACCGCGCTGGCCCCCTCCGCCATCAGGTCGAGGCCGAGCGGCCCGAGCCTGGGATCGGTGATGTTCTGGGTGCCGAAGGCCCCCACCCCCGCGCGCGCGTAAGCGCAGCGCGCGGCGACGGCGGGCGAGGAGGACGAGACGGCGATGCCGAACATGCCGGTCTCGGCGCAGCGCGCGGCGATGGAAAAAGTCATGACTTGCCTTTCTTCTTCGCTTTTTTCTTGGCCTTGTAGCCTTCGGGAATCACCGCGGTGGCGTCGATCTCGACCACCCATTCCGGCCGCGCCAGCGCCGAGACGACGAGGCCGGTGGAGACCGGGAACACGCCCTTCAGCCATTTGCCCATGGCGCGATAGACCGCCTCGCGATAGCGGATATCGACGAGGTACACCACGATCTTCACGATGTGGTCGAGCTCGCTGCCCGCCTCCTCCAGCAGCATGGCGATGTTGGCCATCGCCTTGTCCGCCTGCTTGCCGGCATCGCCGACATGCAGCGATTCGCGGGTATCCAGATCCTGCGCGATCTGGCCGCGCAGATAGACCGTGTTGCCGGCCACCACCGCCTGGCAGAGGTCGTTGTCGAGCTTCTGCTCCGGATAGGTGTCCTTGGTGTTGAACTTGCGGATGCGTGTGTGTGCCATTTACTGTGCTGCCTTCTTTGAACCGTCGAAATACTTGACCACCGCGCTGTCGCCCGGCGCGCGCTTGAGCTTGCCCATCACCTTGTCGGAAAGGCCGGCGGATTTCCGCACGAAGTCGAGCGCGCCGTCCCAGTCGAAGTTGCGGTAGACCGCCGCCAGATGCGCGAAGGGCGCCGATTGGGCGAAGAGCTGGAAGGTCAGGCGATGGCCGGCATAGTCCGAATTGAGCAGATCGCGCGCATAGGCGAGCAGCTTGCGGCGGTCTTCGGCCACCCAATCCTCGCTGACCGTGTAGAACTTCTCGAGCCAGCCGCCGGCCTCCGGATCCTGGAAGGCCTTGTAGTCCGGCGTCACGCAGATTTGCCCGCCGCAGAGCTCGCGCGCCAAATGCATCATGCGCGGCAGATTGGTGCAGGCATGGACGCGACCGGTATAGAGCAGCGACTGGTTCGGCATCAGCAGCCCGCCCGGGCTCTTCTCGGCCAGCGCGATGGCCGCAGTCAGATGCGCGTTGATGCCCTCGCGATAGACCGCGATCTCCGCCAGTTTTTCCTGCACCGCCTGCTGCTTGTCGAGCCCGGTCTGGCGCACGTTGAAGAGGGCTGCGCCGATCATCATGTCGGCAACTTTCAAGGTGCGCTGCACGAAGGCATAGGCGCTGTAGCGGTGCAGGGTCATGCGGATGAACATGGCCGCCTTGGTGTGGCGGTAGAACAGGATGTTCTCCCACGGGATCAGCACGTCGTCGAACACCACCAGCGAATCCACCTCGTCGAACCGGTTCGCCAGCGGATAGTCCTCGATGGGCGCGCGGCCGGCGAAGCCGGTGCGGCAGATCATCTTGATGCCCGGCGAGCCCAGATCGCAGATGAAGCCGACGGCGTAGTCGGAGAGCTGCGAATCGCCCCAATTGGCGATGGTCGGCTTGGTGAAGGCCTGGTTGGCATAGGGCGCCGCGGTCTCGTATTTGGCGCCGCGCACGACGATGCCGGCATCGGTCTCCTTCACCACATGCAGCAGCATGTCGGGGTCCTGGTCCTGCGGCCTCTTGGAGCGGTCGCCCTTGGGGTCGGTGTTGGCGGAGACGTGGAAGGGGTCGTGCTTGATGACCTGGTCGATGTGGCGGACGATGTTCTCGGAGAATTGCGGGTCGACCTCGTTCAGCACGTCCTGGCCGTCATAGAGCGACCACATCTCGCCCACCGTCTCGTCGCCGACGCGGGTGATGACCCCCTTCACGTCCTCGAACACCGCATCGGTGGCGCGGCGCTTGTCCCACCAGTCCTGCTGCGTGTAGGGCAGCTTCAGCCCGGTGGCGAAGCGTTCGCCGTCCGCCGCGTAGCTCATCACGTCGCGCGTCGCCGCCTCGTGCTGCAGGTCGTAGATGCGGGCGCGGATGTCGACGATCGGCTTGAACATCGGATGCGTCGCCACATCCTTGACCTTCTCGCCGTTGATGGTGACGGCGCGGCCATCGCGGATGCTGTCGATGTATTGCCTGCCGGTGCGGATCATCGTCGGCCTCCGTTTCCTGCCTGCCCTGCCCCCGGGGCGGCGCGGCGACTGCCATGCGCCATCGCTCCGCGCTTCGGCGGAACCGATGCAGGGGATGCTGGCCGCAATCCCAACGCAAGTAAAATAGTTCTTTTGGAGGTTCTGGTTCGGAGAACCCGAATCAGCGCAGCCGGCGGGCCATCTCAATCACCACCCGCGCCAGGTTCCGGGCATCGGCCAGGGCGTCGTGTTCCTGGCCTTCGAAATCCAACCCGAAGCGGGCCAGGGCCTCGTCCAGGCCAGGGCGGTAGGTCAGCCCCAGCAGCAGGCGGAACTGGGCGGCCATGTCATGAAACAGGCCGGGAAAGGGCGCCGCCGCCCCGACGCGGTCGCAATTCTCGGCGATCAGCTGGTCGTCGCGGCCCCAGGCGCACCAATCGCCCTGGGCGAAGGTCTTGCGCGCGGCGCGCAGCACCTCGGCCAAAGGCGGCGCCTTTTCCACTTCCTTGGGGGTGATGCCGGTCAAGGTGGAGCAGAAGGGCGAGATGCGGGACAGCGCCGGCTTCACCAGGTAGAGCTGCTCGCGCCGGATCTCCAGGCTGTCGGTGCGGAGGTCGACCACGCCGAGGGCGATGATCTCCGCCACCTCGCCCTCCGGCGGCGGGCCTTCCCAGCAGGTCATCTCCACGTCGACGCAGAGGATGCGGTTGAAATTGGTCATGCCGCCATCTGAACGGCGGCCGGTGCGATTGGCAAGCCGGGGCGCTTGGCGAGCCGGGGCGCTTGGCAAGCGGGGGCCGGACCGTCGTCAGTGGGCGTGGCGCAGCAGGCTGGTCCAGCGCGGCGCATTCCGGCCTGGCGCAGGGGCCGGCCGCCTGGCGCGGGCGCCATACCGCGCCCAGGCCTTCTCGTGGAAATGATAGGCGACCGTGTTGCAGGCCGGCTCGACCAGCGCCAGGGTGCCGCCGACCAGTACGCTGCCGGTCAGCAGATAGCCGATGGTGAAGGCGACGGTGAAATGCACCGCAGCGAAACTCAATGTCTTCAGCATCGCGACCTCCATCTTCCGTCCATCCCGGCCTGCCGAGAATGATTCGCAGGCATTGGATGGTCCTGACATGAAGGTGGCGCCGGAGCGGCAATGCAGCCAATGGATTGATTTGGTCGCAGCAATCGTTCCGCTCGATTGCCATGGCCTGACAGGCCAAGGCGAATCCGCTATGGTCGGCGCATGATCCGCATCACCCGCTCCATTTCCATCGACGAAGCCGAGCTGACCGAGAAATTCGTCCGCGCCTCGGGGCCCGGCGGGCAGAACGTCAACAAGGTCTCCACCGCGGTCGAATTGCGCTTCGACGTCGCCGGGTCGCCCAACCTGCCGCCGGAGGTGAAGGCGCGGCTGACCCGCCTGGCCGGCCAGCGCATGACCAACGAGGGCGTGCTGGTGATCGACGCCCAGCAGTTCCGCAGCCAGGAGCGCAACCGCGAGGATGCCAAGGCGCGCCTGGTCGACCTGATCCGCGCCGCGACCCACGTGCCGAAGCCGCGGCGCCCGACCAAGCCGACCAAGGGCTCCAAGGAGCGCCGCCACGAAGGCAAGCAGCGCCGCGCCAACGTCAAGAAGCTGCGCGGCAAGAAGCCAAGCTTCGACTAGCGCGCGACGTCTAGCAGAACGATTCGCGCCGGCGCGCGGAAGCTTCCTCCGGCAGGCGCAGGCGGAAGGCGAGACCCGCCGCGACCGCCAGCGACGCGCCGATTCCGGCGACGCAGGCGCCCCAGCCATAGGCGTCGAAGGCGCGGCCGAGCACGAAACTGCCGGCGAGGCCGCCGAGGAAATAGCTGGCCAGATAGAGGCCGCCCGCCGAGCCGCGATCGCCGGTGGCGGCACGGCCGACGAAGCCGGTCGCCGCGGCCTGGGCGAAGAAGGTGCCGACCGCCACCATCACCATGCCGGCCAGCACCGCCGAAAGGCTGGCCGTCAGCAGCAGCGGCAGGCCGAACCCGGCAAGGGCGAGCGAGGCCCAGAAGGTCGGCCGCGTGCCGAACTGCGCTACCGCGCGGCCGGCCAGCGGCGTCGTCAGGATCGACGGCAGGAACACGAAATAGACCAGGCCCAACTGCATCATGCCGATGCCGAGCGGCGGCCGGGTCAGCACGAAGTTGACGTAGGTGAAGGTGCCGATGAAGGCGAAGAGGATGCAGAAGCCGATGCCGAAGGCGGCGCGGAGCGGCCCGTTGCGCAGATGCTCGGCCCAGGCGTCCCAGGCGCTGCGCGCCGCGGTACCGGCGACCGCCATCGGCGTCGTCCGCGCCAGAGCGAAGGCCGCAAGCGCCGCGCCGGCGAGGTTGAGCGCGGCGAAGATCTGGAAATTGCTGGCCAGGCCCAGATGATCGGCGATCGCCGCGGACATCAGGCGGCCGAACAGGTTGCTGGCCACGTTGCCGGTGACGTAGGCGGCCAGCGCCGCCGACGTCTCGCGCGGTGTCGAGTTCTCCGCCAGATAGGCAAGCGTCAGGGTGAAGGCGGTCGACATGAAGATCCCCTGCAGCACGCGCAGCAGGGTGAACACCGTCAGGTCCGGCAAGGTCGCCAGCAGCAATGTCGGCACGGTCAGCAAGGCAAGCGACAGCACGACGCCGCGGCGGCGGTTGAGCCGCCGGCTGAAGGCCGCCACGGCAAGCCCCGCAAGGGCCATGCCCATGGTGCTGGCGTTCACCGCGAAGCCCATCTGCGCCGGGGTCACGCCATAGGCGGCGGTGAGCGACGGCAGGATCGCCTGGGTCGCGAACAGATCGACCAGGGTCAGGAAGGCGATGATGGCGACGACGAGCAGGCGCAGCGCGTTGGCGCCAGGGGCCTGGCTCACCGGCATCGTCGCCATCGCGGTGTCGCGGGTCGCGGTCATGATGGACTCAACTCCGATGGAGTGGAATGAAAGCCGGCGCCCGCCTCGCGGCGGGCGCCGGTCTCGCGGAAGCGGCGGCGCCGCGTCCTACATGTTCATGTCGTTCTTGTCGTGCAGGATATCGACCGAGATCAGCACGACCTTCTTCTTGCCGGTGTTCTTCCACCAATGCGAGGTCATGTGGGTCTCCGGCGCGACGTCGCCCGCCTTGTGCAGGATCGGCACGGCGCAGGTGCTGGCGAATTCGGTGATCTCGCCCTGGACGATGTAGATCATCGCCGGGCGGTCGCCATGGCTGTGCCACGGCACGATGCCGCCGGGCTGCACCTCGAGGCGGCGCAGGCGGAACTGGTGGTCGCCGAGCGCCACCATCTCCTTCGACAGGTCGGTGCTGGCGAGGACCGTGTCGGTCACGTCCTTGGCTTCGAACTTCTGGTCCATCTGGCCCTTGCCGTCGGCCACGATCTTGTCCGCCGGGCAGCCGTCGGCGAAAGCGGCGGCGCCGAACGTCATGGTGCCGGCAACCAGCGCCGCCAGCGAGGCGGCGCGCAGAATGGTCTTGGTCATTGGTATGGTCCTTTCTCGGTCTTTGGTTCTTTGGGGGTCTTCGATTGAACGGCTGCGGCCCGGATGGCCGAAGTCGCCGGCAACATCGGCGCGAACGCCGCTAGACTGAAATGCCGTTAGGCTTTCGGTTCGATAGCGGCCGGCTATGGCGGCGGTCGATCAGCGCCGCGTCGGCCAGCAGCACATAGGGTCCCGCGATCGCCTGCGGATCGAGGGGCATGGCCGATCCGGTGCAGGCCGGATGCATGACGGCCGAGCGCCAATGCAGCACGGCATTCTTCGGCGCCAGGCGGGAGATCCTGATCATTTTCGTACCCTTCGATGGCTGGCAATCGATCGCTCCGCCGTCGTGGCGCAGCCGGATTCGCATGGTCTGGACCGGGCGGCGGGCAATGGCACTGTGCGCGCGTCGGCGACAGGGGAAAAATGCCGTTGGCCTATCGGTTCGATAGCGCGCGGCTATGGACGGCGCTCCGGGCCGGAGCGGGTGAAGTCAAACCGGGCGGCTCAGAAGTCAAGCACCCGCTGGCCCTGGACGGCATGCTGCTTGAGCCTGCCGTAGTGCCGTGCGGTGGGGATTGCTGCGATTGCTTCCGGGCCATTTACACGAGGGACGGACGGGGACTAGCCTGCGGCCAAACCGGCCGGCCCGCAGGGGATTCGGCCGGTCAGGAGATCAGAGATGCAGGACAAGCGGGAGGGTTTTCCGCAGATCCGGGTCAACCGGTGGCGGCGTTTCGCCGACTGGGACGAGCGTCCGCTCCGCCTCGACAAGTTCGCCGTCGAGGATGCCGCCGCCGGCTTCGCCGCCTTTTCCTCGCCCAACGATCCGAAGCCGGGGCTGGAGATCGCCGGCGGCAAGGTGAAATCGATGGACGGCATCGCCGCCGCCGATTTCGACATGATCGACATCTTCATCGCCAACTATCACCTCGACCTGGAGGTGGCGCAGGAGGCGATGGCGATTCCATCCTCCGAGATCGCCCGCATGCTGGTCGACATGAACGTGCCGCGCGGCAAGCTGGTGCGCCTTGCCCACGGCATGACGCCGGCGAAGCTGGCCGAGGTGGTGGCGGAGCTGAACGCGCTGGAGATCGCCTTCGCCTATTCCAAGATGCGCGCCCGGCATACCCCCGGCAACCAGGGCCATGTCACCAACGCCAAGGACGACCCGCTGCAGCTGGCGGCCGACGCCGCCACCGCGGTCGCCTTCGGCTTCGACGAGATCGAGACCACCATGCGCGTCGCGCGCAATGCCTGGTCCAATGCCATCGCCTGCGCCGTCGGCGCCGCGGTCGGGCGCTGGGGCACGCTGTTCCAATGCTCGAGCGAAGAGGCGGAGGAATTGCAGATCGGCATGGCGGGCTTCAGCTCCTATGCCGAGACGGTCTCGGTCTACGGCACCGAGCGGTCCTTCATCGACGGCGACGACACGCCATGGTCCAAGGCCTTCCTGTCGACCGCCTATGCCTCGCGCGGGATCAAGATGCGCTGCACGTCGGGGGCCGGCTCCGAGCTGCTGATGGGCTTTCACGAGAGCAAGTCGCTGCTCTATCTCGAGGCGCGCTGCCTCTGCCTGCAGCGCGGCATGGGCGTGCAGGGCACCCAGAACGGCGGCATCGACGGGGCGCCGATCACCTGCACCGTGCCGGGCGGCATGCGCGAATTGATGGCGGAGAATCTGCTCGCCGTCTGGCTCGACCTCGAATGCGCCTCGGGCAACGACGCGGCGGCGACCGAATCGGAAATCCGCGTCGGCGCCAAGATCCTGCCGTATCTCATCGCCGGCTCCGATTTGATCTGCTCGGGCTTCGGCTCGATCCTCGCCTATGACAATTCCTTCAACCCCTCGCTGCTGAACGGCGAGGAGATGGAGGATTTCCTGGTGCTGCAGCGCGATTTCGAGGCCGATGGCGGCCTGACGCCCGTCGGCGAGACGGAGGTGGTCGAGCTGCGCGCCAAGGCGGTGCAGGCGGTGGCCGCGGTGCTGGAGGAACTCGACCTCGGCCAGCCGACGCCGGACATGATGGCGAGCGTGGTCGCCGCCTCCGGGTCCGAGCAGACGGAGAGCTACCGGCCGGGCGAGGTCTCGGTGATCAGCGAGGCGATCAAGGCGCGCGGCATCAATGTCATCGACGTGATCCGGGCGCTGGCCAAACGCGGCTTCCGCGAGGCGGCGCAGAACCTGCTGAACGTGGTGAAACTGCGCGTCTCCGGCGACTACCTGCAGACCTCGGCCATCGTGCGCGACGGCAAGGTCATCAGCGCGGTCAACGACCCCAACGAATATCTCGGCCCCGGCACCGGCTATCGCCTCAGTCCACAGCGCCGCAACGAGATCGCCAATATCCGCGACGTGCTCGACCGCGACGAGGTGCTGCGCACGGAAGGCCGCCACGCCAAGACCGAGACGCGGCTGATCCAGTATCGCGGCATGGGCCCGGCCGAGCCCGGCAGTGACCCGAAGGAAGTGGTGATCGGCATCTCGCCGGCCTTCGGGCTCAAGATCTTCCGCACTCTCGCCGGCCATCCGTTGTCGGCCATCCTGCAGGCGCTCACCGCCGGCATCCGCGCCAAGGGCTGCAAGCCCCGCATCGTGCGCCTGCACCACACGGCGGATACCTCGTTCCTGGGGCTGAGCGCCGCGCGGCTGGCCGGTTCCGGCGTCGCCATCGGCATCCAGGCCAAGGGCACGGCGGTGATCCACCAGCGCGACCGGCTGCCCCACCACAACCTGGAACTGTTCTCCAACGCGCCGATCACCAAGCTGGAGCATTATCGCCGCTTCGGCGAAAACGCCGCGGCCTATGCCCTGGGCGAGGCGCCGGAACCGGTGGTGGTGCCGACCAAGGGAGAGGCGATGGGCGCCAGGTTCCACGCCCAGGTGGCGCTGATCTATGCCATCGAGACCGAACTCACCAAGGACGGCGCATCGCCCGAGAATGTCGAGATCAGTCTGCTGGAGGCGGCGCAGTGAGCGGGAAGAAGCTGGGCCGCGCGGATTATCCGCTGGCCGAGAAGCGGCCGGACCTGGTGCGCACGCGCGGCGGCAAGGCGCTCGACGACCTGACGTTGGCCGCCATCGAGGCCGGCGAGGTCTCGCTCGAGGATCTGCGCATCACGCCCCAGGCGCTGCGCCAGCAGGCCGAGATCGCCACCGCCGCCGGCCGCCCGACCCTGGGACGCAATTTCGACCGCGCGGCCGAACTCATCGACGTGCCGCAAGACGTCATCCTCGGCATCTACGAGTTGCTGCGCCCGGGCCGGGCCAAGGGCAAGTCCGACCTGCTCGACGCCGCCAGGCTGCTGCGCGACACCTACAAGGCGCATAGGATGGCGGCCTTCGTCGAGGAAGCGGCGGAAGTCTACGAACGCCGCGGCCTGTTCTCGGCGCGGTATTGAGTGTCTCCATGTCCAAATGCCGTCATGCCAAGGCTTGGCCTTGGCATCCACGAGTTTCTGAGGGCAAGATCGCGCCATCGCGGACAAACTCGTGGACCCGCCTTTGGACCCAAATGTGGGCCAAGCCTTGGGTGACGTAGTGTGTGATTGAATAACGAGCCCTCCCAAGAGCCTCAGCCCAATATGCGCAGATTCCTGATCATCGCCCCGGAGGGTACCTCGCCCGCCGGCCTCGTCGGCGAGGCCATGCTCGACCAGGGCGCCACCTACGACACCGTCTTCCCGGTCGAGCGCTACGCCACGCAATCGCCCTTTGCCTATCCCGGAGTGCCGGCGGAGCCCGGCGCCTATGCCGGGCTGGTGGTGCTCGGCGGGCCGATGAGCGCCAATGACGTCGACAAGTATTCTTTCCTGGACGAGACCACGTCACTGATCCGGTCATTCGCCGCCGCCGGACGGCCGGTGCTGGGAATCTGCCTCGGCGCCCAGATGATCGCCCGCGCCTATGGCGGCGAGGTCTATCGCATGGAGCGCTTCGAATCCGGCTTCTACACCATGCAGCTGACGGCGGAGGGCGATCGCGACCCGCTGTTTTCCGGGCTGGGGCCGCAGATCACCTCGTTCCAGAACCATTTCGAGGCGGTGCGCGATATTCCGGGCGCGGTGCCGCTGGCGACCGGCGGCGCCTGCCCGATCCAGGCCTTCCGCCTGGGCGACAGGATCTACGCCACCCAGTTCCACCCGGAAGTCACCATCGACATCGTGCGCGACTGGATCCGAAAGTTCGGCCGCGTTTTCACCGATGCCGAGCCTCGGCTGCTGACCGAATTGGAGATACAGTTCCAGGACTCCTTCGCCCGTCACCGCGCGCTGTGCGCGGCGCTGGTCGCGCGCTGGATGCGCCTCGCGGAAGTTTGATTGCCACGCGGCAGCGCGCATGGCGCTGACCGGGCCCGCGTGTGCGGCCCGGATTGCCGCTTAAGCCATTTCCAGGGCTGTCAAAATCGGGGCCGCAGATGTCAAGATCGGTTGGCCGGCCGGTCCTAGGGTTGCATCGGGTGGCGAACCGTCGGTTCCGCTTGCCCGCGGGCAAAGGTTGCGCTGGAATGCCCGCGCACAAAAAATTTGAGGCTTGCCGGGCGCAGATCACCGGGCCTTGTTCCGGGCTGTGACCCCAACGACCGGGAGAGGGGCAATGAACAAATCGAATTTGTCGCGCCGCAACTTCATGCAGCAATCGACCGCGCTGGCCGCGGCCTTCGCCGCAGGCGGCACGCTCGGCATCCGCAGCGCTTTTGCGGACCGATCCAAGGAACTGAACATCCTGTGCTGGGAAGGCTACAACTCGGCCCAGGTGCTGGACCCGTTCCGCCAGAAGATGGGCGCCGAGGTGAAGGCCGAATCGCTCACCAACGACCCCACCATGATCAACCGCCTGCGCGCGGGCGAGATCAACGTGTGGGACCTGATCAACGTCAACAATCCCTGGGCCCGCAAGGTGATGTGGCCCGAGAAGCTCATCCAGCCGCTCGACCGCGCCAAGATGGAGCCGTATTTCGAGAAGATGAGCCCTGCCTTCAAGCCGCCCTACAAGTGGGCGATGGACGAGAGCGGCAAGGAACTGCTCGGCATGTGCCAGCGCTACGGCCCCTATTCCTTCGTGGTCAACACCGACAAGATCAGCCGCGCCTCGGCCGAGGACCAGGGCTGGGACCTGTGGAACGACCCCGCCAATGCCGGCAAATACGGCATCCTGGAATCCGACGACTGGAACGTGTTCAACATCTGCTGCATCGCCGGCTTCGATCCGTTCAAGACCCACAGCGACGCGGAAGTGGCGAAGTTCGGCGAGACGGCCAAGCGCGTGTTCAAGGGCGCCAAGCTGGTCGGCGACATCGCCACCATGAACCAGTCGCTGGTCTCCGGCGAGATCGACTTCCACATGACCGGCGGCACCTATTCGGCCTCGCCGGCGCGCGCCGACGGCGCCACCAACATCCGCGCCGTCACCCCGAACAAGGGCCCGATGGAAGGCGGCAAGGGCGGCATCTCCTGGATCGAGGTCACCTCGGTGGTCAACAATCCGGACGTCTCGCCGCTGGCGGTCGAGTTCTTGCAATATGTGCAGGATCCGACGACGGCGCACATCGTCGCCTTCGCCGAGGGCACCTTCAACCCGGTGGCGCAGATGGGCAACCCGGACTGCTTCAAGCTGTTCACCAAGGAAGAGCTCGATGCCATCCAGTGGGACAGCCTGGAAGAGGAAATGGCCCGCTCGATCGAATACGACGTGGTGCCGGACTACGACAAGCTGCTCGACATCATGACCTCGGCCAAGCGCGAGGCCTCCGGCGGCTGACCGTCGCCCGGACGACGCGGTAAATCGGGGCTCTTTCGTGGCGCAACGAGCCAGGATCAGCGAAAGAGCCCCGATGCTTTACAGCCAGCGCGGCCTGCACGCCGCGTGATTTCCACCTCTGAACCTCTGGCTCGGTTGCGCAGCGCATGAATACCCGTTCCCCCGTTCTCGAACTCCGCAGAATCACCAAGACGTTCGGCAGCTTCACCGCCGTGCACGACATCGACCTCACCATCGCGGAGGGCGAGTTTTTCACGATCGTCGGCCCGTCGGGCAGCGGCAAGACCACGATGCTCCGGATGCTGGCCGGGCTGGAGAGCCCAAGCACCGGCGACATCCTGCTGCGCGGCGAGCGCATCAACGACGTGCCCGCGAACAAGCGGCCGACCTGCATGGTGTTCCAGTCGCTGGCCCTGTTCCCGCACCGCACGGTGGGCGAGAACATCGAGTTCCCGCTGAAGATCCGCGACGTGCCGCCGGCGGAGCGCAAGGCCCGCGCCCTGCAGCTGATGGCGCAATTGCGCCTGCCGGAGGCCTATTACGGCAAGAACGTCACCAAATGCTCCGGCGGCGAGCGGCAGCGCGTGGCGCTGGCCCGGGCGCTGGCCTACAACCCCGACATCCTGTTCTTCGACGAGCCGCTCTCGGCCATCGACTACAAGCTGCGCAAGACGCTGGAGAAGGAGCTGAAGGACATCCACCGCGAGACGGGGAAGACCTTCATCTACATCACCCACAGCCTCGAGGAGGCGATGGTGATGAGCGACCGCATCGGGGTCATGCGCCTCGGCCACATGGTGCAGGTCGGCACGCCCAACGAGATCTACACCGCGCCCAACAGCAAGTTCGTCTCGGAGTTCATCGGCGACGTGAACATCATGGCGGTGCAGGCCGCCGAGGGTGGCCGGGTCCGCTCCGACGATTTGGGCGCCGAGTTCTCCGCGCCGGCCTTCCCGGCCGGCTTCTCCGCCGGGCACCTGGTGGTGCGCCCGGAATCGATCCGCATCATCGACAGCCGGTCCGAGGCGGAGAACGTGCTGACCGGCACGCTCTACAACGAATATGCGCTGGGTTCCCGCATCCAGTACCAGGTCCGCGTCGGCGAGCAGGTCTTCATCATCGAGCGGCTGCGGCAGCAGGCGCTGACCGGCCGCCTGGACACCGAAGTCCTGGTCGGCTGGAACGCCCGCGACAGCATCCTGGTGGCCGACTGATGGCCGGGCTCGGCACGCAGCGCGCGCGCCAGGGGCCGCTCAACGCGGTCCCGGTGCTGCTGTTCCTGCTGATCGGCTTCGCGGCCCCGCTGCTGGCGGTGGTCGGCTATTCCTTCATGCCGGAGCGCACCTTCGGCCTGTGGCAGGCGCCCAGCCTCGCCAACTACGTCACCGTCTTCGAATCGACCAGCTACATCTCGTTCCTGTGGTCGCTGGGGCTCGCGGCCCTCACCGTCACCATGCTGGCGCTGATCTGCTATCCGGTCGCCTATGGCCTGGCGCGGGTGTTCGGCAAGTGGTCGACGCTGCTGACCCTGCTGTTCACCATCCCGCTCTTCGTCTCGGAGAATGTGCGGCTCTACGGCTGGATCCTGTTCTTCATCAAGAACGGCGTCCTCCTCGGCACGCTGAAGTCGCTGTTCGGGATCGAGCCGGAAAGCTGGCTGTTCACCGAGGGCATGATCGTGCTGGGCATGGTCTATGTCTACCTGCCCTTCATGCTGTTCCCGATGACGCTCGGCGTCAGCATGGTGCCGCAGGAGACGCGCGACGCCGCCTTCGATCTCGGCGCCACCAAGTGGCAGGTGTTCAAGGAAGTCGACCTCCCGCTCTCCATGCCGGGCATCGTCATCGGCTTCCTGCTGGCCTTCGTGCTGGCGGTCGGCGCCATCGCCGAATACAAGGTGCTGGGCGGCCAGAAGGTCATCCCCATCACCCACGACATCGAGATCGCCTTCACCTATGCGCAGAACTGGCCGCTGGGCTCGGCGCTGGCGGTGCTGCTGATGCTGGTGGTCGGCGGTCTCGTGCTGCTGGTGCTGCGCCGCTTCGACCTCGACGTCATCCTGGGGCGGCGCTGATGAGCCCGGCCGAACGCGCGCGGCGCTGGCGGTCGGCCCTGCTCTGGGCCTGGGCGCTGGCCATGGTCGTCTTCATGTACCTCCCCGGCATTTGCCTGTTCCTGGCCTCCTCCACCTCCAGCCGCTACTTCATCTTTCCGATCACCAAATGGGGCCTGGATTGGTGGAAGAAGACCTTCGATTCGATCCAGATCCACGAGATCTTCAAGACCTCGGTCTCCATCGCCCTCATCGTCACCGTGATCGCCGTGGTGCTCGCCTTCTTCGGCGCGCTGGCCTTCGCGCGCTATGAGTGGAAGGGCCGCTCGATCTACCAGAAGATCGTGCTGCTGCCGATCTTCTTCCCGCAATCGGTGCTGGGCCTGGCCCTGCTGCTGTGGTTCAACGCGCTGGGCCTCGATCTCTCGTGGAAAAGCGCCATCTTCGCGCATCTGGTGTGGATCGTGCCGGTGGTGACCCTCGTCATCTCGATCCAGGTCTACAGCTTCGACCCGGCGCTGGAGGAGGCCGCCTTCGACCTCGGCGCCACGCGCTGGCAGGTACTGAAGGAAGTGACCTTGCCGGTGCTGTTCCCCGGCCTGTTCTCCGGCGCGCTGTTCGCCTTCCTGCTCAGCTGGGGCAACTTCCCGCTGTCGCTGTTCACCACCGGCGCCGACACCACGATCCCGGAATACCTCTACGCCAAGATGGTCGCCGGCTACACACCGGGCGTGCCGGTGCTGGGCACCGTTTCCACCATCACCGCCGCGGTGCTGTTCCTCGGCGGCTATGGGCTGATCAAGCTGTGGCGCAAGGCGCGCGACTGAGACAAGAAACGACCTGCTGGGGAGAACATCCATGCTGACCTCATCGCTCACGGGTAAATCCGTCATCGTCACCGGCGGCAGCAAGGGCATCGGCAAGGGCATTGCCCGGGTCTTCGCCGCCCACGGCGCCAAGGTGCTGATCGCCGCGCGCCACCTGAAGGACGCCGAGGCCTGCGCCGCGGAACTGAAGGCGGCCGGCGGCACCGCCAGCGCCGTCGCCGCCGACGTGACCAAGCTGTCCGACATGGAGGCGATGGCGAAAGCGGCGGTCGACCGCCACGGCGGCCTCGACGTGCTCTGCGCCAATGCCGGCATCTTCCCCCAGGCCAAGATCGAGGAGATGAATCCCGAGACCTGGGACGAGGTGATGGACACCAACCTCAAGGGCACCTTCCTCTCGGTGAAGGCCTGCGTGCCGTACCTGAAGAAGAGTTCCCAGGGCCGCATCGTGCTGACCTCTTCCATCACCGGGCCAGTCACCGGCTATCCCGGCTGGACCCATTACGGCGCCACCAAGGCCGGCCAGCTCGGCTTCATGCGCACCGCCTGCATCGAGCTCGCCAAATACGGCATCACGGTCAACGCCGTGATGCCGGGCAACATCGTGACCGAGGGCCTCGCCGGCCTGGGCGAGGAATACCAGCGCAGCATGGCGGCCTCGGTGCCGCTGAAGCGCCTGGGCTCGGTCGAGGATATCGGCCACGCCGCCGCCTATTTCGCCTCGAAGGAAGCAGCCTATGTGACCGGCCAGACCATCATCGTCGACGGCGGCCAGATCCTGCCGGAATCGCTGGAAGCGCTGGCGTCGGCGTAAGGGCGCGCAACCGCTTGCCCCTAGATCGTCATTGCCGGGCTTGACCCGGCAATCCAAGTTCGGCGCGCGCAAAGCAAATTTGGATCACCGGGTCTCGCCACTGCGTGGCGGCCCGGTGATGACGACTGGAGAGGTGGGAATATGGCGCATACACGCCCCTCCCTCCGCGCATTTGCCTTCGCCGCCGTTTGCTGGGAAACTCCCGCCATCCCACTTGCCGGAGCCATCCCATGACCAACGTCACCCAGCTCAAGCCCAACCGCGAGTCCGAGGAATGGCAGCTGCGCGTCGACCTCGCCGCCGCCTTCCGCCTGGCGGTCGAGATGAACTGGCACGAATCGGTCGGCAACCATTTCAGCGCCGCCGTCTCCGCCGACGGCAAGCAGTTCCTGATGAACCCGAAATGGCGGCACTTCTCCACCATCCGGGCGAGCGACCTGCAGCTCCTGAATGCCGACGACCAGGAGACGATGAAGCGCGCCGACGCGCCCGACGTCTCCGCCTGGGCGATCCATGGCGGCCTCCACGGCAGCGTCGCCCATGCCCGCGTGCTGCTGCACCTGCACCCGCCCTACGCCACAGCGCTGGCCGGCCTCGCCGACCCGGATTTCAAGCCGATCGACCAGAATACCGCGCGGTTCTACAACCGCATCGCTGTCGACATGAATTACGGCGGCATCGCCGAGGGCCAGGCCGAGGGCATCCGGCTGGGCAAGGTGCTCGGCAACCGCAGCACCATGATGATGGCCAATCACGGCGTGCTGGTCGCCGCCCCCACCGTCGCGGAAGCCTGGGAGCACATGTATTTCCTGGAGCGGGCGGCGCAGACCCTGATGCTGGCCTATGCCTCCGGCCAGCCCCTCAACATCATGAAGCCCGACTTGGCCGAGAAAACAGCGCGCGACTGGGACGACTACAAGGACTCCTGCTTCGCCCATTTCGAGCACCTGAAGCGCCAGCTCGACAAGAAGGACCCGAGCTACAAGGAGTAGCACGGAGTCATCCGGCGGCGCAGAAACTCCACCCGTCACCCCGGCCTTGCGCCGGGGTCCATTTTTCCGACGCTCGGACTCCGGCTTGAAAGAACGCCGTCATCCCAAGGCCCGGCCTTGGGATCCACGCGTTTTGATAGGCAGGGCTGCGCTGTGGAAGCAAATTCGTGGATGGCAAGGCCAAGCCTTGCCATGACGTTCAGATAGCGAAGCACCGCGGACGCGGCACTTGTGGCGGCACGATAGACCCCGGCTCAAGGCCGGGGTGACGATTGAGTTTGAGGTGCGATGGTGCGCTCTCAATGCCCCGTCTTCACGCGGCGGTAAGTGCGCGGCGAGGCGCCGGTCCAGCGGGTGAAGGCGCGGGAGAAGGCGCTGAGCTCCGAATACCCCAGCAGGAGCGCGATCTCGGTCAGCGGCAGCTGGCGCTGCTCGAGATACAGTTCCGCAAGCTGGCGCCGCGTCGCCTCGACCGCGTCCTTGTAGGTGGTGTTGTGGTCGCTGAGCTCGCGCTGCACGGCGCCCGGCGAGATCCGGAGGTCGTGGGCGATCTGCTCCAGCGAGGGATAGCCGCCGGGCAGGCGCATGCGGATGGCGGCGCAGACGCGCTGGAACAATCCGTCGGCCGGCGAGGTCGGCCCCAGCTTTTCCATGCAGGTCTGCATCACCGTCATCAGCTGCAGGTCGCGGGCCGGCATCGGCCGCTCCAGGATGTCGGAGCGGAAGATGAGGGCGTTGGTCGGCTGGCTGAAATAGACCGGGGCGTCAAAGGCGGCCTCATGCTCCTTCCAGGCCTCGGGCCGGGGATGCTCGAAATGCACTTCTTCCGGGGCCCATTTCGGGCCGCAGCATTCGCGGATCACGTTCAGGAACATGCCGAGGGAAAGCTCGGCGTCCTGGCGCCGGGCGACGATCTCCGGCGCCACGATCTGGTATTCCAGGCGCAACAGGCCGTCCTTGCCCTTGACGCCGCGCAGGAATGAGGAACCCTGCTGGTAGCAGAACAGGTTGGTGAGGGTTTCCAGGGCACTGCCGAGCGTCGGCGCCGAGATCGCGGCATAGCCCCACAGGCCCAGGTCGCGCGGCATGAACTGGTTGCCGAACCAGAGGCCGAAATTGTCCTGCCCCGTGCGCCGGGCGGCCTCCTCGAACAGGGTGATGAAGGCGGCGAGCTTCAGCTGCAGGGTCGGCATCCCGGCCATTTCCGGGGCGATGCCGGCATTGCCGAAGATGCTGTCGATGTCGCCATGCAGGCGGTCGATATGGTCGACGATCCCGGTGGCCGCGGACGCGAGAATAGCCGGCCCGGCGCCGCTTGCCGGGGCGCCATCGCTCGCGACAGCCCCAAGAAACTCGCCCATGCGCGCCCTTTCCGGACGTCAGTGCCTTCCCTGATCCGGTCAATCTTGGCATACCCCGTCCGGCCGGATCAAGGCGGGAGGAATCAACCGCCCGGCTGTCAAAATCGGCCCGCCGCCGGTCAAGCGGCGGGCTTGGTGCGGGCCTAGCCTCGTCAGCGGATGATCAGGGCCCGTTGGCGGAGGCGATTTCTGTCGAAGGGCGGGTGACGAGATGAGCGGAATGTTGACCCCGGCGCAATTGGACCAAGGGCAATTGCTTGCGGCCGTCGGCCATGTGGCCGAGGCGGCCTTGCCGCGCTGGGGCCTGGAAGGCGCCGCCCTCAGGATGATCAACCACTCGGAGAACACCACCTATCTGGTGACGCCCAAATCGGGGGCGCGTCCGGTCATCCTGCGGGTGCACCGCGAGGGCTATCACAGCATCAACGGGATCCGTAGCGAGCTTGCCTGGATGCGTGCGCTGCAATCCGAGGCCGGGGTACTCACCCCGCAGGCGATCCCCGGCAAGGACGGCGCGGACATCCAGACCGTGGGCCATGCCAGCCTGCCCAATCCGCGCAACTGCGTGCTGTTCGAGCTGATCGACGGGGTCGAGCCGCCGCAGGACAACCTGATCGAGCCGTTCAAGCAGCTGGGCGAGGTGACGGCGCGCACGCATCTCCATTCCATGGGCTGGAAGCGCCCGCCCTATTTCGAGCGCCTCAGCTGGGATTTCGAGCACTCGCTGGGCAGGACGCCCAATTGGGGTTCCTGGGAAGACGGCCCCGACATGTCGCCTGCCGTGCGGCCCTTGCTGCAGCGCCTGGTCGACGCGATGGAGAAGCGACTCAAGGCCTATGGCCAAAGCAAGGAGCGCTACGGCCTTATCCATGCCGATTTCCGCCTCGCCAATCTGCTGTTCCACCAGGGCAATACGCGGGTAATCGATTTCGACGATTGCGGGCTCGGCTGGTTCCTCTACGACGCCGGCACGGCGGTCAGCTTCTTCGAGCACAAGCCGGAGGTGCCGGAGCTGATGGAAGCGTGGAAGGAAGGCTATCGCCGCGTCCGTCCGCTGCCCAAGGAAGACGACGACGAAATCTGGACCTTCATCCTGCTGCGGCGAATGCTGCTCTTCGCCTGGATGGGGTCGCATGCCGAGACCGATCTCGCCAAGCAGGAAGGGCCGGCCTATTGCGTCGGCACCTGCGAGATGGCGGAAAAATATCTGAGCCGCTACGGCTGAGGAGAGGCCAGATGGCCGACAAGTCCAAGCAGAGCCCCGCCAAGCAGGAATTCATCGAGAAGAGCCTGCATTACTGGAACCCGGGCAAGACCCAGTTCTGGCAGGACGCCGATGTCGACCTCGTCATCGACCGGCGCGAGGGCTACTACCTCTACGACATGGACGGGCGCCGGCTGATCGACGTCCATTTGAACGGCGGCACCTACAATATCGGCCATCGCCATCCGGAGCTGATCGAGGTGCTGAACCGCGGCACCCAGCGCTTCGACATGGGCAACCACCACTTCCCGGCGCTGGGGCGCACCGCCTTGGCCGAGAAACTCGCCAAGAGTTGCGGCGGCGACCTGCATTACACCATCTACGGCTCGGGCGGCGCCGAGGCCATCGACATCGCCATCAAGACCGCCCGCCACGCCAAGCAGAAGCGCAAGATCGTCTCCATCGTGCGCGCCTATCACGGCCATACCGGCCTCGCTGTCGCGGCGGGCGCCGAGCGCTTTTCCAAGCTGTTCCTGTCCGACCAGCCGGACGAGTTCCATGCGGTGCCGTTCAACGACCTGACGGCCATGGAAGACGCGCTGAAGGCCAAGGACGTTGCCGCCGTCATCATGGAGACGATCCCGGCCACCTACGGTTTCCCCATGCCGCTACCCGGCTATCTGACCGAGGTGAAGAAGCTGTGCGAGCGCTATGACGCGCTCTACATCGCCGACGAGGTGCAGACCGGGCTGATGCGCACCGGCGAGATGTGGGGCTATCAGCGCTACGGCATCCATCCCGACATCGTGGTAATCGGCAAGGGCATTTCCGGTGGCATGTATCCGATCGCCGCCTGCGTGGTGCGCGAGCCCTATGCCGGCTGGCTGAAGCAGGACGGCTTCGGCCACATGTCGACCATGGGCGGCGCCGAGCTCGGCTGCCTGGTCGCCATGAAGGTGCTGGAGATTTTGGAACGGCCGCAGATGAAGCCGACGGTCAACTACATCTCCGAGCTGATGGCGAGCGGGCTGACCGAGATCATGAAGATCTATTCCGACTTCTTCGTCGGCATCCGCCAGTGCGGCGTTGTGATGGGCCTGGAATTCGACTACCCCGAGGGCGCCAAGCCGGTGATGAAGCACCTCTACGCCAACGGCGTCTGGGCGATCTTCTCGACCCTCGATCCGCGCGTGCTGCAGTTCAAGCCCGGCGTGCTGATGACGGCGCCGCAATGCGAGGAGCTGCTGGAACGGGTCGAGCGCTCGATCGGCCAGGCCCGCGCCGAGTGCAAGGGCGGCAAGAGGCGGGTCGCCGCATGAACGCCATCGTCGAAGAGCTGCTGGCGGGCGAGAAGCGCCAGACCGGCACCGCCGACATGATGCTGCAGCTGGCCGAATGGGCGGCCGCGTCCTATGCGCGCTACGACCGCGGCGCCGTCGACCGCATCGTCAAGGCGGTCGCCGACTCCGCCTTCGCCATGGCCGGGGCGATGGCCGAGGCTGCGGTGAAGGAAACCGGCTTCGGCGTGGTCGAGCACAAGAAGATCAAGAACGAGATCTGCTCCAAGGGCCTGGTCGAGGCCTATCGCCACCAGGATTTCTGCTCCAAGCGGGTGATCCCGGAGCAGAAGATGGTCGAATTGCCGCGCCCGGCGGGCGTGGTCTTCGCCCTGACGCCCTCGACCAACCCGATCTGCACCATCTATTTCAAGGTGCTGCTGGCGCTGATGACGCGCAACGCCATCATCCTGTCGCCGCACCCGATGGCGAAGAAATGCTCGGCCGACGCGGTCAACGCGCTCGCCAAGGCGGCGGAGGCGGCCGGCGCGCCGAGCGGCCTGATCCAGGTCGTCGCCGAGCCCAGCCTGCCGCTCATCGACCACATCATGAAATCGCCGCGCGTGGCGGTGATCCTGGCGACCGGCGGCACGCCGATGGTGCGGGCGGCGTACTCTTCCGGCAATCCGGCGATCGGCGTCGGGCCGGGCAACGCGCCCGCCTTCGTCGATGCCAGTGCCGATCTCAACGCCGCCGCCAGGCGCATCGTCCAGTCCAAGAGCTTCGACAACTCGATCCTCTGCACCAACGAAAGCGTGGTGGTGGCGGAGGAGAGCATCGCCGACGCGCTCTCCCAGGCCTTGGCCAAGGCCGGCGCCTATGTGGCGAAGCCGGACGAGGTCGACGCGCTGCGCAACTACCTGTTCGGCCTCGGCAGCTTCAACATCGACGCGCTGGGGAAGAGCGCGGTCGAGATCGCCTCCCGCGTCGGGCTGAAGGTGCCGAACTCGACCAAGGTGCTGCTGGCCCCCATCGACCGCGTCGGCATCGACGAGGCGCTGTCCAAGGAGAAGCTCTGCCCGGTCCTCGGCTTCGTGCGCGTGCCGCATGTCCATGCCGGCATCTCGACCGCGCGGGCGCTGATCCGCATGTCGGGCGCCGGCCATTCCGCCGCCATCCACAGCAACACGCCGGCGACGATCCTGGCCTACGCCTCCGCCGTGAAGGCACTCCGCGTGGTGGTGAACGCGCCGTGCAGCCAGGGGGCGGCAGGCTTCGGCACGCACCTCGCGCCGTCCTTCACCATCGGCACCGGGTTCTTCGGCCGGTCGTCCGTGGGCGAGAATATCGGTCCGCAGCATTTGGTGAACTGGACCCGCATCGCCTATAGCGACGAAGCCGGCGAGAGCTTCGGCGAGTTCTCCGGCCTCGAATCCTGGAACAGCAATCCGCCGCTGCCCGTGGGCCGCGAGGCGCCGATGACCATCGGCCGCCTGCAGGAAGGCTCCGAGCGCGCGCCGGAATCGCTCTTCGCGCATCCCGGTGGCGGTGGCGCGATGATGGACGACGAGATCGCCGCGATGCGCGAGGAGATCCGCCGCATCGTCCTCGAGGAATTGCGCAGCGCCCTCCGCAAGCCGGGCGGAAAGTAGACCATGGCCGAGCTGCGTTCCTTCATCTTCATCGACCAGCTGCAGCCGCAGACGCTCTGCTACATGGCGACCTGGATGCGGGGAAGGCTGCCGCGCACCAACATGGCGGCACAGATCATCGAGGTCGCCCCTGGCCTCGACATCGAGCCGCTGACCGACGTGGCGCTGAAATACGCCGAGGTCGGCGGCGGCATCCTCGTCGTCGAGCGGCAGTTCGGATATCTCGAGTTCCATTCCCGCTCCACCGGCATCGTCAAGGCCGCCGCCCAGGCGGTGCTGGATGAGCTCGAGGCGGATGCCAGTGACGCCACCCCGCCGCAGATCCTCGCCTCCAAGATCGTGACCCGCGTCGATCCGGTGCATGCCTTCCTGATCAACCGCAACAAGATGGGGTCGATGATCCTGCCCGGCGAATCCCTGTTCGTGCTGGAGATGCAGCCGGCCTCCTACGCCATCCTGGCGGCAAACGAGGCGGAGAAGCATGCCGAGATCAAGGTCATCGACTACCGCATGATCGGCGCGACGGGCCGCGTCTATCTCTCCGGCGAGGAGTCCAACATCCGGAGCGCCGCGGCGGCGGCCGAGCAAGCCCTCACCGGGGGCCGCGCATGATTGACAAGAGCCTGCTGCGCGAGCTGGTGAAGTCGGTCATCGCCGAGGAAGTGGCGGCGATCCGCAGGGGCGCCGCAGCGCCCGCGCAGCCCGCACATGCCAAGCCCGCGCCGAACCCGGAGACCGTGCGCATCGCCAGCGACGCCGACCTGATCGCCTGCGCGCGCAAGGTGCTGTCGCTGGCCGGCGATCCGGCGAAAGCCAAGGATATCGCCGCCGGACGCTACCCGTTCCGGCTGGAGCAGGCGGTTGCGGCGGCGCCCGCAACGGCAGCGCGTCCCTCCGCCACCACGCCCGCCGTTGCGCCGAAACCCGCTGCCTCCGGTCAATCCCTGCGCATCGACAGCGGCGTCGTCACCGAGACCATGCTGAACAAGCTGCCGCGCGGTACCCAGCGCCTGGTGCTGGCGCCCGGCGTCACCGTGACACCTCTGGCCAAGGACCGCGCCCGGACCCTCGGCCTTACCTTCGAAAGGACCTCGTCATGATCCGTGGTCATGTGATCGGCCGGTACTGGGCCACCAAGAAGATCGAGCACATTCCCAATGGCGCTTTCCTCGAGATCGAGACCGAGGGCGGCAGCCGCATCATGGCCTTCGACGTCTTGGGCTGCGGCGAAGGCGAGGAGGTCATGGTGGTGACCGGCTCCACCGCCGCGTCCTGGCTCGGCGGCGGCAAGATCCCCATCGACGCGCTCATCATCGGCTCGCTGGACCAGCCCTCGGCTGGCGCGGCGAAGAAGAAGTAATCAGCAACACCCAGCAGAACGGAGAGAACCATGTCCAACGCACTCGGCATGATCGAAACCAAGGGCTTCGTCGCGGCGCTTGCGGCGGCGGATGCCATGGTCAAGGCGGCCAACGTCACCATCGTCGGCCGCGAGCAGGTCGGCGACGGCCTGGTCGCCGTCATCATCAACGGCGATGTCGGCGCGGTGAAGGCCGCGACCGAAGCCGGCTCCGAGGCGGCGAGCAGCGTCGGCACGCTGGTCTCGGTGCATGTGATCCCGCGCCCGCACGCCGACCTCGCCAAGCACTTCACCACCACGGCGGGGAAGTAGTTTCTTGTCAGCGGGTGTAGCGATGCACCGCTCCGTCATCCCAGCTCGGTCTGCTCCTTCCCCCTTGAGGGGGGAAGGGTGGGATGGGGGTGATACGGTGCCAGCGATTGTCGGAGACTTCGGCCAGGATCGCCTCCGGCGATGCACGCGCTTGGCGCGTGCTACCCCCCATCCGGCTGCGACTAGGCTCGCCTTGCTCGCCAAGTCTCCGCTGCCTTCCCCCGCAAGGGGGGAAGGAAGTCTTATTGTTGGGGGTTGGCGGCGGTCATGACCGAGCTTCGCGTCTATCTGCAGATCGAGGATCTTGCCCGGCAGTTCGCGGCGTATATGGCGACGCCGATGCGGGCGCGTGGCTATCCGCCGATGCAGGGCGAGCACAGCCTGATCGTCGAGGTGGCCCCCGCCCTGGCCATCCACCGCATCTGCGACCTGGCGCTCAAGCAGGCGCCGGACCTGGAGCCGGGCCTGCTCTATGTCGAGCGGCAATACGGCCTGCTGGAGCTGCACGCCCAGGACCTCGACGCCCTCAACCGTACCGGCGAGGCGATCCTGAAGGGCATCGGCCGCAAGGCGGCCGACCAGCTGAAGCCGCATACGCTGTTCGCCGACATCATCGAGAACGTGGCCGACCAGCACGCCATCATCCTCAACCGCACGCGCGAGGCCTCGATGCTGCTGCCCGGCCAGTCGCTGCTGCTCTACGAGCTGGAGCCGGCTTTGTTCGCCACCGTCGCGGCGAACGAGGCGGAGAAGGCAGCACCCGGCATCACGCTCGTCGATCTGCAGATGATCGGCGCCACCGGCCGCGTCTTCATGGCCGGCACGCGGCGCGATTGCGAGATCGCCCGCAACCGCATCGACGAGGTGCTGGGCGCCATCGACGGCCGGCATTCCGGCCGTTGAACCCAGCTGGGTGACAATCCGGTGAGCAATCGGTAGCCGTCTCGCGATTTCGTCCCGTGCCCGCGCCCGCGCGCGGCAACTCTTCCGCCGCATCCCCATTTGAATCTGGCGCACCCAGCCGATGGGCGGATGCAGCGCGCGTTTTCGCATTCGGCCGTACATTGACCGAGGAGACGGATCATGATGAAGAAGCTTGTCTTGCTGTCCACTGTCGCCGCCCTGGGCGGATCCCTGGGCGGATTCCTGGGCGGATTCGCTACGACGGCACTCGCCGAGGAATCCACCACCCCGGCCCCGGCGGAGCAGGTCATGCCGCCGGCCGATTCGCCGGCGATGCAGCCCGACGACCAGCAGGTGCCCAGCACCGGTTCGGTCGGTGAGGTGCAGCCCGATGCGCCGGCCATGCCGCCGCCGGGTAACGCGATCATTCCGGCGCAGGCCGCCGACGAGGTGCGGGCCGACACGCTGATCGGCATGGGCGTCTACAATCCCGAGGGCGAAAAGGTCGGCGAGGTGAAGGACATCCTGCTCGACGAGCGGGGCCAGGTGACCGGCGTGGTGCTGTCGGTCGGCGGCGTGCTCGGCCTTGGCGCCAAGTCGGTGGGCCTGAACTGGAGCGAGGTCGATGTCCGCCCCGACGCCGAGATGGTGAAGATCCACTACACCAAGGAGCAGCTGGAGGCGGCGCCGGATTTCAAGACCCAGGAGGTCCAGCGCTCCGAAACCGAGCAACAGGACCTGCAACAGCAGGCGCCTGCGGCCACCGGGACGGTACCGCCGGCCAATCCGGACGCACCAACACCGGAGCCCGCCACCGAATAGGCGGCATACCGACGAACCCTGAGTTGAAAAGACGGCCCGGCGAAGCTTCGCCGGGCCGCTGAGATGTCCAAGTCCGGATGGCGTCCGGTCGAAACTTGGCCGGCGGCTTTCGCCGCCGGCTGCAACACGTCAAGCCCAGCCAACCCAGGAGATCAGGAGCCTTGGCCGCCGCACTTGCCGGTGTTCGAGATCCCAGCCTCCCTTAGCCTTTGAACCTCGAGTTCCTGCTTCTCTCAGCAGGAAGCGTGCCAGACGGGCGCGGGCTGTTTTTGTGCGGTTTTTCCCCGGCCGCCGGCCAGAGCGCCGGCGCCATGCCCAGGCTTTGAGCATCGCGCTGCCCGAGGAAGCGGCATTGGCGCCGCTTTCCGGGGCTTCGCTCAATTGTCACACAAACCGGCTAGCCTGCCGTTCCATGGCAAGAGACGGGATGCCGCCCATGATCGAGATCGACCTCGCCGGCCGGAACGGGACGCGAAACGCGTCAGCGGACCGGCTTGGGGCGGCGCAGCGCGCCGTCCGGGTCGCCGGCGACCGGCAGGTAGTTCCGGTAGTAGAGGCCGGCGGCGTCGATACGGGGCGCGAAGTCCCAGGGCGCGATGCGGCCGGTGACGAGCGCCTGGTGGACCAGGCGGCGGCGGCGCTGGCTGGCGATCACCGCCGCGCGCAACGCGGTGAAGTCCCAGCGTTCTTCGGCTTCCGCTGACAGCCGCGCCACCAGCGGCCGCGCCGAAGCTTCCCGCGCCAGATTGCGCAATTCGTTCGGATCGGCGGCGAGGTCGTAGAGCTCGGTCTCGAGGCCCGGCCCGTGGACGAATTTGTGCCGGCCGCGGCGGATCATCGCCACCGGCGCGTCATAGCCTTCGCCGCAATATTCCCCAAACACCTCGCCCTTCGGCGTTGCGCCGCGCGTGAGACTGGGCCACAGCGAGGCGCCGTCCAGGCCGTCGCGCGGCGCGCGGTCGTCGCAGAGATCGAGCAGGGTCGGCAGCAGGTCGAGCTGCGACACCGCCGGGGCGATGCGCTGGCCGCGCTTGATGCCGGGGCCGGCGAAGATCAGCGGCACGCGGATGGCGCGCTCGTAGAAGTTCATCTTGTACCACAGCCCGCGCTCGCCCAGCATGTCGCCGTGATCGGCGGTGGCGATGACGATGGTGTCGTCGGCGGCGCCGGCGGTCTCCAGCGCCGCCAGCAGCCGGCCGAGCAGGTCGTCGCAATAGCTGATCATCGCGTAATAGGCGCGCCGCGCGTCGCGGATCTGCCGCGGCGTGAGCTTGATCTCGTCGCGGTCGTAGAGGCGGTACATGCGCGCCTCGACGTCGTTGCGGCTGCCGGCCCTGCGCCGGCCCGCCGCCGGCAGGTCGATCTCCGCAGCGTCGTAGCGATCCCAGAAACGCCGCGGTCCCTGATAGGGGTCGTGCGGGTGCATCACCGAAAGCGTCAGCATGAAGGGTCGCCCGTCCCCCAGCGACACCGCCTGTTGCAGCCAGTCGACGGCGCGGTCACAGGCATCCTCGTCATATTGCAGCGACAGCGAATAGTCGCAGGGACCCGCCTCGGCCACCGATTGCAGCGTGTGGAACCAGGGCTGCACCAGATCCGGCTGCTGCCAATCCGGCACCCAGCCGAAATCGGATGGCGACAGATCTGTCGTCAGCCGCTCCTCATAGCCGTGCAGCTGGTCGGCGCCGGTGAAGTCCATCTTGCCGGAGAGACAGGTGCGATAGCCGGCGCGGCGCAGGTGATGCAGGAAGGTCGGCACCTCGGCCGGCAGCTCGGCGCCGTTGTCGAAGCCGCCGAAGCGCGAGGCCAGCATCCCGGTCAGCATGGCGAAGCGCGACGGCGAGCAGAGCGGGGCCGCGCAATAGGCGTTCTCGAACAGGGTGCCGCGCCGCGCCAGGGCGTCGAGATGCGGCGCCCGCACCACCGGATGGCCATAGGCCGGCAGCGACAGCGCCGCCATCTGGTCGAACATCACGAACAGGATGTTGGGGCGCTTGCGGCGCGCTGCGGCCTTGGCCATGCGATTTCCCCGGCTGGGCGCCGGCGCCTAGCCGGCCACCTTGCAGGCGACCGGGGCGTCGCCGGCGGCGGACCATTGCGCGTCGCTGCCCTGGCCGACGAAGCTCTGCGGTGCCGCCTCGAAGCGGAAGCCGGTGGCGGTCGGAACCTTGCTCAAGGTGGTGGTGACGCCGCCATTCTCCGAGATCGAGGCCACGCCATGCGGCCAGTCGAAGATCACATGCAGCGCGGCGCCGCCGTCGCAGGTGTAGTCGAGCACCTGCACGGTTTCCGTGGTGTCGCGATGGAAGCGCAGCTCCTGCCCCGCCGCATCGGTCAGCACCAGGACGCCATTGGGCTGCAGCGCCTCCGGCTTGATCTCGTAGTGGCTGGCGGCCGCCAGGGCGGCGAGGAACGCCTGCTCCTGGTCGACGATCGGGGCATCGCAAGCCGACTTGCCGGCCTTCAGGGCGGAGACCTGCATTGCCATGCCGTCGAGGACGTAGCGCCCGGTATAGGTGTTGCATCCGCCCTTGCCGACCATCCGGCCATCGCCATAGAAGGCGACCGTCACGCGCGGGTCCTCGGTCGCGACCCGGTCGCCGATCTGGCTGGCGATCCACAGCGACCCGACCAGCAGCGCGCTCTGGTCCGGCGCCTGCGCCTGCTCCGCCGGCAGCATCTGCTTCAGGCTCTGGCAGCCGGCAAGCAGCGCCACGATGGCCGGGACCAGGAACAGCCTGGCAGCAAGGAGCGGACGCGAGGACATGGAGGTCTCCAGGATTGACCGCGAAAGGCTTGAGCTAGCAGGAATCGCGGGCGCGCCGATAGGGGAACGAATGCGGAAATGTGAAGCCGGTCACGCTGCCCCGGCCACGTTCCGGCATCGCGCCGCGATCAGATTTCCGCCAGCGGCTGCGCCAGGGCCGCCAGGCGATGCTTGAGGATCTTGCCGGTGGGGGTCGCCGGCAAAGCCTCGCACAGCACATACCGGGTCGGCCGCTTGTACGGCGCCAGGCGCTGGGCACAATGGGCGGCGAGCGCGTCCAGCGACGGGCGATCGGCCGGCAGGACCTGCAGATAGGCCACCACGTCTTCGTTGCCGTCGGCGCCGGGAGTGCCGATCACCGCGGCCTGCACCACCTTGGGATGGGCGCTCAGCACGCCCTCGACTTCCGGCGGATAGACGTTGAAGCCGGAGCGGATGATCAGCTCCTTCGAGCGGCCGACGATGTGCAGGCTGTCGTCTTCGTCGAAGCGGCCGACATCGCCGGTGACCAGCCAACCCTCCGGATTGATCGCGGCTTTGGTCAGCTCCGGCGCGCGGTAATAGCCCTTCATGATGCCGGGGCCGCGGCACCAGACGTCGCCAGATTCGCCGCGCGGCAGGGGCTTGCCGTCCGGGCCGACGACGATCAACTCGACGAAGGGCAGTGCCTGGCCGACCGACGTATCCTGGCGCGGGCAGTCCACCCGGGTCATCGCCACCGAAGGCGAGGCCTCGGTCATGCCGTAGCCGTTGTGCAAGGGCTGGTCGAACAGGGCCTCGCAATTGCGCTTCAGCGCCGGGTCGAGCGGCGCGCCGCCGGCCGAGGTGAAGCGCAGCTTGTGGCCTTCGATCGCCGCCCCGGTCTCGCGGATATGCGCCAGCAGCTTGGCATACATGGCTGGCACGCCCTGCAGCGAGGTGATGCCGGCGCGGATGTCCTGCACCGTCTGCTCGGCCTGGAACCGCGCGCGCGGCAGGAAGCAGGACCCGGCATAAAGCCCGCCCAGGAACACCGAGGCGAGGCCGAAGACATGCGACAGCGGCAGCACGCCGTAGATCAGGTCGTCGGGGCCGAAGCCGCGCATGCCGCCGGAGATCGCGCCGATGAACAGCAGGTTGCGATGAGTCAGCATCACGCCCTTGGGATCGCCGGTGGTGCCCGAGGTGTAGACCAGCACGGCGACCTGCTCCGCGCCGGAGGCCGAAACCGGCTCCGGCTGCGTCGCCTCGTTGAGCTTGGAAATTCCGAGCCGCCCGAGCAGCGGATGCGCGATGGTCGCAGCGCCCAGCCGCGCGGCATGCGCCGCCGCGTCGGGCGACGCATCGAGGGTGAAGATGAGCCGCCGCGCGCCGGAATGGGCGGTGGCCAGGTCGATCTCCGCCGGGGACTGCCGCGCGTTGGCGATGATCGACCAGGCATCGAGGGCGGCGGCGGCGAGCAGCAGGGCGACCACGGCGCGGCCGTTCTCGTTCACCAGCATGACCCGGTCGCCGGGCCGGACGCCCTGGTCGCGCAGCAGCGTCATGGCCGCGCGCACCGCCGCGGCGAGGTCGGCGAAGGACCAGCGGATGTCGCCGTCGATCAGGGCCGGGGCGTCCGGGGCGCGCGTCTCCCAGCGCCAGACCAGGTCGCTCAGCCGCTCGGGCAAATCCCGCATGCGGTCGAGCACATGCCGGGCAACCGGCGGGATCACGAGGCGTCGCGGATCATGTTGCGGGCAATGACCAGCTGCTGGATCTGGCTGGTGCCCTCGTAGATGCGGAACAGGCGCACGTCGCGATAGAAGCGCTCGATGCCGTAATCGGCGATGTAGCCGGCGCCGCCATGAACTTGTACCGCGCGGTCGGCGACGCGGCCGACCATCTCGGAAGCGAAGAGCTTGCAGCACGAGGCCTCGGTGGCGATGGCCTCGCCGGCATCCTTGCGCCGCGCCGCGTCCAGCACCATGCAGCGCGCGGCATAGGCCTCGGTCCGGCTGTCCGCCAGCATCGCCTGGACCAGCTGGAACTCGGCGATGGCCTTGCCGAACTGCTTGCGCTCCAGGGCATAGCGCAGCGAATCGGCGATCAACCGCTCCGCCGTGCCGACGCAGACCGCGGCGATGTGCAGCCGGCCGCGGTCCAGCACCTTCATCGCCGTCTTGAAGCCCTGCCCCTCCACCCCGCCGATCAGGTTCGCCGCCGGCACGCGGCAATCCTGCAGCACCACGTCGGCGATATGGGCACCCTGCTGGCCCATCTTGCGCTCCGGCTTGCCAACGGAGAGGCCGGGCGAGTCGCGCGGAACGATGAAGGCGCTGATGCCGCCGGCGCCCTCAGCCCCGGTGCGCGCCATCAAGGTGAAGATGTCGGCGACCGGCGCATTGGTGATGTAACGCTTGGTGCCGTTCAGCACATAGAATTCGCCCTCGCGCCGCGCGCTGGCCTTGAGCGAAGCGGCGTCGGAGCCCGCCTCCGCCTCGGTGAGCGCGAAGGAGGCGATGATCTCCCCCGTCGCCAGGCGCGGCAGCCAGGCCTGCTTCTGCGCCGGCGTGCCGTCCATGATGATGCCCTGGGACCCGATGCCGTTATTGGTGCCGAAGACCGAGCGGAAGGCAGGCGAGGTGCGGCCGATCTCGAAGGCCGCCAGCACCTCCTCCTCCATGGTGAGGCCGAGGCCGCCGAATTCCTCCGGGATGGCGAGGCCGAACAGGCCGAGCGCGCGCATCTCGGCGATCAGCTCCGGCGGCACCCGATCCTCCTCGGCGGCGCGTGCCTCGTTCGGCACCAGCCGCTCCGCCACGAAGCGGCGCAACGTATCCAGCAATTGCGTGAGTACGGCCTGGTCCCGGATCATGCGCGTCTGGCCTCGCGTTGCGGCAGCGAAATGAGCTCGATCTGGCGCTTGGCCTCGAGCAGGCGCGGGCCGATCTCCCGCCTCAGGAAATCCGGCAGCAGCAGCGACGCGGCGCCACCGCAGTTCAGCGCCATCAGCCCTTCGGCGCCGGGGAAAGTCAGCGGCACGGCGACGGCGTTGATCTCCGGCGTCCATTCGGCAATGGAAAGGGCGAAGCCGTGGCGGTCGAAGCCCTCCAGCGCGCGGCTCACGCCCGGCTCCAGCGCCTTCCAGCGCGCGCCATGGTGCCGCGCCAGGGCCTTCAGCTTCTCGGCACGGTCCTTCGCCGCGAGCCCGCCCAGCCAGGCGCGACCCATCGCCGTGCTGGCAACAGGGATGCGCGACCCGACGTCAAGGCCGAGGGTGAAGGGCGCCTCGCGGCCGCGGCAATTCTCGACATAGATCATCTCGAAGCCATGGCAGGCGCCGAGGGCGCAGGACGAGCGGGCGAAATCGGCGATCGCCTGCATGTGCGGGCGGGCGATGGTGCGGAACTCGGTCCCCGCCACGGCGCCATAGCCCAGGGAGAGCACCGCGCTGCTCGGCCGGTACCGTTCCGCGCGCGGATCATGCGCCAGGTAGCCGAGTTCCGTGAGCGTGTGGGTCAGGCGGCTGATGGTCGGGCGCGGCAGGCCGGTGCGCGCGGCGATCTCGCTGTTGGCCAGCGCCTCGCCGGCGCCGAAGGCGCGCAGCACCTCGAGGCCGCGCGCGAGCGCGGTGACGAACTGGCGATCCTTTCCCTTGCCCTTCCTTGCCGCCTTCTGCCGCATGAATCCGGCTGTCCCGCATCGTTTTCGGATTGCGTCCGGACCGTCTCACGACTAGCCTTCCCCGTCAATATTGCGAAACTACGTTTCGCATTGCGGAATTGGGGGCGGACGTGAGCGAAGTCCTGCATGAGCGCTTGGAAGGCGGTATCCTGCTGCTGCGCATCAACCGGCCGGAAGCGAAGAACGCGCTGAACCAGGAGGTGCGCCGGCTGCTGGCCGAGCAGTGCGGCGCCGCCGCCACCGATGACGGCGTGAAGGCGATCGTGCTGACTGGGAATGCGGAGGCCTTCGCCGCCGGCGCCGACATCAAGGCGATGGCCGAGGCAACGCCGGTCGAGCTGATGCTGCGCCGCAATCACGAGCAATGGCAGGCGATCGCCCGCTGTCCAAAGCCGATCATCGCCGCGGTGCAGGGCTATGCGCTGGGCGGCGGCTGCGAACTCGCCATGCATGCCGACATCATCGTCGCCGGTGAGAGCGCGACCTTCGGCCAGCCGGAGGTGCGTGTCGGCATCATGCCCGGCGCCGGCGGCACCCAGCGCCTGACCCGCGCGGTGGGCAAGTTCAAGGCCATGCTCTATTGCCTGACCGGCCAGAGCTTCAGCGGCCGCGAGGCCTTCGAGATGGGCCTCGCCAGCAAGGTGGTGCCCGATGCCGAGGTGCTGGACGCGGCGCTGGAGATCGCCCGGACCATCGCCAAGATGCCGCCGCTCGCCATCCGCCAGATCAAGGAAGTGATGCTGGCCGGCGCCGATGCGCCGCTGGAAGCCGCGTTGATGCTGGAGCGCAAGGCGTTCCAGATGCTGTTCGACAGCGCCGACCAGAAGGAGGGCATGCGCGCCTTCCTGGAGAAGCGCAAGCCGAGCTACAAGGGCGCCTGACATGAGCCTCGA